>JANNEU010000030.1:0-15098 GCA_031379035.1 Hyphomicrobiaceae bacterium | reverse complement strand
GTCGCTTCCGACTCCGGTAACCCGGAGCCGGCCGGAAGCGACGAGGTGCATCGTCCGCGCCGGCCGGCTCGCGGTTACGCGTGTCGGCGCGGACAATAGCAGAGCGCGGGTGTAGCTCAATGGTAGAGCAACAGCCTTCCAAGCTGATGACGAGGGTTCGATTCCCTTCACCCGCTCCATCCGCCTCCGCCAAGGCTTCGGCGGGACTAAGCGGCGGTGGTGGTCGCAACAAGTGCAGTGCTGAAGGCGGACTGGTCGACATGACCTCGGTCTACATCCTTCGAAGCGAACTCGATGCATCGAAGCACTACGTCGGCATCACCGACGACCCTGAACGGCGGCTTGCAGAGCACAATGCTGGAAAGTCGACACACACGAACAAATTTCGTCCGTGGAAGGTGATTGTCACCATTGGATTTGCAGATTCCGCAAAGGCAACCGCTTTCGAGCGATATCTAAAGTCGGGTTCCGGTCGCGCGTTCGCGAAGAAGCATTTCTGACGCAAACGGTTTGCAAGAGTGCCAAAAAAAACGTGCCCTCGGGTTTGAGGTCGCGTCGTAAACATTTCAGTTCAACTGTAACTCAGCAATTGCCCAGGTCTACACACTTGGCCGCGCAAGTTGTCGAGCCGGGATGAACCCGGTCACAGTAGTTCTTCTGGCATTGCGCCAACGTACATTTTTTCTTCTGCACTGTGGAATAGCCGGGCAATGGCGACATGTTCGGCTTTCCGACCAAACTTGCCGAGTGTGCGATGCCACTGACACTCATGAACACGAGAGCGGTCGTCATAGTAACGAGTCTCATCAAGGCCTCCCAAATGTTGACCAACCTGCTTGGATGCTCCATCCGCCTCCGCCAAGGCTTCGGCGGGATTGATTTGCGAGATACTTGCAGCAATTTTTAAGCGGGCGGGGCTTGAGCGCGCCGTTTGGCGATGGCGTCGGCCATGTGGATGGCGGCGATGAGGCTGCCGGGGTGGGCGAGGCCGCGACCGGCGATGTCGAGGGCGGTGCCGTGATCGGGCGAGGTGCGCACGATATCGAGCCCGAGCGTGACGTTGACGCCGCCGTCGATGTCGAGCGCTTTGAGCGGGATCAGCGCCTGATCGTGGTACATGCAGATGGCGACGTCGTAGGTGGGCCGCGCGCGGGGCGTGAACATCGTATCTGGCGGCAGTGGGCCGCTCACGCTAAGGCCATCGGCGCGGAGAGCATCGATGGCGGGTTGGATGATGCGCGCTTCTTCATCGCCCATGGCACCACCTTCGCCGGCATGAGGATTGAGACCGGCGATGGCGAGGCGCGGGCGCGCGATGCCGAAGTCGCGGTGGAGTGCTGAAGCTGCGAGGCGCGCCTGTTGCACGATAGCTGCCGTGGTGAGGCCGGCGATGGCTGATTTCAGGGATTGGTGCACGGTGACCGGCACGACGCGCAGCTCAGGGCAGGCGAGCAGCATGACGGGTGTGCGCCCGCCGCCGGCGAGTGCGCCGAGAAATTCGGTGTGGCCGGGATAGGCAAACCCGGCGTCGTAGAGCGTCGATTTCTGGATGGGATTGGTGACGATGCCGCTGGCCGCGCCGCTTTGTGCGAAGCCGACGGCCAATTCTATGGATCGGACGACGGCACCGGCATGGACTCCGTTGAGGCGGCCAGGGATTGCATCCACGCGACTGCCGACGGACAGGATGGGGAGGGCGTTGGGGAACACGGCTGCGGCTTGTTCGGGTGAGGTGATTTCGCGAAGGTTCGAGGTTTTGCCGAGGAGGTTCGCAAGGTTGGTCAGCCGGGCGGGGTCATCAATGATGAAAAACGCTGGTCCGCTGGTGCGCAGTTCGGCCCATGCCGCGAGCACGATCTCGCCACCGATGCCGGCTGGTTCGCCCATGGTGATGGCGAGAGGTAGGGGAGGAGTGGTCATGCCTGAATCCAAGACAATTCGTCAGCGCGTGCGCCGGAAGTCCGAGCAGCATACCGCCCCGCACGAAACCTGGATCAAGAAAGTTTGGCTCCGCGGGCTGGGATCGAACCAGCGACCATCCGATTAACAGTTAAGCCCAGAGCGCGATCACTTGCAAGCACTCGTGGTCAATACGTTACTTTTCAACCACTAAGGTGTTCACTCGTGTGCGTCGGTGGTCACTCATGGGCGTTCATCTGTTACACCGGAGTTCCACGCAGGACCATCTTTGCACGGAATCATAGACCGTATGTTTTTGGGTCGAGTTTCAGACGGTCCGCGGAGCGGTGTAACAGAACGCGGTGTAACACAATGAGTGCCAAGGGTTCGAAAAACACGGCAAAGCGCAAGGCGCGCCTGAGTAAGCGGGTGGTCGATGACCTGGCCGCGGAAGGTGAACGCTACACCGTCTGGGACGCTGACTTGCGCGGCTTCTGCTGTGAGGTTGGCCCGACGGGGACAAAGTCCTACAGGCTCGTCTACCGGCACGACGGACGCGTTCGAAAGCTGACCATCGGGCGCCACGGCTCTGTCACCCTGGACGAAGCCCGCAACATCGCGAGGCAAGCGACGGGCGATGTCGCGGCCCGCAAAGATCCAGCCTCGGAAAAGTCGAAGGCCCGTGTCGCAGAACGCAGCGCTGTGCGCGTTGATAACGCCTTCGCGGACTGGATGCGGATGCACGTCAAGGCGAAGCGCAAACCGATCACGGCCAAGGGTTACCAGAACACCTATGACAACCACGCCAAGCCCATGATCGGCCGGCGGGTGCTTGGCGACATCACGCGGGCCGATATCGCGAAGCTGCATCGCAAGTCCGAGGCCAGCCCCTACCAGGCGAACCGGGCCGTCGCCATGCTGCGCAGCTTCTTCACCTGGTGCGAGCGGCAAGGGCTGCGGCCGGAAGGATCCAATCCCGCGCGGTTGCTCGAGTTCTACCGTGAGCAGAAGCGCGACCGGCTGTTGACGGCCGAAGAGCTGGCGCGCCTGGGCGCGGCGCTGTCCGATCTCGATGGCAAAGAGTGGCCGTGGGCGCTGGCAGCCATCCGGCTGTTGCTGTTCACGGGTGCACGCCGTGGCGAAATTCTCGGCATGCGTTGGGCCGAGATCGACTTGGCGAACGGCGTCGCGCGCTTGCCGGACTCCAAGACCGGAGCCAAGACGCTCTATCTCAGCGCGCCAGCGCGAGACGTGCTGGCGGCTGTGCCGCGCAAGGTCGATAACCCCTATGTCATCTGCGGCAGAGTCCACGGCGGCCCACTCATTGGGCTGCCGCACATCTGGGAACGGATACGGGACCATGCCGGATTGCCCGGCCTTCGCATGCACGATCTGCGGCACGCTTTCGCGTCGACGGGTGCCATGGGCGGCATGTCGTTGCTGACCATCGGCCGGCTACTCGGTCACTCGCAGCCGGCGGTGACGGACCGTTACGCACACTTCGCCAGCTCGCCGCTGGTGACCGCCGCCGACACCATCGGCGCCGCGATCGCTGCGCAGATGGCGGCGAAAGTGCCGGAGCGCGACGGCAATGGTTGACGGTGGCGAGTGGTCCGAGATTGCGCGCGCAAGTCGCTGCTCAACGGATTGCGGTTGTGGCCCGTATGCTAACGGGTCGCGCGATGCTTTTCGTGCGCGCGCATGGGGGGGGTTGTTGGAAGGATCTAATCTTGCCAGCCTTGCGATGTTGACCAAAGCCTGCGGACTTGGGGGCCGACAAGACATCGTGCGGCGATACGTGTGCGGCCTCGTACATATCGGTGATATTCAGGGCATCGAAGATTTCGCTGCGGCCGCCGGCGACGCCTCGGCCGTGAGTAACTTCTGGCAAGTCGAAATCCCCGCGCGCCATGCGCGGAATGTTCCACAACAGGCATCTCAGTTTTTTAAGTGCGCCCGTCTTTTTGATCTGTGCGCAATCCACAATACGAAGGATCAATCAGACTTCGATATGGCGCACCTTGCAACGGCGCGAGGCCGCGAGATCGCGGGCTTTGCCGCATCGCTGGAGCGTAAGCCGGAGCGTCTCGCCTTGGTCGTGCAGCGCGTGCGGAAATCAATGGCCGCCGCGCAGATTGCGAATGGGCAAGGGGCCTACCGGTCGACGGACTGGCCGGATGCAGCGGCGATCTACTGGCACGCGCCTAGAGATATCGCTGTTGCGCTGGATCAAAAGATCAAGGAGGGCCGCTCGTGGCATCACGCCCTCGACGATATAGAAGCCGAAGTAGAGCGTGGGCCGCGGCCGAAGCATGCGGCGCACCGCCTGCTTCGGAATATCGTCAACGATCATGTGCATCTCAACGGCGCAACGTCGTGGAGCAATGCCGATGGGCTTACCGGTCCAACCGTCGACTACATCAACGCCTCGGTTGGAATCTGGGGAATTTCCACGAAGAAAGTGGGTATTGCAGAAGCGACAATTCGTGATGCAATTCAAAGGCATGTGCAACGAACGAGGCTCTCTCAGCAGAACTGCTGACATTTATCCTCACTGTTGGCGAATCCCAACGCTGGTTAGTTCCGCATCCATGCATTCAACTGCATGGAGCCGACCAAATGCAGGCAAATCAGAGCGCAACCGCTTCGTCAGTCACAGGGAATGATCGGCTCTCACCACCAGACGCCGCGGCGTTAATCGGTGTCCGGCCACGTACGCTCAGCGATTGGCGATCCCGCCAGTTTGGGCCATCGTTCATCAAGCTCAGCAAACACGTCTACTATCGGCGCTCTGAAATTGAGCGATGGTTGACGGAGCGGGAGCGCGCGCCAGCCACTGTGACAAGCACAGGAGGCGCTGCGACATGATCAAGATCGATCCAGCCGTCTACTACTCCGAAGACGAGGCCGCGGCAGCGCTGCACCGGTCAAAACACACGTTGCGGCGCATGCGGCGCACTACGTCGGTTCTGCCGTTTTCGAAACTGGGCCGCGCGATCCTCTACAAAGGATCAGATTTGCTGGCCGCTCTAGAGAACTGCCGGCGCACATCGACGAGCAATTGAAACGCAAGCCCGCGCTGGGCGCGGGCTGTGCCGTTGCGTCTGGTGCGTGAAACCTGCCAGCAGCCGCCGTGGGCGGCGACCGCTGGCGTACATAGGAACCGGTGAGCGCCGGTTCGCCATCCTCGTTACAGCATAGGCGACCCGATCCGCCACCATCAACGATGGTGCGACGCATGAAAACGCATGCCCGAGTCCGTAGCGGCTCAACGGCGACACTCGAAAACCGAGGCCGCCGATGACACAACAATGTGCGCTGACAGACCGCGTTTTCGCAACGCTGCTGCGTACCCGCGACACGGACGTGACGCGCGTCCTCATGCCGTCGTTGCTCGCGCTGGTGCCGATCATGCCGGCGCCCATCGTGCCAACGACGCCGGTCGCCATCGCGTTGGCGACCGCGGTGCACGACTCATACGTGTTCGGCCGGTTGCCCGCACCGCGCCTAGCTGTCCTGTGTGAGGCGCTGCGCGATCAGCCCTGGCAGGGTCCGCGCTGGATCGGGGCACCGTGGGTGTTCGAGATGGCATGCGTTGTCGCGGCCATGTCAGCGCCTGTCGAGATTCGACCGGACAGCCCCGCATGGTCGGCGTGGCGCGACTACCATCTAGCATCCGGCGACCTGGTCCAGATCGCCCGCTGGGCTGAGGCCGAACACAGCGGCATGTTGCAGGAGTGGCGGCCGTTACCGCCCGTGCCCACCAGCGCGACGGGGGCGCTGCACTGATGGCCGCCGTTGTGTTTGACCAGCGCACCTATGGGAGTGTCGGCGACGATGCCGAGCGCGCGCTCGTTGCCGCGTTGCGCGCCGATGGTCGCAACGGCCATGTAGTTGATGGCATCATCATGCCGATGCTGCGTCACATCCGGCCGGCGCGGCTGAATCCGCTATTGTTGTTGCGTCGTATGCGCGACGAACACAGTCTCGCGCGGTTGCCGCCCGAGGCGCTGGGCCGGATGGCCAACCTACTGGAACTGGACCCGCCGCGTTCGTGGCATTTCTCCGGGCGCTACGTGATGGCCGCGCTGGAGATCGGCGGCAGCACACCCATGCAGCGGATCGCGCCTGGTGCGCCATCCTACGCGGCCTGGCAAGCCGACTACCGCCGGCGCGGCTTCGACAACGTCCTGGCCACGGTCGAGCGCAGCAGCGGGTTTGTCGAGTTCACGACGTGGCCACCGCGGCACCCGCTATTCCCGTTCGGTCGGGGGGCATCATGAGCCGGGAGGCGGACGAGCACGTGACGGTGGTGACCGCGCGCCTGGGTCTCAGCACCGGGGCTATGGCCACACTACGGGCAATCGCCCATTTCACGCATCAGGACCGCAAAACGCCCTGCTATGCCGGCCAACCTCGGTTGGCCAACTGGTGTAGTTGCGATGTGCGCACGATCCGCCGACGCATCGATGCCCTTGCAGGGTTGGACGGGTCTGGCTCTGGGCACCCGCCGTTGATTGTCATCGACGATAAATGGCGTGGCGGACGTAGAGTCATGGGCCGCCCGTGCATGGCGATATGGATCGTCGGATTCAACGATTTACCGAATAATTTATCCGCCAATGAAGGCGACGATATACCGGACAAATCGCCCGGTAATGCGGCCGGAGATACCGGACATTCTGGCACCGAGATACCGGACATTCTGGCGGGAGATACCGGACATTCTGACCGCGCCTATAGAGGAAACCAAAGGAAACCCATTTTGAAACCCACTCTCCCAACCGCCATGGCGAACAGGGCGGGGGATTTCAATTCAGCTGGTTTTGCGAAGGGCTGGACGCTCGACTCGCGGGCAGCAATCGAAGCGGCTAGGCACGATCCGGCGTCTGCTCACATCGTCGTCGGGTTCATTGACCAGGTGCGGGCAGCTCTCAATCCACCGCAGAACGGCGTGACAGCTATCGCGTTCGTCCAGCAGCTCGTCGGGCGGCTCGCGACGTTCGATGGCGAGGTTTTGCGCAAGACAGCCGCGGCCATGAAGGACGAACGCGGCCGTGACCTGCCGTCAGCCATCGAGGTGGCGAAGACGGCGCGGGTGATCGCCACGAGGACGCAGCAGCCTACCGCTGAGTCAACGCCAGCGTGGGCGTCCTCGAAGTTAAAAAATATCAGCCGCTATGCGCCAGAATGGGCCCCCGTTATGGCTATGATGACGCCCGAAGAGGTTGCGGGATACAGGAGCGCATCAAGCGTAACGGTGACCGTTGAGCAGCTGGCAGCTGCCATGGCCGCATACGAAGGCGGCCGCGGCGGTGCACCATGACGGCACCGTCTCGCGCGCTGCGCAAAACCACCCGCGCCTCGGGACGGCGCACAACGCAACCGCTCACCGCCGATGAAGCATCTGAGGTGCGGTGTCTGGTTGCCGCCGGGCGTTCAAGTCGCGCCGTCGCGAAGGCGCTGGGCATCGGGCGCAGCAGCGTCGCGCGTGTGCTGGACGAGGTGCCGGCACAACGCGGCCATGCGCGAGGCCCCGCACGCAAGCGTGGCCGGCCTGCAGCTGCCGACACGCTGCGGCCAGCACACGCAAAAGCACGGCCATTCTCGCGTGCCTGGCATGTCCAATGTGACCGCGCATTCATCGCCGCCATGGCTGCTGCCGGGTTCGTCATCCTGTCGATAAAATCGCTTGGGCCACCCGAATCACACCAACCACGTCGGAGCGCACCGGCCACGTCGGGCGCGTAGGATTAGAAAAGGGATCTATGGATGTACGATCTGTTCAACCTTGAGACATTCAAAATTGGCATCGGTCCCGGCACGCTGGCCGCGTCGGTGACGAGCTCTGTCATCGATCTGTTCTCTTACCAAGGCATTGTACTCTGCGTCGCGATCGGGCCCGGGGGGATTGCATTCGATTCCAACAATCGGATCGATCTCAAGCTTTCTCATTCCAATGACGGCGTTGCATTTTCCCCCGTCTCTAAATCGGACATGTTCGGGGACTCTGTGGGCATGGTCAACGGCATCATCTGCTCGTTGAAGACCCCAAACCCGGCCGCCAAAGTGCTCAAGTTCGGGTATGTGCGAAATAGCCGGTATCTCCAGCTCGCCGCCGAATTTTACGGCACGCACACGGCAGGGACCCCGTTGGCCGCGATCTTTGCGCTGGGCTTTCACTACACCGGCGTCGCGGAGTAGAGGGCGATCATATGGCGACCTCCCAACCAACGGCAGCAATAGACAGAAAGCGGCACGCTACCCTGCCGTCGCTATCTGCGGCCATGCGAGGGGCAGCGCTGGAACGGCCTCGCAAGGGAACTACCAGCTTGCGAGGCGCAGACTGGCTCGGGAGCCGGGAGTGGTTCGAGCAGAACGATGCGACCTTCGTCGCGGCGATGCTCAAGGCCCACCCGGAGCTGACCACAAATTATCGCAACGCGCTGGGTAGCGGTTCAATATCACTTCTGCAAAAACAGGATGGCACACACAATGCCTGACCTGCTTCAGAGTGCCAGACGACGCAATTCACTCGGTCCGGCGCAAGCGAAGGGCGGCGATTGGACTCAGTTCGGCGACGCGCTGCTGGCGTTTCCAACGCCGTCGCTAGGTGGCGAGTTCTACATTTTGCCCGATCCAGATCAGACTCGGGAAGCTTCAGACGAAACGGTTGCGATGCTGCGCGACGGTCTTGTCGATCGCGAGTTCGAGCTGACTGGCATCCCTGAGGCCATTGCAACCACACAGCAGGCGCTGCTTGATATGGCTGCGGCTTTCCAATTTGATACTTGGCAGGACGTTGGCGGTGACAACGATCAGCAGCACTTCGATACCGCCCTTGCTTATGGCCAAGAGCTAGTTGGCGTGTGGCAGACCTATGAACGCGAGCTTTCGTTGGTGACCAGCTATTGGCGATCCGCTCTAGCACTCGCAGAACACATTCAAGCGGCGCGAGGTGCGGCATGATCGGTGCACTTGCCATCTTGTCGGCGGTTCGCGCTGGGATGTCCTGGAGGCGCATCGGTGCGGAACCGGTTGGGGTGTTGTCGGTGCCGGCGACTCCCGTGACGACGAACCAGTGTATCACATCGACAATTAGGGCCAGAGACTGGCGACCGTCGGATCACGCTCCGGTTGAGCACGCCATGGCGCTGCTGGAATGGCTGCAAGGGGAGCATGGCCGCTGTGGTGAGTGGTACGCCGATGACCTGCTCGAAGCGCACCAAGAAATGTGCATGGAACTTGGTTGGAGCGTGCGCAATTGGACCGCAGTTGGCCGCGAGTTCAACAAGCTCTCAGGTGGTAAGCAATATGTAATCCGAGAAGGCCGCCGCGTGCGCGCTTACAAGGTGCCTGAGAGGGCCGCTACGACGCACGTAGCTGCCTTCCGGGCGCCGAAGTTGGCGAGGGCCGCATAAATGGCGAGTCCTCATGCAGCCGCGGTTATAAAGGCGCTGGGCGCGCGCAAACCCGGTGCGGTGATTGCGCGACCAGGGTTATCAGAGGACAGCATACAGATGGCCGTGGCGCGCCATCTCGACTTGCTGGCGATGCCCGGCGTCGTCTGGTGGCATACACCCAACGGCGGCAGCCGCGGCCGCGCCGAGGCCGGGCGGTTCAAGCTCATGGGCGTCAAAGCTGGCGTGCCTGATCTCGTGTTGCTGCGCGACGCCCATCTTTACGGACTTGAGTTGAAGACGCAGGCGGGCCGCGTGTCACCCGATCAGGCAGTGCTGCACGTCGCGCTGAGAGCGGCCGGCGCAACCGTGGCCGTCGCCTACGGACTGGACGCAGCCCTGCGCCAACTCGAGGCCTGGGGCCTCATGAAGGGAAAGCGACATGGGTGACGGCGTATCATCGGTACATGACCTAAACATCGTCATTTCCGCCGAGACGGAGAAGTTCGCCGCCGGCATCTCGACCGCGCGCGATTTGGTCAAGAGCTTCGTCGGTGACAGCGTGCCGATGGTGGGGCAACTCGACAAGGCGCTGGGCCTTGTAGGATCCACAGCCGAGGCGTTGCCCGGAAAATTCGCCGCCATCGTCGCCAAAGCAAACCCCATCATCGGCGGCATAACCGCTGCATGGGACCTCGCCAAGTCGGCGGCCGAAAAGTTGGGGGTAACCGAGGACGTGGAGAAGGCACAGACCTCGTTTGGGAACCTGTTCTCAACGATCAAGGAGGCTGGGCTGTCCGGCTTGGGCTTAGCGGCCCCTGCAACCGCTGTCGGTGATTTCAACGCGAAGCTGGTGGAGGGTGAGAGCGTCGCCAAAGACTGGTCTGAGCAGGTCCAGGACGCGGCACGCGATGCTCTCAACAGCCTGACTGAAGCGGCTGATATGATGGAGGCGTCAATCGCATCGGGCTACAAAAGGCCCGACCAGTTGACTGATAAGCAATTGCCCCTCGCCATCACGGCGACGAAGACCGCAATTGTTGATCTTGAGATGAGCGGCAACGTGCTCTTTCGCAATATGGAGGCGGCTGGCACAGGATTCGGCGATGTGGTGCGCGACAATGGAGAGGCCGTCGAAGTGCTCCGCCAGAAGCTCGAAGGTCTCAACGATGAGGCGGGAAAACGCGGGTGGGACAAAATCGAAGTCAGCCAAGAGCAATTCGCCGACCTCTCGACATATACTGACGCCCTGGAGAAGCAGACGATTGGACTGCGCATACAGGTGGAGACGTTCGGCATGGCGGCGAGTGCAGCCAAAGCCTACGCGGAAAAACGGCAGCTTTTGCATGATACCGGCGAGCTTCCGATCAACCCAGATGACCTCGCCGCGTTCAACAAGCACCTCGAAAACAACCTGATGCTTCGACAGCGGCTAGAGGGCATGCAGCAAGGGAAGCGCGACCACGATCAGGATCGCGAGCAAGATCAAGATGCGATTGATCGTGCGGCATCAGAAGACGAACGGGCAGAGAGAACAAGGGCTGCGGCAGTCGAGCGCATGCAGACGACAGGCCAGCGCGAAATCGATATGTTGCGGGCCAAAACAGTGGCCCTCGGTCTGGGCGCCGATGCAGTTCAGGTCGCAACCTATCAGGAAAAACTCTTTTACGATCTGAAGCAGAAGGGGATTCAAATCACGGCCGAAGAGCGCGCGGAAATCATGCGCTTGACCGCCGACTATGCCGAGGCCGCCCGTGCTCAAGTCGAAACGCAACGGGCGCTGAGCGCGATCACGGCGTCGACGGGCGTGATGTCTCATGCGGTCGATGGTGCGTTTTCAACTTGGACCACGTCGGGGGCTTTCAGTGTCTCAAAAATGACCGCATCCATATTGCAAGACTTCGCGAAATTGACGTTGCAAATGACGCTATTGCAGCCCCTTTTCGGAGGTGGGTCGGTGCAAGGCGGTGGGTTGCTGGGTGGCTGGCTTAACTCCGTGATCGGCGGCTTCCGGGCCGAGGGCGGGGCCGTCAACGCGGGCGTACCCTACGTCGTTGGCGAGCGCGGGCCGGAACTGTTCGTGCCGCCGGGTAGCGGTGAGATCATCCCCAATCATGCGCTGGGCGGCCGAGGTGGCGCGGTGCTCAATCTGTCCATCGATGCCCGCGGCGCTACGCCGGACGCTGTCGCGTTGCTCGAAGGCCGCATCCCCGGTCTGATCATGCAGACCGTGCAAGATGCTCAGCAGCGGGGCGCATTATGAGAGGTGGTCACAATTCAGTGTCGATACAATTGAATTGTGACGCGCGCGTCTCAATTGTGATGCGTATTTCTACAATTATGATGCGGCGTCTCAATTGAAAATCACGCCACGCGCGATAATTACGGGCAAATAAGATCAGCGATCACACCGGAGTCCGAAATGCTCACGCTGCCACTGAGTTTGAAGGCCGACACATTGTCGAAAGTCGGACCTTGCACTGCATGCAAGTTTTATATTCCCGGCGAGAACGATCCCGACAAGATCGGGTTGGCCGCGCGTGATAGCTACTTTCGGTACGGGCTGATCGCCAGAGAGCAAGGTGGCGCCGCCTCAAAGTGTTCAAGGTACGTCGACGACATCACTGGCACCCCTCACTGCTGTTACCACGCGCGAGGCCCAATAGGTGGTTGCGGACAGGAAGGCCGTGGCTTTGTCGCGAAGACTCCATAGCTCTCAAGTACCTCTTGCCGGCCGGAGAGGCAGGGGGGGGGAGGGGGGTATTTTTTTTACAAAGCGAAGCGTGTGGACCGCGTGGTAAGCAAGATTTTTTTGGGCGGAAGTTTTCACCCCCTTTTTTTGAGAAACTGCAGCGGTATCATCAAGGAAATAGGCACATGCGCGGACCCGCCAGAAGATCGGCAGAAATGGAATTGAGACGCGGCAATCCAGGCAAGCGGAGCCGTCGCAAATTGGAAGCCGCAGCCGCGCCGACGACCGACCCACAAGCGATCGCGCCGCCGGAGTACCTATCGGAAGCTGTCAAAAAGATCTGGCAGACCTACATCAATAGCAGCGTGGGTCAATCAATCCTCAAGGCCGGTGACCTGCCAGCTCTGGAGCGCATGTGCACCTATCTCCACGAATGGCGTGTGTGCACCTTCGCGCTGCATGACCATCGCACTCCCACCGGCCTGCGGATGTTCACGCGCGAAAAGCGGACGTACGGCACAGTGACCAAAATCCGCCCGGAGTTCACTACACGCCAAGGGCTTGAGGATAAAATCCGCGCGCTGGAGGCCAAGTTCGGCGCCACCCCAAGCGATCGTGCTCGCGTCATGCATGGCCTTGCTGACATCCGAGACCCGGTGAAACCGCCGCTGTCCGCGCCACCTGGCTCGCAATCGGCAACCGGCCCGGCTGCCGATGGCATTCCCGACGCGCCATCATCGCCAATCGGCACGCTCGGCGCAAAACCGCGCCTGAACTGAGGGCTGCGGTCATGTCATCCGGCGAGCGACGAACGGCATTTTGTCACCGGTTGAGCCGCACACCGTCGCCGGCGGACTTCCCCGATGCTTTGCCGGCAAACAGAAACGCGACTCCCGCCGCTTCCAGCGCACCACGCAACTTGGCGATGGTGCTCGCATCGGTCGCGCGTGCGCCGCGCTCGAAATCGCGCAAGGTCGCCAAGCCGACGCCCGCATGCTCCGCAAGCTCCGCCTGGCTCCAATCGACAAGCGCCCGTGCGGCGCGGCATTGCGTCGGGGTGATGAGATCCACGGACTGACCCAAATTTTCCTTGCATCGCGCGGCCATATCAATAATATGACCATAGCTTAAGTATGACACAGATTGTTCAGTTGCGCACCGAATGGAGTTCGAGACATGACACCGATTCAGACGATCGCCGCCACTATCGCCGAAGTGTCCGGCAATTTCGATCAAGCCACGCATTCAATCGAGGAAGCCAAGAAAGCGGGGCGCGCTGGTGGTTGCTACCAACAGGACGCTTTGGCTTGGCGATGCGCACGGAATACGCTCGAGGATGCGCTGTCGAGAATGAGGCCGCAAGGCGCGCGCGATCTGTTGGTGCTGGCCCTTGCACTATCTCGACGGGCCGCGGCACATCCCGGTGACACCATCGATAGCAATCCAACGGTGCATGGGCTGCATCGCCGGTTGATTGAGGGGCTGACAGAGTTGGCCGGGGTAGATGCCGCAAGCATCGGGCTCGCGTCTCACCTCACCGAATGGTGGGAATTTCCGGTGCCGGCTGGTGAGCCGGTGCTGGCGATCGACTTGACCACGCCGACAGTAACCGGGCTTGAGGCGATCCGGCGCGAGATCGCCGACATTGCAACTTGGCAAGCGGTAGCGAGCAACGAGGATGTGCCCGTTGCGGCGCGGAGCGCGCTCGAAGGCGCTGCGGCGCGTCTTGTCCCTGAGTCGGTGCGCGACGCGCAGGTGCTCGCAACGTTGCTGTGGGAGCGCGTCGCGTCGGACAACTCCTATGATACCGGCAAGCCCGACCACACGGCCATGGCTCGAAACCTTGTCGCAGGACTGTCGCGGATAACTGGCCAATCGGCGGTCGATCTTGGGATGGGCAGCTACGTCGAGTCGGCGCTGCGTTTGGAGGCGCATCACAGCAAAGCGAGCGGCGCGGCGGCTGCCGCGTTCGCGCACGCTCCTGCACAGCCACGAGGTCAACACGCCAGCCCCCGGCACTAAACGTCGGCCGAGTTAGGCGCACCAACGGCCATTGCGGGAGCAGTCGAGCACTGGAACCGGCAGTCCACGTCGCGCTTGCTGTTGCCCGCGCGGTCCCTCATGATCTACGCTTTAGCGTTGTGGTGGGGGCGTCCATGTCGTGGCGATTGGTGGTGTCGGTGGTCTGTTGTTTCGTTGCCGGATGCGCCCAACAACCGCCCGTGCCGCCGGCGGCGGCGGCACCTCTAGCAGTGCTCCCTGCGCAGGCCCCGCCGCCGATCGCCGCGGTGCCCACGCCAGCCATGCACCCACGCGTCATCGTCAAGACCGTCGAGAAGGTGGTGGTTGTCGAGCGACCGGTGGCGATGCCGTCGCCGTTACCGCCGTCGACACCGTCATCAGTGTCGATACCGAAGGCCGCGACGCCGCCGGTCGTCCAGCAGCCCACGACCACGCGAGCCAAACCTACCGTTGTCGCATCAGCGCCAGCACCAGCGCCAGCGTCACATAAGCGCGAGCAAGGGCCATGCACTAAGCAGCCTGAGGCCGTTTGCAAGGCGCTGACGGGGTGTGCGTGGGTGGTGCCTGGGGCCACGCCATCGGGGAACCGCATCGCACCCTACTGCCGCCTGGGCAGCGGCCACGCCAAGAAATAACCGCGCCGCGACTCCGAACCGCCTCTCGCGCGCGGAATGGCTCGCGGCGACGTTCCCGCGCACCAAAGAGCTGCGGCGTGAGTTTGGGAGGGGGAAAGGAGCCGCCCGGCTGTCCCGATGCGCCACGTGTCAAATTTGACGTGAAGTCAATTGGCCGACTCTGGAATGGCGCAAGGCAGCGTCAAGTGCGAGCCGCGCCAGGGCTCTGAAAACCGCTACTTTGAGCGTTACACCAGAGTTACACGAAAACGGACGCCATCGAAGTAACTTTTCTAGATTGCATCTATCTCATTGTTTTTGGTGTCGTTTTTGGCTCCGCGGGCTGGGATCGAACCAGCGACCATCCGATTAACAGTCGGATGCTCTACCGCTGAGCTACCGCGGAATACCGGACATACGTCCTCGCATGGCTTAATTGGCGCGTGGCGCGCCTGCGATCACCATGAGCTG
>JANNEU010000444.1:0-2832 GCA_031379035.1 Hyphomicrobiaceae bacterium | reverse complement strand
AGCACATCGCGGCCAATCTGATGCGCGCCAAGGCCGACAAAAACTCCATGCGCGTCAAACGTCGCCTCGCCGCCTGGGACGACAGCTACCTCGAAAGCATCGTCACCGGGGTGGGGTAAAATCGTTCATGCGATGCCCCTGATGCCCTGGGAGCTCGAGGGGATAGCATCGAGTTCGCCCACACCCGAAGATACGTGTGGGCACCGCCCGTCCCGTCGGGCCCCGCCCCTTTGTGGGCACTCGCGTCATCCGACGCGCTCCGCACCCCCGGATTTTTAATCCGGGAACAGATGAAAGTGTAACGGTAAGGCCGATGAGGCCCGGGCCGGTATTGGTGTTGTTGAGGGGCTGCCAAAGCAAGCGCCGGTACGAAGCTTGGTCCTTGGGGGACAAGCGCACGCTGAAGGGTGTTGGGTGCACCGCATGCCCCAACCTCGTGGGGAACCAGCCGTGCCAGTCCGTCAGCAAGAACGATCCGTCTTGCATGATGTGAGGCGGGCGGATATGTAGGCCTCGGATTGGGGACGTAGGCAACAGCAACGTGACCGGTTCATTGGAATGCCCAGTTGGCGGAATTGGTAGACGCACTGCTTTCAGGTAGCAGCGCCGCAAGGCGTGGAGGTTCGAGTCCTCTACTGGGCACCAAGACGACGTTTCATAGTTGAACATAAGTGTACTTTTCTTCTTTAATTTCAATCACCTAGAAAGATTTTCCGCAACGCCGCCGAACATGGCAACACGTTGCTTCTCGCAGTTTTTCGGGTATATTTTCGGGTACCACTTGCTGTGACCCAAAATGGTACCCGGTATGGCGCTTACGCCTTTTAATATCAATGCCTTGCGTCCGAAGGACAAGCCTTACAAGGTAGCCGATGGAGGGGGACTTCATATCCTCGTTCAACCCAACGGCAACAAGTTCTGGCGCTACCGCTATCAATTTGCGGGTAAAGAGAAAATGCTGGCCCTCGGTTCGTACCCGGCGACGCCGCTCGCCGATGCGCGCGCCAAGCGTAACGATGCGCGCAAATTGATTGAAGCTGGCACCGACCCGTCGGTGCGAAAAAAGCTTGATCGGATCGCTGCTGCATCAGCATCACGCAGCACATTTGCGGCCGTTGCTGAAGAACACGTAGAGAACATGATTGCCAACGGTTTGGCGCCAATCACGGTTGAAAAGCACCGATGGCTTTTGCTGGAGGTTGCGGCGTCACTGGCTAAGCGGCCCGTCGCGGACATTGTATCAGCCGAGGTGCTTGAGGTCTTGAAGCGCGTTGAGAAAAGCGGTCGGCGTGAAACGGCGAAGCGATTGCGTGCGGCGATGGGTGCCGTGTTCCGATTGGCGATCGTAACTTTGCGTGCGAGCCATGATCCGACCGTTGCGTTGAAAGGCGCGTTGCTGCGGCCGAACGTCAAGCATCTTGCGGCGATCACTGACGAGAAGCAGTTCGGTGCGTTCCTGCGGGCGCTCGACGAGTTTGATGGTTGGCCGGTCATTCGGTCTGCCATGACATTCCTGACGCTGACGTGCGCACGTCCGGGCGAGGTGCGATTGGCAATGCGGAACGAGTTCAATTTTGAAAAGGCGGTTTGGCGCATTCCGGCCGAGCGCACCAAGATGCGCCGCCAGCATGACGTGCCGTTGTCGCGCCAGGCTCTGGCCGTCGTGCAGGACATTTGGTCGTTATCCGACGCTGGCGGGCTGGTCTTTCCATCGATTCGATCGGATCAAAAAGCCCTGTCCGAAAACGCAATGAACGCGGCCATGCGCCGGATGGGCTACACCAAGGATGAAGTGACGTCGCACGGCTTTCGCTCGACTGCGAGCACGATCCTCAATGAACGCGGTTACAATGCCGACGTGATCGAAGCGGTGCTGGGTCATCAACCCGTCAATGCAATCCGTCGCACTTACAATCGCGCGGGCTACTGGCCGGAGCGCGTGAAGCTCATGCAAGAATGGGCCGACATGCTCGATGCGTTTCGAAAACTTCCTGTGTCTACGCATAGCTAAACATATTGCGGTGAGCGTCGCTGTATTCCGCTACGCAGTCACTGGACATCGCGGCAGAAAATTTAACGACCTGCGCAGCCGCTGCACCAGCTTCGAGCTTGTCCTGGCCGATCAGGTGAAACGTTGTCTTGCCGATATCGATATCGATATCGATCACCGCGATTTCGGCCTTGAGCCTCCGTTGGGATGCCATCGTGCGTATGCGTCCGGAACAGGTCGTGGTTGTTAGAAAAGCGTTATGTGTTGCAGCGAGTTGAATGTCGAGAAGCAGAGGAAGCGGAAGTCGTCCCACAACCATCCTCCGACCAGAGAACATTAATCTAGGGTGGTCGCTCGACCTCCGACAGCGGACGAATTGACAGCGCCGCGCTGGACACACCGCGACGCTCGTAATCATCCCGACCGAAAAGATCGTCCGGGACCGACCGTCAGTGTCATGTCTAGGAGGGTCATTCGCGTCGATCGCGCCAGAGCACCACTAACTACGGGGCAGCTCGCCGAGCCGGAATCCCCGCGCCAGCCGATGGCGAGTCGGCGGGCATTGTCGTTCTCAGAACGGAATTTCGTCATCGTCGACGCTGGGCGTGCCCTTCTCTGGGATCTGCGCGCCGAAGCTCCGAAGGAAGTCTGCAATGTCTGCGTCTTGCCTGTATATCGGTAGCTCCATGAAGCGCTGAGCAGGACCCTTTACATTGGGCTTGAAGCCATTCCCATTGAAGATAGCGGAGATTTTCTCCGAAACGTGCTTCGCCGGAAGTATCTGATTATTCGTGCACGCCGCATCAAAGATCTTCTGGAGAAGGGGCGGTTCAAGGCTCTCG
>JANNEU010000443.1:0-3348 GCA_031379035.1 Hyphomicrobiaceae bacterium | reverse complement strand
AGCACATCGCGGCCAATCTGATGCGCGCCAAGGCCGACAAAAACTCCATGCGCGTCAAACGTCGCCTCGCCGCCTGGGACGACAGCTACCTCGAAAGCATCGTCACCGGGGTGGGGTAAAATCGTTCATGCGATGCCCCTGTATAGCTAGGTATTTACCTAGGTCGGCTACAGCGGGCGCGACCGCCGTCGTTTTCGGACTGGTGATGCCACCGTGCAATTGACTCTTGCACGGCCATCGCGTCTTTGGAGACACGCGACGGTTCCTGCGGTGATGACACGCCAAAGGATGAAAAGGGAACGCGGTGATTGCGGCGGTGTTGTGCTCCAGGGCATAGCGCGTATCGCAGAAATCCGTGGCTGCCCCCGCAACTGTAAGCGGCGAGCATTGGCCCCATTGCCACTGCGTTCGAATGTTCCAGTGGATGGCAAAATCCAGATGGGATGCGAGCGGCGGGAAGGCGGGTCGAGGCGTTTGAGCCGCGAGCCAGGAGACCTGCCGCCGCGTGTCGCCCATTTTTCCGTGCGGGGCGCGCGGGGAAGCGGATGATCGTAGCGGCGACGACGCAGTCATAGTTGGAGTTCGTCGTCAGGCCGTTGCGTAAGCGTTCTCACTGAGCTGTCGAATTCCACGTGCGCCTTGCGGTGCCCGGCGGGATCCCTGTAGCCAGGGCAGCGCCTCAAAATTGTCCTGCCGCGACTCCCGCGCCGTAAACGGGGTCCGCAGATATGCAATTCACATCCAAACTTTCGCTGACAGTCAGTATGGCCGCGCTGGCGGCGACCAGTGCACACGTGCATGCGCAGCAGCCCATCGCGCTGCCCGGCATCGTGATCCAAGGGGCGACGCTTGAAAAGGCGCCCGTGTCTCGTCGCAACACTGCCGTGCCGGCAGACGACGGTGCGCCGACGCCTGCACCGCGACCGAAGGCACAGCCAGGCCAAACGGCCGCTGCACAAGCAGCGGTGGCTCCGCCAGCAGAGCCGGTGGCACAGAGCTCGGATGATCGGCTTGTGGCCGGTATTCCAGCCGCGCAGATCGGCACGGCAGTGACCGTCGTGACGGCAAAGGACATCGCGCAGCAGCAATCGCGCACCGCAGCCGATGTGCTCAGCGCGCTGCCAGGCGTGACCGTCACACCGACCGGTAGCGTCGGCAGCATCACGCAGGTCCGCATCCGTGGCGCTGAGGGCCGCCATACGCGCGTGCTGATTGACGGCGTCGAAGTCAACACCACTGCCAACGCCGAGTTTGATTTCTCCAACCTCTCGCCCGAGGACATCGAACGTATCGAAATCATTCGTGGGCCAATGAGCGCACTCTACGGCTCTGGCGCACTCGGTGGTGTCATCAACATTGAAACGAAAGCGGCACGCGGACCGCTGGCCGCATCGCTGCGGACGGAGTTCGGCTCGTTTGGCACCAAGGATGTTGCGGCACGTATCGGCGGCGGCAACGACAGCGGGTTTGTGGCGCTGACGGGTCAAGTGCGCGACGTGCGCGGCTTCGTCGTAGCACCCGGTGGCGTGATCGGTCAGCCCACGACGCTGCAGACCTATGGTCTCCGCGCAGGCGTTACGGTCGCTCCAGCAGCCAAGCTCGATATGACGCTGCGCTACACCGATAAGCGGGCCGGCATTACCGGCTTTGGCGATGCCGATCCGTCGCCGACAAAGCCGTTTCAAACAGCCGACGATTCCAAAGGGGAACTCGTGCAGCGGACCCTGCTCGGCGGTATCCGCCTCAGCTGGGACAGCTTCGGCGGCGCGCTGACGCAGGAACTCAAAACCAACTACACGAGCGATGTCTCTGCGACCCGCCTGCAGCCGGTGGTTGGCTTCAATGCCGGCGTAATCAACACTCTCCGCGACGAAGGCGATCGCCTGAACTACGGCTACTCAGCCACATACCGTCTGCCAACGGATCCAGCGTTCGGCCGTCACGCGGTTACTGGTTTGATCGAAAAGCAAGCCGAAACGTTTAAACCTTTTTCGGACTTCGACACCAGCTTCGGCGACTACAATGGCGACGGCAAAACACGCACGCGCAATCGCCTCTCCTACGCCGGTGAATTGCGCAGCACGTTTGCGGATCGTCTGTCGCTCACTGCTGGCGCGCGCCGTGATGATAACGATACGTTCCAGGATTTCACGACCTGGCGCACGTCGGCGAGTTTTGACTGGCGCGAAACCGGCCTGCGTCCGCACGCCAGTTACGGCACCGGCGTCAAGCTGCCGGGGATGTATGATCAATTTGGACCGAATTCGATCAACTATCAGTCCAATGCCAACCTACGGCCCGAAACGAGCAGGGGCTATGATGTCGGCATTGAGCAAAAACTTCTTGGTGGGCGGGCACTGGTCGACATCACGTACTTCAGTGCTGATTTGAGGGACAAGATCAGCTTGAACGGATTTGATCTGACGACCTTCAAATCGTTTCCGACCAATGCTGTCGGCCTCAGCACGCGTCGTGGCGTCGAAGTGTCGGCGCAGTATCAGGTGACGACGGCATTGTTCCTGGGGGCTGCTTACACGTACACCGAGGCCAAGCAGCCGGACGGCACACCGGAGTTTCGCCGCGTTCCGCACGGTGGCCGCGTCGAAGCGCGTTATTTGTTCGACGAGGGCAAAGGCACGCTGAGCCTGGCGGCGATCGGCAACAGCCGCACGCCGGACGTGGCTTTCTCCAACGATGGCTTTTTCAATCGGTCAACGGTGAACCTTGACGGGTACTGGACGCTTCAACTTGGTGCCAGTTATCAAATCCAGCGCAACGTGGAAATCTATGGCCGCATTGAGAACGCGCTTGGCGCGAAATACCAAGAGGTCTACGGCTACAACACCGCCGGTTTTGGTGCCTATGCCGGCGTGAAGATCAAATTTGATGATCTGCTCGGCACGGCAGCAAAATAAGTAGAACCGCGAGGCGGCCGTGGCGCGCAATCGAAGAGGATATCAACGATTGCTCGCCACGGCGCTTGCGCTTGGCATTGGAGCGGCTGCGTGCGGCGTGGCGCAGGCCGCACCACCCCGGCGGATTGTATCGCTTAATTTGTGTGTCGATCAGATCCTGGTCGACCTGGTGCCAGAGGCGCGCATTGCGGCGGTGACGCATCTGGCCAGCGATCCGCTGAGCGCGGCGCGGCCTGAACGGGCCGTCGGTCTGCCGATCACGCGCGGTGCCGCCGAGGATGTGCTGGCGGCGGATCCGGTCCTGATCATCGCCGGGCAATATTCAACGCCAGCAACAGTGGCGCTACTGCGCCGGGTCGGACGGCGGGTCGTGACCGTGCCGCAGCCGGGCACGATCGATGGGGTGCGCGCGCTGATCCGGGCCATGGCTGAG
>JANNEU010000475.1:0-6833 GCA_031379035.1 Hyphomicrobiaceae bacterium | reverse complement strand
CGTCGTGAACCAGGCAAGATCCAATCGGGCCGGCCGGTCCTTGATGGGCCCGACGCCGTCTTCCCAGTTGTAGCCAGAAACAAAGTTGCCGCCGGGGTAGCGCATGATTGTTGGGCCAAGTTCTTTAACGAGTTCCAGCACGTCGCGGCGAAAGCCCTGCTTGTCGGCGGTCGGATGCCCAGGCTCGTAAATGCCGCCGTACACGCAGCGGCCTAGATGCTCCACGAACGCACCGAATAGGCGTGGATCGGTCTGGCCGATTGCGAAGTCGCGATCCACGACGACCTTGGCTTTGATCATGTCTGCGCTCCACTTGGGGCTATTGCTCGGGTGCGATGTCGACAACACCAAAGAATTTCGGAATGCTGGCATCAAAGCAGCGGTCAAGCCAATCGCCAAGCCCGCGCAAACCGCTGCGTTCAGCGGACGGAGGTCCGCACGGCGCAATCTGATAGATTGGCCGGCGGGATCATGCGCAGGTTTCGTGAGGGTGGGTCTGAGCAGACCTGCCTTAGCTCTTGCGCAAAGCACATGCTGCCACTTAGAGGTGGGTACAGCACCCGGAGAACCCCGATGTCCGACCTCGACGCTTTTCGCACCGAAGCCCGTGGCTGGCTGGAAGCCAACTGTCCGCCAGAGATGCGCAAGCCGTCGCGTACCGAGGAGGATGTCTGCTGGGGCGGGCGCGCTTTCACATTCCAGAGCGACGCGCAGAAACAATGGCTCGACCGTTGCGCAGCCAAGCGCTGGACGGTGCCGGACTGGCCCAAGGCCTATGGTGGCGGTGGGTTGTCGGCGGCTGAAGCCAAAGTGCTGCGAGCTGAGATGGCAAAGCTAAAGTGCCGCTCGCCGCTCAACAGCTTCGGGATTTGGATGCTCGGGCCGGCGCTGCTGAAGTTCGGCACCGAAGAGCAGAAACGGCATTATCTGCCGCCGATTGCGCGCGGCGAAATCCGCTGGTGCCAGGGCTATTCGGAGCCGGGCTCGGGCTCTGATCTCGTCAGCTTGCAAACCTTCGGCGAAGACAAGGGCGATCACTGGGTCGTCAACGGCCAGAAGATCTGGACCAGTTATGCCGACAAGGCTGATTGGATCTTCTGTCTCGTGCGCACCGACAAGGCGAACAAGTATCAGGGCATCAGCTTCCTGCTGTTCGACATGACAACGCCGGGCGTCACGACCAAGCCGATCAAGCTGATCTCTGGCAACTCACCCTTCTGCGAAACCTTCTTCGACAACGTCGCCGTGCCGAAAGCGCAGATCGTCGGCGAGATCAACCGTGGCTGGGATGTCGCCAAATACCTGCTTGGCCACGAGCGGGAGATGATCTCCGGCATGGGCAGCGATGGCGGCACCGCGTCGCTCGGCAGCGGCTTCAAGGAAGTGCTGGCCGACGAACCCGTGCTCCGCGCCCAGATGGCGCTGTTCGATGTCGAGAGCCTCGCCTTCCGTGCCCACAGCGAACGCTTCATGGACGAATGGAAAACCGGCAAGGCGCATCCGGCCTATTCAAACCTGATGAAGTATCTCGGCACCGAGCTCAACAAAAAACGCCACGAGATGGTGATGGCAGCCGGCGGCTCGAGTGCGCTGGAATGGGAGAGCGCAAGCTCCGGCGGTGGCGCGAAGGCGCGCAGCTGGCTGCGCACCAAGGCCAACAGCATCGAGGGTGGCACCAGCGAAGTTATGCTCAACGTCGTCTCCAAACGCATTCTCGACCTGCCGGGAGCGTGACGCATCTTTGTTTGGCGTATTGTCTTACGCCAAGCCGGCACCCACTTTGACGGAAAATGCGCAATGGCGATGATCCTCAACGACGAACAGTCCATGCTGCGCGACAGTGCGCGCAACTTTATGAAGACCGAGGCCCCGGTCGCTCACCTGCGCAAGTTCCGCGACATGAACTGCAAGGATGGCTTCAGCCATGGCCTCTGGAAGCAGTTCGCCGAAATGGGCTTTACCGGCGTGCTCATCCCGGAAGCCGACGGCGGGCTGGGTATGGGCCATGTCGAAGCGGGCATCGTGCTCGAAGAGATCGGCCGTAATCTGACGCCATCGCCTTTCTTAACAACATCAATCGCTGCCGTTGAAGCCTTGAAAGCCGCCGACAAAGCGATGCGCGATCGCTGGTTCCCCGGCATCATCAAAGGCGAAGCCGTGATCGGGCTGGCGATCGACGAAAGCGCCAAGCACCGGCCCGATCGCATCGCTTGCGTGGCCGTCCGCAGCGGCAACGGCTTCAAGCTGTCCGGCACCAAGCAGTTCGTGGTCCAGGGTGCCTCCGCCGATATGATCATTGTCGCCGCCCGCACGGCGGGTGCCGCCGACGAGACCAGCGGCATCACGCTGTTCGCGGTTGAAAAGTCTGCAATCGGGCTCACGCTGGATGCTGTACGGCTTGTTGACTCAGCCGTCGGTGCCCACGTCAAACTCGACAACGTCGAAGTCACCGCCGATGCCGTCATCGGTCAGGTGGACGGCGGCTGGGCCACGCTCGGCAAAGTCCTCAATGCCGGCCGTGCCGGTGCAGCCGCCGAAATGGTCGGCGTCGGCTGCGGCGCGATGGACATGACGTTCGACTATCTCAAACAGCGCAAGCAGTTCGGCCGCGTGATCGGGGAATTCCAGGCCCTCCAGCATCGCGCAGCCCATCTCTATGGCGAGATGGAAACCGCACGCTCCATCGTGCTGAAAGCGCAGAATCTGCTTGATGAAAACGCCTCAACCGCCGAAATGTACGTATCCGCCGCCAAGGCCAAGGCCGGTCTCGCCTGCAATCTGGCTGTGCGCGAAGGCGTGCAGATGCACGGTGGCATGGGCATGACGGATGACTATGATATCGGTCTCTACATGAAGCGCGACCGCGGCCTCAACGAATTCTTCGGTGACGCGTATTTCCACGCCAACCGCGTCGCTCAACTCAACGGATATTGACACATGGATATCGCAAAGCTCTTCTCGCTCGAAGGCCGTGTGGCCCTCGTCACCGGCGGCTCGAAAAATCTCGGCAAACATATCGCGCGCGGCTTCATCGCGCAGGGCGCCAAGGTCTATATTTCGTCACGCAAAGCGGCGGCCTGCGAAGAAACCGCAAAAGAGCTTGGCCCCAATTGTATCCCACTGCCGATGGACGTTTCGACGGTGGCGGGCTGCAAGGCGCTGGCGGCAGCGTTCGGAGCGCGTGAAAAGAAACTCGATATTCTCGTCAACAACGCCGGCGCGGCTTGGGGTGAAGCGTTCGAGACGTTCCCTGAGCAGGGTTGGGACAAGGTGATGGACCTCAACGTCAAGTCGCCGTTCTTCCTCACCCAGGCGCTCTATCCGCATCTGAAGGCTGCGGCCTCCAGGGCGCAACCGGCCAAGGTGATCATGATCACCTCGATCGATGGCCAGCGGCTGAACCCGTGGGAAACCTATAGCTACCACGCGTCAAAATCGTCGCTCATTTATCTGACCAAACGCATGGCCGCGCGGCTGATCGCCGACCAGATCAACGTGACCTCCATCGCGCCGGGTGCCTTCGCGTCCGACATGAACAAAGCCGCACGCGATCACGGCGCAGAGGTGGCTAATCGCATCCCCAACAAGCGGATCGGGGTCCCCGAAGACATGGCCGCCGCCGCGATTTATCTCGCCTCCAACGCCGGCAACTACGTCGTCGGCGACACCATCACCGTCGACGGCGGCATGGCCCACGCCAACATCGGCGGGGCCAGTCTCGACGTTTGAATACGGTTGCGGGTGGGTCACCATGGTGGCCAGAATACCGCTTGATTGACTTGGAATTCGACGCGTCGGTTGGGTGAGCTGTGTTTTGGCGGCGTCACCCAACATGGCAACGACAGCCTATTTTCCAAGTTGCCACATTAAGTTGGCTGGTGTTCGAGAGTTGGGTTAACGTCCCCGGATGGACGTCATCCTGTCCGTGCCGAGCTCCGTCCCTTAATGCAGCCTCCCCATTGCCCGCACGAGAAATCCCCCGCAGCGCGGTTGTGCAGCGCCTGCGCGGCCGAGGCGCATCTTTGCGCTGAGTGCGGCCATGACGTTGCAGCGGCCAATTTCTGCCCCGCCTGCGGCCAGCCGGTCGGCCAGCACGGAAAGGCCGCGCCCTCCGCCCATCTGCAACACGAGCTGGCGGCGGCCCGCGAACAGCAGCGCGCCACAGCGCAAGTGCTGCAGATCATCGCGGCGTCGCCCGGCGACGTGCAGCCCGTGCTGGACGCTATCGTGTCGGCCGGGTGCCGCCTGTTGGGTGGCCACACCGGCATCCTGCGCCTGCTGCGCAACGACGCGTTGCACTTCGCGGCGAGTTTCAGTGCGACCAGCGGCACCACCAGCTCTGACGCGCGCGTGCACCAGCCGTTGACGGCCGCCACGATGGGCTTTTGGTCAGATGTTGTTATCAATCGCGTTCCCGCCATGGTCAGTGACACCGAGACCGATCCGCGGATTACGCAGGCCAATCGTGAAATCGCGCGCACGCGCGGGTATCGCAGTATGGTGTCCGTGCCGTTGGTGCGGGGCACCGATGTCCTCGGCAACTTGAATGTGTCCCGCCGCGAGGCCTGCACGTTCGCGGAAAAAGACATCGCGCTCCTGCAATCCTTCGCCGCCCAAGCTGTCATCGCCATTGAGAATGCGCGCTTGTTCGAGGCTGAGCATACGCGGACGAATGAACTAAAGGAATCGCTTGAATACCAGACGGCGATCTCCGAGGTCCTCGCTGTCATCGGCCGCTCGCCGAGTCATGCCGGTCCGGTGTTCGACGCCGTCGGCAAGAGTGCGGCACGATTGTGCGGCGCAGAGTTCATGGGTGTGTTTACCTACGACGGTGATCTGCTCCACGTTTCAGCGTTGATCGCCAGCGACGCCGCGACGACGCAACTGGAACGAATGTATCCAATGCGTGCAGACCGCACCCAGCTCGCTGGACGCGCAGTACTGACGCGCACGACGGTGCACGTGCCCGATCTGGCTGAGGATGCCGAGTACCCGAAGCACATGCTCCAGGCCGCAGGCTGGCGGGCGATGGTTTCCGTGCCGATGCTGCGCGATGGCCGCGCGATCGGAGCGATCAGTGTTGCGCGACGGAGTGCGGGTGCATTCACGCAACGCCAGGTCGCGCTGCTCGAAACCTTCGCCGACCAGGCCGTCATCGCCATCGAGAACGCGCGTTTGTTCGAAGCCGAGCAGACGCGGACGAATGAACTCAAAGAGTCGCTCGACTATCAAACTGCGATTTCAGAGGTGCTCGGGATCATCAGCACCTCGCACACGAATACGCAGCCCGTCTTTGATGCCATTATCAAGAGCGCCGTTCGGCTCTGCGGTGGCTCGTCCGGCGGCATGATCAGGGTCGACGGCGAGGTGCTGCAGCTATGGGCACACGCACTCTCACCCGATCAGCTGGAGCGTGCCCGGAAGCGCTACCCGGTGCTGATCACTGAGCACAGCATTGTGGCGCTCGCAGCGCGGACAGGGCAGATCGTACATGCCCCGGATGTTCAGAACGATCCACGAGCGCGGCCATCGTTCAACGCCAGTGCCCAGATCTCCGTACCGATGCGAGCGGACGGTAAAGTTCTTGGATTGCTGAACATCACGCGCGCGACAGTGGGCCCGTTTTCTCCGGCGCAAATCGCGCTGTTGGAAGCCTTCGCCGACCAAGCCGTTATCGCCATCGAGAACGTGCGGCTCTTCAACGAAACGCAGGAAGCCCTCGAGCGCCAGACGGCCACCTCCGACATCCTACGCGTCATCAGCAGCTCGGTCACCGACGCGCAGCCCGTGTTTGATGCCATCGTCCAGGCTTGCAGGCGTCTGTTCCGCGGCAAGGCGGTGCATATGGCCATGCCCAAGGGTGGGATGATGGAATCGATGGCCTACGCCGCCGACGATCCCGGCCGCACCGGCGTCGGCTTCTTGAAGCCTTGGCCACTGGACCGCGGCAGCGCCGCCGGCGCTTGCGTTCTCGATTCGCGCGTGATCGCCGTGGCCGATACCGCCGAAGGCGCAAAGACGTTTCCGCGCATGCACGATTTGGCCATCGCGCTTGGCTATCGGTCGGGCCTGTTCGTGCCGCTGCTGCGTGACGGCAAGGCCATCGGCAGCTACGCCATCCTGCGCGAGACCACGGGCGAGTTCGACACTCGGGAAATCGCACTGGCGCAGACCTTCGCCGACCAGGCTGTCATCGCCATCGAGAACGCGCGGCTGTTCGAAGCCGAGCAGACGCGGACGCGGGAGCTGACCGAGAGCCTCGAATACCAGACGGCCACGTCCGAAGTCCTCGCCGTCATCTCGCGTTCGCCTAATGATCTACAGCCCGTGCTCGACACCCTCGTCACTTCTGCACAGCGGCTGTGCGATTCGGAGGACACAAGCATTTTCGTTCGCGACGGAGATGTCGTGATACCGCGCGCGCACGTAGGCTGTTTTCCATGGTGGCCAGGCCGCCGGCAGCCGCTGACCCGTAGCTGGGTGACAGGACGGGCGGTGCTCGATGGCAAGACTGTCCACGTTCCGGACTTCGAGGCAACCGAAGAGTTTCCCGAGGGCAGGGCCATGGCGCGAGACACGGCCGCGAACAACCGAGCCGTCCTCACCGCTCCGCTGATGCGCGATGGGGTCGCCATTGGTGCCATTATGTTGCGGCGTCTCGCGCCCCGGCCCTTCACGGAGCGGCAAATCCAGTTGCTCGAAAGCTTCGCGGATCAGGCCGTCATCGCGATGAACAATACGCGCCTGTTCGAAGCCGAACAGACGCGGACGAAGGAGCTGCGCGAAAGTCTCGAATATCAGACGGCCACGTCGGAAGTCCTCGGCGTCATCTC
>JANNEU010000471.1:0-4851 GCA_031379035.1 Hyphomicrobiaceae bacterium | reverse complement strand
TCTGTTCGACCAGCAAAATCGCGAGACCGCGCGCGGCGATCTCGGAAATGAGTTCGCCGACTTGCTTGACGATCAGTGGCGCTAAGCCCTCGGTCGGCTCGTCGATCATGATCAGATCGGGATCACCCATCAGCGTGCGGCACATGGTGAGCATCTGCTTTTCGCCGCCTGACAGCACACCGGCGGCAGTATCGGCGCGGCGGGCAAGGTTGGGGAAGCGGTCGAGCATGTCCTGCAGCTTCCAGCGGCCGTCAATGTTGGCTTTCTTCTGGCCGAGCGCGAGGTTCTGGCGAACGGTCAAGGTTGGGAAGATGTCACGGTTTTCGGGCACATAGCCAAGGCCAAGGCGCGCGATCTTGTAACTCGGCAGGCCGGCGATGTTTTTGCCCTTGAAGTTGATGGTGCCGTGCGGCGCCACCTCGCCCATGATGGCCTTGATGGTGGTGGACCGGCCCACGCCATTGCGGCCCAGCAGCGAGACCACTTCGCCCGCGCCGATGGTGATGTTTACCCCTTGCAGGATGTGGCTTTTGCCGTAGTAGGCGTGCAGATCGCGGACTTCGAGCATCGGAGTGGAGGTCGCGGAGCTCATGCGTGCGCCTCCTCGCCGAGATAGGCTTCCTTGACTTTGGCGCTGGCGCGAATTTCCGCTGGTGGGCCGGTGGCGATGATCTCGCCGTAGACCAACACGGAAATGCGGTCGGCCAAGCCGAACACCACCCCCATGTCGTGTTCGACGATCATCAAGGTTCGCCCCTCGCTGATGCGGCGGATCAGACCGACGGCGCGGTCGGTCTCGTGCCGGCTCATGCCGGCAGTCGGTTCGTCGAGCAGGATGACATTGGCACCACCGGCGATGGTGATGCCGATTTCGAGCGCGCGCTGTTCGGCGTAGGTGAGCACGCCCGCGACCACTTCGCGGCGATCAGCAAGGCCGATTTCTGCAAGCACTTCCTCCGTGCGCTCGCGGACGCCCTTGGCCCCGGCGACGCCGTGCCAGAAGGTGTATTTCTGTTTGGCCGACCACAGCACGCCGCAGCGCACATTCTCAAACACCGTCATGCGCGGGAAGATGTTGGTGACCTGGAAGCTGCGCGAAAGGCCGCGCCGGTTGATCTCGTAAGGCTGGAGACCGTTGATGGAGGTACCGTTCAGCGAGACGGTACCGGAGGACGGCGGGATGAGGCCGCTGATCAGGTTGAACAGGGTCGATTTACCGGCACCGTTGGGGCCAATGACCGCGTGGCGTTCGCCTTTCGGCACAACGAGATCGACGCCGCGAATGATCTCTGCTGGACCGAAGTTCTTTTTGAGCGCGCGCAGCTCCAGCGCAGTCTCGGTCATACGACGATCCCCCGCTCGCGGGCGACAGCGCGCGCCGCATCCCACCCGGCCGACATGCGCGGCGCGATCAGGCGGAAGAGCGCGGCAGCAGCGATCAGCAGCACGAGCATCAGTCCCCAAGCCATCAGACTGTCGGACCGGAAACCGACACCGAACAGCTTCATGGCCGGGCCCTCGGAATGCCTCACCGCGAGATGCACGGTCATTTCAATGAGCATCACGAGGCCGACGAAGGCGAGGGCGGCGGGAACCAGCGCCAACAGATAGCTTGGCACGACCTTGGCCAGCGCACCGGCACGCGCAAGCGGCGCGTGCATGAGGACCAGCCCGGCAAGACCACCCGGAGCATACATGACGACAGCGATGAACATCAGCCCGAAATAGAGCTGCCAAACCTCGGTAATGTCAGAGAGCATCACCTGCAAGTAGCTGACCAGAACCGCACCGACGACAGGTCCGATGAAGGTTCCGATGCCGCCGATGAAAGTGGCGAGGAGCACGGTTCCGGACTGCGCCGCACCGAACAGCTGCGCGTTTGCGATTTCGAAGTTGATGCCATTCAGCGCGCCGGCGACGCCAGCAAAGAAGCCGCTGAGGCAGAACGCAAGATAGCGCACGACTTGTGGGCTATAGCCGACGAACTGCACGCGTTCGGGGTTTTCGCGCACGGCATTGCACATGCGGCCGAAGGGCGTGCGGGTGAGGGCGTACATGGCCAGCGCACACAGCAGACACCAGGCAGCGATGAGATAATACATCTGCAGCTGGGAGCTGAAGTTCCAGTCGATCACTTTGATCAGTTTCGTGCGGTTCGTCGTGAAGCCTTCTTCGCCGCCAAAGAAGGTGCGCAGGATCAGCGCGCTTGAACCGACCAGTTCGGCGAGGCCAAGGCTGATCATCGAGAACGTGGTGCCGGAGCGTTTGGTCGAGAGCCAGCCAAAGATACAAGCAAAGAACAGCCCGGCGAACCCACCGACGATGGGGATCAGTGGCAGCGGGATCGGCGCGCGGGTGGCGATCGCCCAGTTGATGAAGTGAATAGTAAAGTAAGCGCCCAGGCCAAAGTAAACGGCATGGCCGAACGACAGCATGCCGGTCTGGCCGAGCATCATGTTGAACGAGAGCGCGAAGATGATCGCGATGCCCATCAGGCTTAAAACGGAGAGCCCGGTGCCGGTCGGGAACACCAAGGGTAGCAGGGCGAGAATGATCGCGCTGATCAGCCACGGCAGGGCGCTGCGGAGCTTGCCGCTTGAGACTGCGGGGGCGCGCACCGTGTCTGCTTGCATTGAAGCCTCGCTCATGACTCGCGGTTCCCCATGAGCCCGGTTGGCCGGAAGATGAGCATCAGGATCAACAATAGATACGGCATGATCGGTGCGATCTGCGCAATGGTGACGCGCCAAAGGTCATTGAGGATCGTGTTGGCGGCAGGTGCGAAGCCGGTGAAGGCAAACAGATCGGCCATCGAGGCGTTCGAAGAGACCGCAAAGGTTTGCACGAGCCCGATCAGCAGGGAGGCGACGAGCGCGCCTGAGAGCGATCCAAGTCCACCGACGACCACAACGACGAACAGAATGGGCCCGAGCAGTGCAGCCATGGTGGATTGCGTCACAAGGGCCGGCCCGGCGATGACCCCGGCGATGCCTGCCAAACCCGCGCCGACGCCGAACACGCCCATGAAGACGAGCGGCACGTTGTGTCCGAGGTGGGCGACCATGTTGGGATGGGTCAATGCCGCCTGCACGATGAGGCCGACGCGCGTTCGCGTCAGCATGGCGAACAGGCCGACAAAGATCGCCAGCGAGATCAACAGCATGAACAACTTGTAGGCCGGGTAGTTGGTCGTAAACAGCGTAAAAGCTGGAAAATCCAGCAACGTGGGCACGCGGAAATCAACGGGTGCCTTACCCCAGATGATCTGTGCAACCTCTTCGATAACAAAAGCGAGACCGAAGGTGAACAACAGTTCCGCGACGTGGCCGTTGGCATGCACCGTGCGCAGCCCGAAGCGCTCGACCAGCATGCCGATGCCACCGACGATGAGCGGCGCGAAGATGAGCGCTGGCCAGAAGCCGGCCCACCTGGAAATTTGATAGCCGACGAATGCGCCGAGCATATAAAAGCTGGCGTGCGCGAAGTTCAGCACGCCCATCATGGAAAAGATCAGCGTCAAGCCGCTCGCCATGAGGAACAGCAAAAGGCCGAACAGTACGCCGTTCAATGTTGAGATGAGGATAAGTTCAGCCACGTTTCCTCTACATGCTCTTGCGTGATTCCGATGGCCGTTCGCTGAGACGCCGCCATTCTCTCAAGTGCCATCCTCGGGCTTGTCCCGAGGACCCATTATGCCGCTCATGCAGGTTTTAAGTGTCTGGTAGCGGCTGCCGCAGCGCGAATGTGCAACATACCGGAGACCGGTGGGGCGTTGGGTCCTCGGGACAAGCCCGAGGAAGACAGCTGTGTGAGTGGCAGCAGCCAGCGGTCGCTGGCTGCCCTACCACAGGACAGCAGCCTTTATGGGCGCACCATCTTGCAGGTGGTTGGGACCATTGTGTCGGCTTTGGCGACCTTGGAAACTTCGCGCCAGCCCCAGCCGGTGCCTTCCTCGTCGAAGGGCTCCTTGGCTTTATCGAGATCACCAAACGAGCCGATGTACATCGGCTGGAAGAACTGGTGATCGTCCTTGCGCATGTCGCCCTCACCGCCGGTGAAGACGTCGTGCTTAGCACCCTCAAGCGCCGCTGCAACTTTGATGGTGTCTGTTGAGCCAGCCTTGTTGATGGCGGCGGTCAACATGCGCATCTGGTTGAAGGCGCGCGGATAGAACACGGTCACGTTATGCTTGGCGCGGAAGGCCTTCTCGGTCTCGCGCGAGGCGGCGTGATCGGTGTTGGGGAAGCCTTCGACGATGGCATAGACTTTGTGGTTCAGGTTGGTCTGTTTGATGGCCGTCGGGCCACCTGTGCCGCCAGCATAGTAGGTGTACCATTCGATGTTGAGACCGGCATCAGCGGCGGCTTTCAACAGCAGTGCGAAGTCCTGACCCCAGTTACCAGTCACGACGCTGTCGGCACCGGACGCCTTGATCTTTGCAATGTAGGGCGCAAAGTCCGTCACCTTCAACAGGGGATGCAATTCATCGCCGACGATCTGGATGTCAGGGCGTTTGGCTTTCAGCATTTCGTTGGCATATTTCTTGTCCGATTGACCGAACGAGTAATCCTGGTTGATCAAGTAGATCTTCTTGATATTGGCGCGTGGCTTCATGTAGTTGGTCAGCGCTTCCATCTTGATGTCGGCGCTCGCGTCCCAGCGGAAGTGCCAGTAGCTGCACTTCTCGTTGGTGAGCAACGGATCGACGGCGGCATAATTGAGGTAGAGCACCTCTTTGCCAGGATTACGCTCGTTGTACTTCGACACCCAGTCAGTCAGGGCGGCTGCAACTGATGAGCCGTTGCCTTGCGTGATGATGCGAGCGCCGGCATCGACGGCTTTCTGCGCCTG
>JANNEU010000442.1:0-13753 GCA_031379035.1 Hyphomicrobiaceae bacterium | reverse complement strand
CGAAAAGGTCGGTGCGTGCGGGTGCGAAAAGGGGCTTAAGCTGTGTGCCAAGCCCGTAATCGCTCACGTCACGCCAGCCCATAGCCGGGGTGCCAAGATCGCCGTCCCGTGCTACTGTCCACTCGCCGTGTTTCGGTATGCAGCGCGACTGGACTTCCAAGAGCATGCGCCGCTCGGGGACGGGTAGGCCGCTGAAGTGGTTCGGCCGGTGCATACGCGTGATGGCCGCGGCGCGCTGGGCAAACTCTGCCAGTTCGGCCTTCAGGGTTGCGATGGTCCCAAGGTCGGCGGCGCGCTCGACACGCCTTGCTTCGCGCTTGGCTTCCTGTCGTCGGGCGAAGTCGTTCAACCATTCAGCGTGTGATTTGAAATCTTGCAGCTTTGGCATGTATTCAAGCGCGGTGAGGCGTTCCACAGGTAGCTACGCGGGCACTGCATAGGTCTGGTGTATATCGCTTCGCTACCGCATACAATGAATACCGAGGCTGAATGAAAGTGGGATACTGTTCTGTGGCGAGAATGACACACTGGCGTCAAGGGCGGGGTGCCGCGGGGTGGTTTTAGGACGTAGGCAGGACGTACGTAGGACGTGTGGATGCAACTTAAAACCCTACCGGAGGCCCGCAGAATGGGCGGATGCATATGCAAGATAGGACGTGCGGACGTTGTAGACGTACATATATACTGCTATTTTCCAATTTATAGGTATGCAGTAGCGTAGGGGCTGCCGCCGGTGCCGGGGGTCGCGGGGCGTGCGGGGGAGAAAGAATAGATTTCCGCAAACAACGTCTACAACGTCTACTACGTCCTGCGTACACCGCTGAAAGCCCCGGAACACGGGCGTTTGCGGGGCGTAAAATGTTAGGACGTAGGCAGGACGTTGGTAGACGTTGGGGTTCGCCCCCGCGCTCCGGCCCTCGCCACCGGCAACGCCTCGCCCGGCTGCCTTCATACAAACGGCCAAGGCCACGGCGTGTGCAGACGCAACGAGGTCAGTTACTTTTAGTAACTTCCTCTCGCCCGCCGAAGGCTTCACCCAGCCCGTGCCGTCGCTGTGCTCATCCCGAACGCCACCACGTTGCCCGCCGCCTTGGCGCCAGCAGCCACCGCCTCGACATGATCCGCCCATGCCTGAAGCGCGGCACGCACCGGCCCGGCCAAGGTCGCATGATTGTAGACGCGGCTGGTGATGTCCTTTTGCGGCGGCTGGTGGTTGAGCACCTTCTTGATCACGTCCGGCCGTACCATCGCTTCGCCCATCCACGTTGCAGCGAAGTGCCGGAAGTCGTGGACGCGGACACCCTTCAAACCCAAGGCGTTCCTGATCTTGATATGCGCCTGGGTAAGGTTCTCGGCTGTCATGTGCGGCACCGACTTCCCCTCCGACCAGTCATTGCCGCCAAACACGTGCACCGGGTCCTTTGACCAGCGCATGACTTCGCGGAACAGTGCCGCGGCCTGCGTGGACAACAGCACCACGTTTTCTTGCCCGTTCTTCACGCGGCCCCGCACCACGCGCCCCGATACCTTCACGTTGCCCGGTATCGTCCAAGTCGGGTTGTCGCCATCCAACGAAAGCTCATCGCGCTTCGCCCCGGCCATTTCCGCACGCCGCACGCCGGTCAGCAGCAGCAGCTTCAATGCCATCTTGGTGCGGTAGGGAACGGCCGTGCTCGGATCGCTCAACCCAAGCCACAGCGTACGCAAGTCCTTCTCGGATATCTTGGCGAAGCGTGGCGAGTGATCGGCCTGCAACTTAAAGCCAGCGGCCGGGTTGGCAGATGCGAGGCTCTTGTCCATCCCGTAGCGGTACACGGCGCTGATCAAGCTCTTAATCTTGTCCACTTGCACCGTCATGGCCGGGGCGTCCGCATCGTCGCCCTGCAAGTCGCGCAACAGCTTGGCGATCATCGGCCGCTTGATCTCATCCACCAGATAGTGCCCGATTGCCGGGTTGATATGCTTGCGCAATAGGAACCGGTGCAGCGCCTTGGTGCTTTCGGCCAGCTTCACGTCACGCGACACCCGGTCTTCGGCCAACTGTGCGAACGTCATGCCGTTGGCCTTGCCCTCGATGTCCCGCTTAGGATCGCCCCCGGCCTCAACCATCGCCATCAGTTCAGCGGCCCGCGTCCTGGCATCGTGAAGCGTCACCCCGTCAATATGCGTCAAGCTGGTAGGGCGACGGCCAAGGTTGATCACCCGGAACTTGCGGACCCCGCCTTCCTTCACCTGATACTTAAACCGCCACGACGCCGCGCCACCGTCTGACGTGAGCAAGTAAAGCCCGCGCACGCTTTCAATTGGGTACTCGGTCTGTATCTCGCCTTCGCGGGGGGCTGCCTTGTGCGCGGCCTGAGCGTTGAACGGTATCGGCTTGACCGGGTTGTGGGGTGCGCGTGCCATTTACTGTTGCCCTCTCTCATTAGTTTCTGCACCTATATGTCACAATCGCAAGGCGCTGACAAGTCTCGAAATTACTTATGGAACAACTTAGTTTGTGGTCGTCCGTTTTTATGGCACCGATCTGTGCCATATGCGTGCGCTTCCCTGATTGGCATCCCAGCACGTAAACTCTAAGGTTGGGGCTCAAACTAGTTGATCAGACAAGAAAAAACCCCCGCCGAAGCGAGGGTTCAACATGCCAGGGAATGTCAGAAAATCACCCCATATAACTCACAAATTTCGCGCTCATATATGCGTTCAGCCCTTCAATCCCGCCTTCGTGTCCAAACCCGCTATCCTTGATCCCGCCGAAGGGTGTCTCTGGCAACGCGATGCCGAAGTGGTTGATCGACACCATGCCGCTGTCGAGCGCATCCGCCACCTTGGCGGCCATGTTGCCGTTCTTGGTGAAGGCATACGACGCCAAGCCAAACGGCAGACTGTTGGCCTCGGCGAGCATCTTGTCGGTGTCTTTGAAGCGGATCATCACAGCGACGGGGCCGAAGGGCTCCTCGGTCATGATGCGCGCGTTGGCCGGCACATCCGTCAAAACCGTCGGCTCAAAGAAGTTGCCCTGATTGCCGATGCGCTTGCCGCCGGTCTGCGTCTTGGCACCCTTTTCCTGCGCGTCCTGGATGATGCTTTCCATAGCGCTGATCCGACGGGGATTCGCAAGTGGTCCCATCTTGCTCGTTGCATCCATGCCGTCGCCGACTTTGATGCCTTTGGCGAGATCGGTGAATTTGCCGACGAACTTGTCATACACCTTGTCGTGCACAAAGAACCGCGTTGGCGACACGCAGACTTGGCCGGCGTTGCGGAATTTCATGCCAGCGAGCAGTCCCGCGACAGCATCGGTCTCGCAATCATCGAACACCAGCGCCGGGGCATGGCCACCGAGTTCCATTGTCGCGCGCTTCATGTGCAGCGCGGCGAGCGAGTTCAGATGCTTGCCGACCGGCACCGAGCCGGTGAACGAGATCTTGCGGATGATCGGCGACGGGATCAGGTATTCCGAAATCTCGGCGGGAACGCCATAGACGAGATTGACGACGCCCGGGGGCACGCCAGCGTCATGGAAGCACTTGATGAAGCCGATGGGCGACGCCGGCGTTTCTTCCGGGCACTTGACGATAATGGAGCAACCGGCAGCCAATGCGCCGCCGATCTTGCGGGCGGCCTGTGATACGGGGAAGTTCCAGGGGCTAAAGCCGGCAACGACGCCAACCGGCTCCATCAGCACCATGTTGCGCACGCCATCGGCGCGGGCGGGGATGATGCGGCCATAGGCGCGGCGGCCTTCCTCGGCGAACCATTCAATGATGTCGGCTGAGCCGAGCACTTCGACCTTGGCTTCGGCGAGGACTTTGCCCTGCTCCATGGTCAGCACCTTGGCGATCTCGTCAGCGCGCGTGCGCATCAGATCAGCGACCTTTTTCAAGATCTTACCGCGTTCGAAGGCGGACACCTTGCGCCAGGTGGCGAAGCCTTTTTCGGCGGCCTTGAGGGCGGCGTCGAGATCGGCCTTGGAGGCATGGCCGAGCTTGCCAATGACGGCGTTGGTGGACGGATTAACGACATCCTGGGACTTACCAGAGGTCGGCTGGACCCATTTGCCGTCGATGTAGTGGTCAAGAGTGGCAGCGTACATGGAAGCTCCTTGAAGAGACTGTGAAGAGATCGCGGGCGGAAAAAATCGAGCAGCGCCGGTTTAACGGCAATGCATGGCACGCCGGCAAGCCTAAAGTGCCATGGTCAGCCGTGCGAACACTGCACGGCTTGGCATGAATTGGGCACCCGCCAATCGGGCCCAGTTTACCATAGTCGCAAAGAAGCCGTGGTCCCGGCATGATAGTGGTGATTGACGAAGGCGAAAAAAGTCAACAAATGTCGGCTGTAGGCTTTGCCTGTTCAGAGAACGTCTGATCTCCCTGGATAGCAAGACGTCAGCCAGCGGCCCACGGTATCCAGGGTAAGCGCCCCAAGGGGTGACAGAGACCGTGCGATCCGTTGTAATACTTGGAAATACACAGAACACAGTGCCCCGTGGCACCCACACAAGTCCTGGAGACGACCTGTCATGAATATCATGTCGCTGGTGATGCAGTATTTCGGTCCTGTGATCCTCAACAAAATCGCTGGCTCGATCGGCATCAACTCCACTTTGGCGCAGAAAGCGATTGCCGCCGCTGCCCCCGCCATTTTGGCCGGCGTCCTCGGCCGCACAGCGCAGCCCGGCGGCGCCAAGGTGCTCGCGGACATGATCGGCAAGCAGGATCCAGGTCTGCTCGGCAAGCTCGGTGAGATGATCGGCACCGGTAAACAGTCGAGCCTTGTCGAACAAGGCACCAGCGCCCTGGGCGGCCTGCTCGGCAATTCGGCGCTAGGATCCTTGGCTGGCGCGTTGAGCAAGCAAGCGGGCCTAGGCATTGGTGCAAGCAACACGCTGCTCGGGTTGATGACCCCCGCCATCCTCGGCACACTCGGCCGCGAACAGAAAAGCGCCGGTCTCGATGCGGCTGGTCTGGCCAATATGCTGATGGGTCAGAAGAAAAACATCGCCGACGTGATCCCGGCCGACTTCGCCAAGTTGCTCTCCGGCACCGGCCTGCTCGATGCAGTGCAGGGCAAGAACGGCGCAACAACGGACGCCGCGCCAGCCAGCGCGACAACAACGACCACCGCCACAGCGCGGCCCGCAACAACAACGGTCACCGGCTCATCAGCACCATCATCAACACCGGTATCGTCGCGCCCCGGCGTTGCCGGCACCGCGTTGCCCCACCATCAGCAACAGAGCTTCAGCTGGACGCCATGGCTTGCCGCCATTGCAGCAGCGACCGCACTTTGGTGGACCGTGTTCGGCAATAAGCTGACGCAACCACATCCGATGACGACCACCATTCCAGTCGTGGTGCCGCCATCCACGACGCTGGCGACGCAGGGCGCAGCACTTCTGCCGGCGGTGATTGCAAATACCGAAGTTGGCAAGCAGATCCCCGGCGTTATTGATGACATCAAGGGTGCAATCGCCAGTGTGCGCGACGCAGCAACCGCCCAATCGTCTCTGGGCCGAATTCAAGAAGTTGCGGGCCGCCTTGAAAAAGTGAGCGGGCAAGCGTCTCAGCTCAATCCAGAGGCGCGTCGTGCGCTGGCGACCTACGTCAACTCGCAACAGGGTTTGCTGAAAACAGCCGTGGCAAATGCCTTGGCGCTACCCGGCGTGTCGTCACTGCTCAAGCCAGTGCTGGAGCAGATGTTGGGCCGTATCGAGGGTCTGGCGAAGGCCTGAAACGGCAGCCATCAGAGTTTTCGAGACACTTTGCGCCGCGGCGAACTCTCGCTGCGGCGCGATTTTTTGTTGCGGGCCGGGCTACGAGAACTTATGTGACCCACCTGTGGTACGGTCTGATTTGCGCGGCGATAGGCGCCGCGAACGTCCCACCTGCCGGGCTTTGCGCCACTGGCGCTGGCCCCCGAGAGGCAAAACATGAGCTACAATGTCGCTGTCGTCGGCGCCACGGGCAATGTGGGCCGGGAAATGCTGTCCATAATCGCCGAGCGCGGGTTTCCCGTGAACGAGGTGCACGCCATCGCCTCGCGCCGCTCGCAGGGCACAGAGGTTTCGTTCGGCGACAAATCACTCAAATGCAAAGACCTGGAAACCTTCGATTTCAAGGGCATCGACTTTGTGATCATGAGCGCTGGCGGGACGGTCTCGAAGGAGTGGTCGCCCAAGATCGGTGCGCTTGGCGCGCTCGTCATCGATAACTCGAGTGCGTGGCGCTACGACCAGGACGTGCCGCTCGTCGTGCCGGAAGTAAACGCGCATGTTCTCGACACCTACATGAAGAAGAACAACCGCAAGAACATCATCGCCAACCCGAACTGCTCGACCATGCAGATGGTCGTGGCGCTCAAGCCGCTGCACGACCACGCGACGATCAAGCGGGTGGTGGTATCGACCTATCAGTCCGTGTCAGGCGCCGGCAAAGAAGGCCTCGACGAGCTGTGGGCACAGACCAAGGGCAAATACGTGCCAGGTCAGGAATATATAGCCAAGAAATTCACCAAGGACATCGCCTTCAACGTCATTCCGCACATCGATGTGTTCATGGAAGATGGCTACACCAAAGAAGAGTGGAAGATGGTCGCCGAGACCAAAAAGATCCTCGATCCCAAGATCAAGGTGACAGCCACGTGCGTGCGCGTGCCGGTGTTCGTCGGGCACTCCGAAGCGATCAACATTGAGTTCGAAAGGCCGATCTCGGCGGACGAAGCGATGGAGATCCTGCGCAAGGCGCCGGGCTGCATGGTGTATGACCGCCGTGAGGACGGTGGCTACATGACGCCGCAGGAAGCCGCTGGCGAAGACCCGACTTACATCAGCCGTATCCGCGAGGACGGCACGGTTGAGAACGGGCTCAACATCTGGGTCGTGGCCGATAATCTGCGCAAAGGCGCGGCATTGAATGCCATCCAGATCGCCGAGACGATCATCAACCGCAAACTGCTGACCAAGCGGGCGGCTTGAGTTTGAGCCAGGAGGGGGCCGCGTGTGCTGCCCCTTCCGCTTTTGCCCGCTGGCGTGGTCGCATGATGTTGGCCCGGTATGTTTGGGGCCGGTTGCGTGACCCTGGTTCCGCATGCTATTTCCCTTTCGTGCGTTGGGATCACTTCAACGCGCAAGACATGCGGTGCCGCTCACCCTGGCACTGCGTTGGTAAGGCCACGTGGCGGAGTGGTGACGTAGCGGACTGCAAATCCGCGTACCCCGGTTCAATTCCGGGCGTGGCCTCCAAATTCTCATGTCATCCAAGTCGACCGACTTCTCTGGACTATTAGGTTCCGGACCATGCAAACCGTCGCCATCATCGACTATGGATCGGGCAATCTGCACTCGGCTTCGAAAGCTTTCGAGCGAGCAGCGCGCGATAGCGGCATTGCAGCCCGTGTCGTTGTGACGGATGCGCCGGAGGTGGTGGCCAAGGCAGATCGCGTGGTGTTGCCAGGTGTTGGCGCGTTCGCTGACTGCAAGCGCGGGCTCGATGCTGTGCCAGGCATGCGTGCAGCGCTCGATGAAACAGTCCTGCAGCGCGGCCGACCCTTTCTCGGCATCTGCGTCGGAATGCAGCTGCTCGCCACGCGAGGCCTGGAATTTGAGACAACGCAAGGGCTCGGGTGGATTGGCGGTGATGTCGTGGTCATCAAGCCCCGCGATCACGACGGCCTGGCGCTCAAAATCCCGCACATGGGCTGGAACACTCTTTCCGTCAGCCGCGCGCATCAGCTGCTTGATGGCATCAAGACCGGCCCGAACGGATTGCACGCTTACTTCGTGCACTCATTTCATCTGCAGGCTGCGCACGTCGCTGACGTCATAGCGGAGACCGACCACGGCGTCGCGGTGACGGCACTGGTTGGCCGTGACAACATCGCCGGCACACAGTTTCATCCAGAAAAGAGCCAGCAACTCGGTTTGAGGTTCATCGCTAATTTTCTGAAGTGGGCACCGTAAGTGCGCGCCTTCGGACAATAGATCATGCCTAAGCCCACGCAGGGCACCTCAGGAAATTCGAGCGACGCGCCGATGTCGGCTTGTCCAGCGGGGACTCCTGGAATACGCAAACACAAACGCAAACAATCCAGGACCGGCCAACAACGCACAGCGCGTCGCTCGTTTTCGGCCCGGCCACTGGCGAGAGGGCGTGCCAGTGGCCGGGCTAAGGGCAGCATGCCAAAGGATCTGGGCAAATCCCTGGGCGCAACTCCGGCGACCCGCAGCTACCCGCGCAAGCCGTCAGCAACGCGCCAGCCGAGAGGGCAGCCGGCACGATTTCAAATACGTGGGCGGTTCAGGCCGCCACGGCCACCTCGGTTTTCAAACTTGGTAAATGCTCGCCCGCCAGCACTGGTCCAACCGCGCACCGAGGCCCAAGCCCCGTAACGAGCCCCGTAACGAGCCCCGTAACGAGCCTGGGTTGCCAAGGACGAGGCTGGTTGACGGGAGGCATAGTGACCAGCGCGGTCCCGCAGGTCCAGCGGAGCATTGTGTTAGCCAGCGCAGCGTGACCGGTCACTTCCTGGACCAACAGGCCATCATCGTCGCCAAGCAACGGCACGAGCATTGCCTCAATCTCGGCAGCGGTTGCCGTGGTCTCCAAGTACCAGAGCGAGGCCAGCGGGCGCGCCCAACGGCTGCCGAGCTGCCGGATGGTGGCAGCCAACAGAATAGCATTCTGGCCAGAGGATGCGAGGTCATAAGCGATTAGCAGCGTCGGCATCGGGAAGGTCTCTTGGGCAGGACATTTGGGGGCTTGCGATCAAGAACGTAGATAGAACATCGCATGGACCAATGACAGCGTCAAGAAAAAGTTCTCTCAATGTTCTTGTCGTTCGCAGGGTGTGGATAACTCGGCAACGCAGTCACTCAAAAAGGTCGATCTGGGAGGGGTTGGCGCTGTTACGCGGGATTCGGCGATAGCCGAAGTCGGTGCGATCCGTGTGACCTGGATAGCGTTCGCGAAACAGGTCGGCAGCCTTGCGGCGGCTGGCCGGAAAGCGGTCACCCCACCAGACTTCGTACAAGCGACGGCTGTCGCAATGGTAGCGGGCGAGCAGATCTATCTGACGGACGCGCAGCCAACGGGCGATCCAGATGTCGATAGCATCGTTCTCGGTGAGCGCGCGCGAACGGGCCGGGTGCGGGGCGGCAGTGATCGGCGGTGGTGTCTCAAGATCGGTCATGGACTGCGGGTTGACCCTGGTGTGGAACTCCTCTTTCTATGCGCCGCGATTGCAGCCAATGCAGGGCATGGGTGCGCACTGCAACTTCTCAGCCCCGCCAGCACATGAGACCCGAACGTGATCCTGTTTCCGGCCATTGATCTCAAGGACGGTGCCTGTGTGCGCCTCAAGCTCGGCGACATGAACGCAGCGACGGTGTTTAACGACAGCCCGGTGGCGCAGGCGCAGGCCTTCGAGGCGCAGGGTTTTCAGTATCTGCATATCGTCGACCTCAACGGCGCGTTCGCAGGACGGCCTGTGAATGCTGCGGCTGTGGGAGCCATCCTGGGTGCAGTGACAATGCCATGCCAACTCGGCGGCGGTATCCGCGATATGGCGACGATAGAGATGTGGCTCGCCAAGGGTATCCGGCGCGTGATCCTAGGCACAGTCGCGGTGCGGGATCCGGCACTGGTGCGGGCCGCGTGCAAGGCGTTTCCCGGCCAAATCGTCGTCGGTATCGACGCGAAGGGCGGGCGGGTTGCGACGCAGGGTTGGGCGGAGACAAGCGAACTCGGGGTCATCGAGCTGGCACTGCGGTTTGAAGATGCCGGTGTGGCTGCGATCATTTACACCGACATTGATCGGGATGGCATTTTAGCCGGGCTCAATCTGCCGGCCACATTGACGCTGGCGAGAGCCACAAAAATACCCGTGATTGCGTCGGGTGGGTTGGCCTCGATGGCCGATATCGAGGCGCTGGCCGGGCCAGAGTGCCGGATCCTGGAAGGGGCCATCTCTGGCCGGGCGCTCTATGACGGGCGGATCGAGGCGACGGCAGCTCTCGCGCGACTTTCGCAAGCCCACTGAGGTGAGGCCCACCTATGAGCACCGTTAAAGTAAAAATCAGAATTTCTCATAGCGATGCCATCACTTTAGAGGATGCAAAGTCGAAAAAATTCGGCACTATCATAGCATTGATCGACGCGACATCCCTTCCCCCCAAGTGGTTCGCGCAAAGTGAGTTGTGATCGAGCTCGATATACTGCCTGCGCCTATATTGCCGACCCAAAGTTATTCTACGGAAAAGCTCGGATCTCGCGATTCGAGCTTTTTCGCATTTTGGAGCGCCCCATCGTAACGCTTCTGGCTCACGGCATCGGGAGCACTTCGTGCTCCTTGAGCACGCGTCCCGAATCCGTATCCACCTCGATCAGACGAACCCGATAGCCCCAAAGACGGGCAAGATATTGCATCGTCCGCTCGCATTCGCCCTTGTCGAGCGTGATGCCGTTCCGAACAGCATGGGTGACGACTAAGCGGCGGCTGCCGGAGAGATCAGCGTCGGTGATCTGCAAATCAGGGTCCTGCGCAGCCACGTCGTAAGAGCGGGCCAAGCGGCGGCGAACGTCACGATAGCCTTGCTCGTCATGAATTGCGGTGATGCGGACGGCTGGATCTTTCGCTTCGTCCTTAAGCGCAAACAGATGAAAATCACGCATCACCTGCGGCGACAAGAACTGCTGCACGAAGCTTTCATCGCGGTAGTTGGCCCAGGCATCACGGAGTGTGCCGAAGGGGTCGTTGTTGCCAGCGAACGCCGGGAACCAGGCACGATCTTCGTCTGTCGGTGCAACGCAGATGCGCTGGATGTCGCGCATCATGGCAAAGCCCAATGCGTAGGGGTTCATCCCGGAATAGCGGCGATCATTGAAACTGGGCTGGAAGATTACCGACGAGTGTGAGTGCAGGAATTCCAGCATCGTGCCGTCAGTCAGTTGGCCGCGCTCATAGAGACGGTTCATGATCTCGTAGTGGACGAAGGTGGCGCAGCCTTCGTTCATGAGCTTGGTCTGCCGCTGCGGATAAAAATACTGGGAGAGATTGCGGACAATGCGCAACAATTCACGCTGCCAATCTGCCAACTTCGGCGCGTTTTTTTCGAGGAAATAAAGAATGTTTTCCTCGGGCAAACCGAGGCGGCGTTGCTCGGCGGCCGAGGCGTTGGCCTGGGTGAGATTATTGGCGGGAACCGGTTCACCAAGGTTGATCTCGGGCTGGGTGCGGCTGAGGACGTCGTAGGTTCGTTCCTCGTGCTCGCGGCGTGCCATTTCGCGCTGAAACTCGCGTTTGGCGGGATCGCGCGGGCGGAGCTTGAGGTTTCGGCTCACACCCTGGTTCATCAGCGCGTGAGCAGCGTCCAGGGTCAATTCAACGGCGTCCTGGCCGACACGGTCCTCGCAGTCAGCAACGAACGACTTAGCGAAGGCGAGGTAGTCGATGATGTGATCGGCTTGAGTGTATTGCGTGAACTGGTTGTTGTTCTTGAAGAAGTGATTGTGGCCATAGGCTGCGTGCGCGATGACGAGCGCCTGCATGGTCATGGAGTTTTCCTCCATGATGTAATTGATGCAGGGATTGGAGTTGATAACGATTTCGAAGGCCAAGCTGCGCTGGCCCTTGCGATAAGCTGCCTCGTCGTAGGCAAAGCGCTTGCCGAATGACCAGTGCCTGTACATCAGCGGCATGCCGATGGACGAATACGCGTCCAGCATCTGCTCAGCGGTAATCACCTCGATCTGATTGGGGTAGATGTCGAGCCCCATCTCGTTGAGCGCGATGTCGCCCATGGCATCGTAGACTTTGTTGATCAGCTTGAAATCCCATTCGGCACCGTCGAACAGCGGCTTCAACGGTGCCTTGCGGCGCGGAAGCTTCGGGGATGCGGCGGCGGCTGACGCTGGGTTGGTCATAGGGATGCCTCGCTCAAGCGGCCAGTCCGTTGGCGGAGAAGAGATCGCGGAAGACGGGAAAGATATCTTCCGGTGAGGTGACGCGGCGCATCGCGAAGTTCGGTAACTCCTGGTCTTCGAGTTCGGAATAACCTGCCCAGACTTGCGTTTCGAGAGTGTCGGAATAGCGCTCGCCGTGGGCCGTTTCGATGTAGGCGAAATACTGGCAGATGGGCAGGATTTCTTTGGTCAACAGTTCCATGCAGCGCGGCATGTCGTCGTGGAAATTGTCCCCGTCGGAAGCTTGGGCGGCGTAGATGTTCCAGTCGGCCGGCGAGTAGGACTGGCGGACAACGCGCATCATTTCTTCAAGCGCAGACGAGATGACAGTGCCGCCGGTTTCGGTGCCACGGAAGAAGGTCTCTTCATCGACGGTGGCGGCTGTAGAGGTGTGGCGGACGAAGACAATATGCACTTCGCGATAGTGCCGCGTCAGGAACAAATGCAGCAGCATGAAGAAGCGCTTGGCCAAATCCTTCAGGCTCTCCGTCATGGAGGCCGAGGCGTCCATGAGGCAGAACATGACGGCTTGCGTGGTGGGCTTCGGCACGCGTTCGAAGCGATTGTAGCGCAGGTCGAGCGGGTCGATAAACGCGATGGTCTTACGCATGCGCCGCTTGTGCTCAAGCGTGCGTGTGAGTTCGGCAATATGCGCTGCGTTCGGCGATTTTTCAGCTTCAGCGGCGGCGAGCTGCTCCTCAAGTTCCTTGATTTCAGCCTCTGTCGGGCGACGCAATGCAATGCGGCGGCCAAGGCTGTTGCGCATGGTGCGCACGTGATTCAGTCGCGCGGGGGAGCCGTCGGCGGAAAAGCCGGCGCGGGCGGGCTTGGAGACCTTGATGTCCTTCAGTTTGATTTTGACGAGGTTCGGGAGCTTCAGGTCTTCGAAGAACAGATCGAGGAATTCGTCGCGGGATAGGACGAAGCTGAACTCATCCTGGCCTTCGCCATCCGCACTGCCTTCGCGGCCCTTGCCGCCGCCACCACCGCCTTGGGGCGGCTTGGGAATAGCGTCGCCGACGCGGTACTGTTCGTTGCCAGGGAGCACGAAATCTCGATTGCCGACGCCGCGGCCGAGCCCAAAGGAGGGCTCGCGCAGGTTCTTGGAGCGGATCGTGACTTTTTCGCCGCCGTCGGCCTCAGAGACCTTGCGGCCCTTGATGGCGTCTTTCACGGCTTCGCGGATCTCAGCCTTCGCGCGCCGCAAAAAGCGCTGGCGATTACCAAGCGACTTGGATTTCGGATTGAGACGGCGGTCGACAATTTGCATGGGGGACTCGTGAGTGGTGAGTGGTCAGTCGTGAGTGGTGAACGATCGTGGGGTCACCACTGACCACTCGCCACTCGCCACCTACGATTTCTTACCCAGCCTTCTTCACGCGCATGTACCACTCCACCAACCGGCGGACCTGACGGGGCGTGTAGCCGCGGGCGACCATGCGCTTGACGAACTCGTCGTGCTTCGTTTCGGTGTCCTTGTCAGCTTTTTTACCGAAGGAGATAACCGGCAAGAGGTCCTCGACTTGGGAAAACATGCGGCGCTCGATGACGTCGCGGATCTTCTCGTAGCTGGTCCACGAAGGGTTCTTGCCGCCGTTCTTGGCCCGCGCGCGCAGCGCAAACTTGACGACTTCGAAGCGGAAGTCCTTGGGGTTCGCAATGCCGGCCGGCTTTTCGATCTTGGACAACTCCTGCTCAAGAACCTGACGGCTCATGAGGTTGCCCGTGTCGGGGTCTTTGAAGTCGTGGTCCTCGATCCAGCTGTCGGCGTAGGATACATAGCGGTCGAA
>JANNEU010000441.1:0-4933 GCA_031379035.1 Hyphomicrobiaceae bacterium | reverse complement strand
CCGCGGTCGGGCGGGTTGGCGATCTGGTAGTGCCGCGCGAGGGGCCCGAACTCGCGAATGGCGGTGATCAGGTCGCCCTGCATCACCTGCCGATGGTAGATATCGAACTGCAGCCCGATGTTCGGCGCGCCCACCTCGTGGATGATCGAGCGCGCGTCTTCGGTGAGGTTGAGGAAATAGCCGGGGATGTCGCGCGTATTGATCGGCTCGATGATCACGTCGATGCCATGCGGCGCGCACATTTTCACGGCCGTCTTGAGGTTGCCGACATAGGCCGCCCGCGTCGCGCCATGGTGCTTCAACCCAGCCATCGCGAACAAGCGCTTGCAGTTGAGCGTGGTTGCGTAGTCGATAGCCGCAGCGACGGCTTTCTCGAACTCCGCTTCACGGCCGGGGATCGCGCTCATGCCGCGCTCGCCCTTCGTCCAGTCACCATGCGCCATGTTGAACAGCGCTTGCGTGAGGCCATGCTTTTCAAGCCGCGCAGCAATGTCAGCCTTCGGCGCTTCGAACGGGTTCAGATACTCGACGGCCTTGAACCCCGCCTTCGCCGCCGCCTCAAAGCGATCCAGAAACGGCAGTTCAGTGAACAGGAACGACAAGTTGGCAGCAAAGCGGGGCATGGGTTTATCCAGAATGACAGCGATAGCGCCATTCCATCACCGCCGACCAAACCACACAAGGCCGCAGATTTAATCGTGTTCGCCGTGTTCGCGATGGCGAGAGCGATCTCCGGTTGCTCGATCGTCATGATGCGGCAGTCTGATGCGTGAAGCTGACCCTGACCATACTCGTAGCCTGCGCTCAGCATTCCTGCATTGGTGTGCGCGCACTCAAAGAAAGTGCCGACAACTAAGCTATCGGCAAATCTCACGGTGGGTCTCACAGTGGGTGACCGCGGACAGTGGGTGACCGCGGACAGTGGGTTGATAAACCGTAAGGCGCGCTCTAACCTCCCAACCGGTGAAGGCTCTGCTGATGCGTGGGTCGTCTCCCCAAAACACTCCAAAACAGTTCAAACACTAGGGTGAGGACTACATGCGTTTCACGTTGCTGGGAATGACAAGTGCCGTCGCCATGACTTTCTTCACGGTCGGCGCCAAGGCGCAAGAAGTTACGCTGCGGGCGATCGCAGCCTTCGCCGAACAGACCAACTATACGAAAACCTTCATACAGTTCGTCGAACGTGTGAACGCTGCTGGCAAGGGCACTGTGCAGATCAACTTCATCGGCGGACCGAAGGCGATGCCGCCGTTCGAGGTCGGCACTGCGCTGAAGAACGGCGTGGTCGACATTGCCTACGTGACGGGCGCCTTCTACACCAATATCATGCCCGAAGCGGACGCCTGGAAGCTGACAGAACGGCCCATGGCGGAACTCCGCCGCAATGGCGGCTTCGACTACATGGCCAAGCTCTACGACCAGAAGATGAACGCCATCTTCCTGGCCCGGCATGTGAACGATGCGCCGTTCCACGTGTACCTGACAAAGCCCATCGCTAAGCCGGACCTAACGGGCCTCAAGATCCGCATCACTCCAGTCTATCGTGATTTCTTCTCGGCTCTTGGCGCAACGGTCGTGCAGACGGCGCCGGGTGAAGTCTATACGGCGCTCGAACGCGGCGTCGTCGACGGTTACGGGTGGCCGATCCATGGCATCTTTGAGCTCGGGTGGCAGGAAAAAACCAAGTATCGCGTCGACCCGGGCTTCTACAATGCCGAGGTGAGCGTGCTGATCAACAAGGCCGCCTGGTCCAAGCTCAACGATGCACAACGCAAGGTGATCACCGAGGCCGGCGTGTGGCTCGAAACGCAGGCTTCCGACTGGGCGAAGATCAACGCGGAGGACATCGCGAAGCAGAAGTCAGTCGGCATCGAAACGATCGCGTTTACCGGCGCTGACAGCGCCGCGTTCCGCGCCAAAGCCTACGAAGCGGGATGGGACGGCATCCTCAAGCAGAGTCCCGAGCATGGACCGAAGCTGAAAGAGTTTTTCGCCAAGTCGAACTGACAGCCGTGCGGCCGATCCCGTTTTCCAGCTTGAGCAAAGGACGCCATGGCGCGCCTCTCCCGTTTGATTGGCCGCCTCCTCGACCTGATGATGGGGCTTTCGTGCCTCCTCATCCTGGCGATGATGCTGATCATCGTCGCCGATGTCGGCTTACGCAACATGGGTGGACGCGGCCTGCCGTGGAGCAACGAGATTTCGGAAGATATCCTCTATCTGGTGACTCTGCTCGCCGGCCCCTGGCTGCTACGCCAAAGTCAACACATCCGGGTCGATATCCTGTTGCGGGCGCTGCCACCTAGGGTCGCCTGGCAGCTGGAGTGGGTGAGCGATCTGTGCGGCCTCGCCTGCTGCCTCTACTTCGTCTGGTACGGCTGGCGGGTAACCGCCGCGAGCTACGCAACCGGCGCGGTCAGCATCAAGACGCTTATCATGCCCGAGTGGTGGTTGCTGGTGCCCCTGCCAATTGCGTTCCTCGTCTTCTCCATCGAGTTCGTGTTCCGCATGCATCGTCTGGCTGCGGCAGAGCGCGCACCACGCACCGAAGCGGTGTCTGCCTCATGAGGCGTCACGCGACGGAGCCCACCCGATGATCATGTCATGGCAGATGGCTGCGTTGCTGCTCCTCGGCGGGTCCACTGCATTTCTGTTTCTCGGCATGCCGGTGGCGTTCTCATTTATTGCGATCAACATCATCGGCGCGTTTTTATTTCTTGGCGGCGAAGCAGGCCTCGCGCAGATCGTCCGCAACAGCGTCGTCTCGGTGATGAACTTCTCGCTGACGCCGATCCCACTGTTCATTCTGATGGGCGAGGTGCTTTTCCACACGGGCATCGCGCTTAAAGTGATCGACGGTGTCGAGCGCCTGATCCGTCGCGTGCCCGGCCGTCTCGCCGTGGTTGCCGTGGTGGCGGGCACCGTCTTCTCGGCGATCTCCGGATCGACGATTGCGACGACGGCAATGCTCGGCTCGCTGATGCTGCCGCTGATGCTGTCACGCGGTTATCACCCGACCATGGCGGCCGGACCGATCATGGCCATTGGTGCCGTCGACATGTTGATCCCGCCGTCGGCATTGACGGTGCTGCTCGGCAGCCTGTCGGGCATTTCGATCTCGAAGCTGCTGATCGGCGGAATTGTCCCAGGCCTGATGCTGTCGGTCGCGTTCGTTGCTTACATCGTCGTGCGCGCAAAACTGACTCCGTCGCTCGCGCCCCCGACGCCGTTCGAGCAGCGATCACGCTGGGAAAGCTGGCGTCTGTTTCTCGTCTATGCCGTGCCGTTGGTTGGCATCTTTGCTGTCGTGGTCGGAGCCATGTCGGCGGGTATCGCGACCCCAACCGAGTCGGCAGCCCTCGGTGCCTTCGCAACCATCATCATGGCGATGCTCTATCGCGCAATGACAATCGAAGCGCTTATGAAGGCGTTGAAGGGCACGACCGTCATCTCCGGCATGATCCTGTTCATCATTCTGGGGGCAACCACGTTCTCCCAGATCCTCAGTTTTTCCGGCGCCACGGAAGGGCTCGTCTCAGCGATCATCGGCCAGGGCCTGTCCACTTTTGCCGTGGTCGCACTGATGATGGCGATCCTGATTTTTCTCGGCATCTTTGTCGATCAGGTCAGCATGATGCTGATCACGCTTCCAGTGTTCATGCCGCTGGTCCAGAAACTCGGCATCGATCCCATCTGGTTCGGCGTGTTGTTCCTGATCTGCATGCAACTGGGTCTGCTGCTGCCGCCCCACGGCCTGCTGCTCATGACCATGCGCGGCGTCGCTCCGCCCGAAGTGACGATGGCCGACATTTTCCGCGCGGTCGTGCCCTACATCTTGATGAGTCTGCTGCTGCTCGTGCTGCTGCTGCTGGTTCCGAGCATCGCCACATGGCTGCCAAGCGTGCTGGGCTAGAGTGCTTCCGGGAAAAGTGTGCAGCGGTTTTCCCGAAAGAAGCACGACCAAACAATGAGCTAGGGTCGTTCTTCGATTCCATCAAGAGCGGAACGACCCTAAGCAGAAGGCTGCTGGACGCTACCCCGTCATGATCTCGACGGAATAAGATCCGCGGTCATCTCTGTGCCGCACGCACCGCACCCTTGTCTTCAACTCTTCAGGTCGGGGTTCCAACCGACACTACGTTGCAGGTTGGGAACCGAAAATGCGTCTGCCATGCAGGAGCATCACCGCGCATGACCCGCTGCTGCAGCCCCCCCCTCATCCCTTCCCCAATCCGCCATCCAGCACGCGAAAACTGCGGCGGTTGATGCGGACGAGGCGGGCACCGGCGAGTTCTGGAATAAGCGGCGGTGCCGCGCGGAATTTCTCGACGACGGCGAACGGGCGGCCGTCAGGCCAGACCTGCTGATGCGCGGTGACTTCGAGCGGCGGCAAACGCTCGCTGCCCAGCCAGCCGGGCACCTCGACCGCGACGACGGCACCCAGCAGGCGGGAGATACTGGTGCCCGTGTGGATCAGCGGCAGCAGCAGGATTTCGAACTTGACCTGCCGGCGTGCATCAAGCGTGGCGTTGGCTTCAAGCACCAGCACCGCACCCTGCGCCTGCACATCAGCCAGTTGCATCGTGATCCGCTCGCGGTCTGCGGCGCGGAACATGTCGAGAAAACCCGCGCCACGAAACTCGCGGCCGAAGGTGTCGCAGATTTTGGTGCCGGCGAGGCGGAAGGTGGGCGGCTCGCCCACGCTGCACTCAAGGATAAACGTTTCCGAGAGCACGGAGCCGAGTTGCGACGGCTCTACGTCAAAGCGGCGTGGCGCGATCCGCTCGCCGCGCACGTCGTTCCAATACGCATAAAGAACCTGGTTGGTACGCTGCTGCATAGTCCTGCACTCGCAAATGTGTTGATGCGTGTGCCGTTTTGAGACAAGCGCATCACCGTCGAAGGTTTTGCGTCGGAGGTGAGCAGGTTC
>JANNEU010000439.1:0-2291 GCA_031379035.1 Hyphomicrobiaceae bacterium | reverse complement strand
GTGCTCCCAGTTGCGGTCGGAAGCGGCGGTGTCGGAGACCGCGAAGGTGCCGAGCGCGCCGCTGGCAAAGCGCAACGTGATGGCGACGGTGTCTTCGACGGCGAAGCCGCGTGTCGCGTTGGAGGCGAACGCGTGCACCTCGGTGATGTCACCGGCGAGTGCGCGCATGTTGCCGGCCTCATGGATCATGTTGATCATGACAGGCCCGCCGCCGGGCTCGCGCCGCCAAGTGTTGGGTGGATCGAAATAGCCTTCCTGTTCGGCCTTGTAGTACAGCGTCGTGCCGACGATGGCGACGATGGTGCCGAGCGCGCCGGATTGGATGATCTCAACCGCCTTGGCCATGGTCGAGCCGTGTTGGCGGTGATGGCCGACCAGCATGGGGACGCCGGATTGCTCGGCGGCCGCCTGCAGTTTGAGGCCAGCCTCTAAGCTATGCGCGACAGGCTTCTCGATCAGCGACGGCACACCGGCCGCAATGCAGGCGAGGCCTTGCTCGACGTGCAGGTGGTTGGGCGTGGCCACGATGATACCGTCGGGTTTGGCGTTGGCCAGCAGATCGGCAAGGCTTGTGAAGAGCGGAACGCCCAGATTTTGCGCATAAGCCGCCGCCCCGGGTGATGGATCAGCAATGGCAGACAGGCTGCACGCCGCGCTCGCCCGGATCATCTCGATGTGGCGCTGGCCGATCAGACCAGCGCCGGCAACAGCGAGGCGAAGTTGGGTCATGGGGCCGTGATGCTCCGGTGCGGGATGCGGTGGAGGTGTGTATAGTTCGGGTGTCAACGGCTGTCGACAACGGGCAGCCGCGCGGTAGTCAATCTGCGCTGGTGCTCAGCGCCTTGCAATCGGAGCCCGCTATGTCCGAGCATTTGCCGGCAATTGAACTCGCCAAGCTCTGGACGCGCGGCGGCGGCGACGTGGGGGCGCTTGCAGCACTGCAATTGACAGGCAGTGATCCTGTGTTGCCGTCCACGTTCGCAGTGGGGACCATCGCGCAGGTGTCGATTGCGGCTGCGGGATTGGCTGCGGCGGAGCTGCATCGTAAGCGTGGTGGCGTGCAGCAGACTGTGGCGGTCGATATGCGTCATGCGGCGGCCGAAATCCGCAGCGAGCGGTCCGCGCGCACTGAAGCAACGCCCGCCGCCATGTGGGACCCCATCGCCGGGCTCTATCGCACGCGGGATGCGCGTTGGGTGCGCATTCATACCAACTTCGCTCACCACCGCGATGGCGTGCTGGCGTTGCTCGGGTGTGCCAACACACGTGAGGTGGTGCAGGACGCGTTGATGGGATGGGACGCAGAAGCCTTCGAGATGGAAGCTGCGGCGCGCAATCTCGTGGCGACCATGACGCGGACGCCGGAGGAGTGGGCGGCGCATGCACAGGGGCGCGCTGTTGCAGCATTGCCCCTGCTGGAGATCGAGCGCATCGGCGATGCTGCGCCACGTGCCAGGACGCTCGGCGCGCGTCCGCTGGCTGGCCTGCGCGTGCTGGATCTGACGCGCATCATCGCCGGGCCGGTGGCTGGACGCACGTTGGCAGCGCATGGTGCTGATGTGCTCAACATTTCCAGCCCGAACCTGCCGTCGATCCCATCGCTGGTGATCGACACGGGACGCGGCAAACGCGCAGCGCACGTGGGTCTCGATACGCCCGATGGCGTTGAAACGCTGCGCCAACTGGTGCGGGATGCTGACGTGTTCATCCAAGGCTATCGACCCGGCGGGCTCGCTGCGCGCGGGTTCTCCGAGCAAGATCTGATGGCGCTCAAGCCCGGCATTGTCGCCGTGTCGCTCTCCGCCTATGGCCACGTGGGACCCTGGGCATCCCGTCGCGGTTTCGACAGCCTGACGCAGAATGCCAACGGGCTGAACTGGGAGGAGGCGCTGGCTGCCAGCACCGACGGGCGCGTTGATCGTCCGAAGGAATTGCCCGCGCAGGCGCTCGATCATGTGGCTGGACACGTGCTGGCGTTTGGCGCGACGATGGCGCTGACGCGGCAGATGACGGAGGGTGGCAGCTGGCGAGTGCGCACGTCGCTGGCGCAAGTGGGGCATTGGCTGCAATCGCTGCCGCGCGTTGCGGGTGGGCCGAAAGCGCCGGATCAGTCGCGGGAAAGCATCGCCGATCTGCTCGAGACGACACCTTCCGGTTTCGGCCCGCTTACTGCCGTACGTCACGCGGCGCAACTCTCGGCGACCGCCGCCCATTGGGTATTGCCGTCTATGCCGCTCGGCAGTCATGCAGCGGCGTGGGGGTAGCGCAGGTCACCTGATGACCTCCGCGTC
>JANNEU010000418.1:0-1743 GCA_031379035.1 Hyphomicrobiaceae bacterium | reverse complement strand
GAAAGATAATCTGCTCCTTATGGTTGTGTCCTAAACCCGGCTTATTCACGGAAATCGGTGTGATTGGATGCGTGCGTCCGAAAACGCTGTAGATTCAAGCTATTAGACACAAACCGACGGCAGCATCGGACGCACGCATGGGTGAAACGTTACAGCCGGTCACGTCCAGTGTCAAACTGCGTCACGAGGTGCTGGCCAACTACCGCGAGCGTGGCAAGGCCGAAGGGCATATGGGTGAGTTGAAAGACGTGCTGGCCCCGGCGCTGTCCTCGACCAACCGGGCAAAGTCGCGTTGGCAGGGCAAGAAGCCAAAGTCGGTGACGCCGGCCATCGATGCCTTCGCCTGCAACGAGGTCCGGCTGCTCATCGCCTGTCGCGCCTACCAGATCATGCACATCGCCCGCCGGGCTATGGCGAAGGTGTCATCACGTTTCATCCAGCCAGAATAGCACACCAGAGCGACGACGGGAATCATCCGTCAGATGGGGAACACTAGACACCAAATCGCGGAGCCGTTTGACCACCATCTGAAGGGGCGATCCCGGCACGGCGGCCCTGCAAGTTGCGAGTCCGCTACAGCTCAGTTGGGTGGCATCAGCCGCGCAGCGATCCCGACCGCAATACGCGCCGTCAAGGCTGCAACCGAACTGCGCTCAAGGATCATCGGACCGTTCAGGCTGGCGGGCGCGAATACGATCCAGGTGTGGTCCTGCGCGTTGGTCATGGCGCTGAACGACTCGGTGTCCTCGACGACGTTGTTCCGGCAATAGAGGACGCTTGCCACGCCCGCTGCAGTCGGCGAGGCCAAGGCCAATGTGGCCGACCGCGCGTCCGGCTCCCCTACGCCCATCTGCATCAGCGCGGTCACCACCTGATCGGCCTGGCCGTTACCGGCGAGCCTTCTCAACGCTGACAGCGCCTCCCGGTCGGTTTCGATGCGGGCCTCCGTGTCGAGCGGTGGCAGCGCCGCGCCGACGAAAGCCGCACAAGCCCCCGCAGCGGCTGGCAGGTCGGCATAGCGCGTCAGGTCGAATGTGCCGTCGGGATGACGCGTCAAGCCGACCAGATCGTCGCCCCGCACATGGACTGTCTGCGTGCGCACGCCGCTGCCGGACTTGCGCTGCGCCAGCAGGACGATGCCCGGGTTCACCAGTGCCAGAATGGCCTGCGCGATGTCGTCGATGAAGTTCAGCCCGGTTTCCGGCGCGCCGACAAGCCGTCCGGCGGCGACCAGCCGCTTCTCGCCCTCGGTGAGCCAGTCCGCCAGTTCGCCGTCGCCTGCGCCTGCGGGCCGGAAGGGTTCGGCTCCCCAGCCGATGATCTCTTCGGTCTTGGCGAAGGCAAACGCATAGCCGAATTCCGAGGGGTGGATGTCAGGCATTGATTAGCTCCATACGAAATCCCACGCGACTTCAAGCTTGCTCTTCGCCTCATCCTTGATCTCGCCGATGCTCTTTGTGGCCGTGTCAAGCGCCTCGACTGCCGAGTCTTCCACCTTGGACTTCGCACCCATGATCGCATCGGCAACCCCGCGCGTGGTCTGCACGGCGGCGTCGGCGGCCTTCTTGGCAAGGTCGACAGCCTGCTCTGCCAGTTTCTTCGCCTCGGCAATCTGGCGGTCGATCTCGGCGGCCACGGCGTCGCGGGTCGACTTGAGTTGTTTCTCGACCTCGACGACCACGGCCTCCACACGCTTCTCGACGTAGTCGGCGCCTGCCATCTCGACCCAGTACTCGATGCCGG
>JANNEU010000401.1:0-1704 GCA_031379035.1 Hyphomicrobiaceae bacterium | reverse complement strand
GACGATGTCGGTTGGGATAGATTGAGCGCCTAAATGACCACTTTTCGGCTGCTGCTGACAAGCGCCAATCCTTTTTGGACGGTTGGTCCAGCCCGAGACTTACTCTTGACACTCTGGCAGCAGTTTTCCTATAGGAACGCTGCATGGTATGGCGGGGTAGCTCAGCTGGTTAGAGCGGCGGAATCATAATCCGTAGGTCGGCGGTTCAAGTCCGCCTCTCGCTACCATCTATTTCAATAACTTAGCTGAAACTTTGCGTTTGCCTCCAACGTGCCGTGTCTATGCGGTGTCTATGAGAGTTGACGCCGGGCTCCGCGAAGCATCAGGAAATATGTGTCTTAGCTTGGGTGTAGGCAATCGGGGAACAGCGCGGCAGCGGCCCAATCGGCGGCACTCGCCGCTGCTCATTTTGGGCCCGTGTCTGTGAACCGGTGACCAGTCTCATGTGTCGCCAGCGATGATTTCGAGCCGGGCAGCTTGCCAACACTAAATCTGCCGCAAGCATGATTTGCCGGCACAATAGTCGGCAGGGCGCAGTATAACTCCGAGAAGAATGACCGACGTTCAGACTGCCAAATGAACCTTGTTTGTTTTACCGGTCGTTGCGCTTTCGTTTACCGCCCTTTTTTCCTAAGCGCGACATCCTCAAATTTTGGACGAAATCCAAGCAGCAACAGAAGAAGACGAACTTGCGATGAGCTTCGCGCTCACATTTGTCTCAGTGATCGAACCAACACCCAAACGCACTTGCTGAATGCCTGGACGATCAATCAATGCCATCATCGTCCCGGTCATGGTCGCGATCAGTGTCTCTTCGCCGCCGCGAACCGCGAATGCCCGGCTGTCGCAAACCGAAATCGTCCGCCCTGGTTTCACGACGGCTGCGCGGACTACGAAGGCATCACCTCAAGCCAGCGCCAGGAGGTTAATCTTGTACTCGATAGTCAGCACAGCGGCATCTATCGCCATCAATGAAAATGCAGCATAGCCGCAAGCGCTGTCGAGCGCTGCGGCGATTATCCCGGCGTGCATAAATCCATGCTGCTGCGTCAACGCCTCGGATCGCAACATCGACAACTCAACTCTGCCGGGTTGCACGTCTCACAACACAATGCCGAGCGTCGCCATTGCTTTCTGACGTGCGAAACTGGCGGCGACCCGCTCCTGATAGGCTGGATCTTTGGCAATGAACGTCATGGTCGCGTTGCAGAGTTAGCGGACGTCGAGACCCGTATGCGTCAGTGCAGTGACCAAGAAAAACGCGCGGTCGCTCCACCTCCGACAGCGGGCGTCTCTGTCGTCCGGCCGGCCGGCCAGTGCTCCGTTATCCCGTCGGCCGCCAAGCCGTCTGGGTCGCGCGCACAAAGCGCTTCTTGCCGCCCAAGCCCTTCGAACAGGGGCCTTTGAACAGTTCACAACGTAGCCATTTCCGTGATGACGATTGGCCACGCCACGATTGGTCAAGACCGTGACTTGGCGAACGCGGATCATCGCTCGCCGGGCTGGCTGAAATTGCTTGCGATCCAGGCGGTGGCGCTGGCGCGGGTCAATTTGTATGAGGGCGCCACCCGCACCTGCCCGAGGAGCTCGCCTGCACTATCACGCGCGGTGAGCTGGCCGTGAGGGTTGTCGTCATCCGGGACAATGTCGAGGCTCACCACAACAGATGCTGAGCGAGATGCAAACGGCCCACCCGTATCCCGC
>JANNEU010000377.1:0-2290 GCA_031379035.1 Hyphomicrobiaceae bacterium | reverse complement strand
GCTCTCAAAGAACTTTCGGCGCGACTGGATACCTGCGGCCATGTCGGTGTCGAAGATGGTGTAGAGTTCCGGCATACGGCACTGCAAGGCATGATGCATCAAGTCGCCAGTGACGACCGCGCGCTGGCCCTTGGAGCGGATATCGACGCAGCAATGGCCGGGGCTGTGCCCCGGTGTGGGGATCAGCGTGAAGGTGTCGTCGAGCGCATAGGTAGCGTCCACCAGCAACGCCTGTCCCGCTTCGACGATGGGCCGGCAATTATAAGTCCAGACGTTGCCGGGCGGGTTCTTGCCGTCGCGGGTCAGGGCTTCCCAGGCGTCGTATTCGGTCTTGTGAAAGATGTACTTGGCCTTGGGGAAGGTCGGCACCCAGCGGCCATTGAGCAGCACGGTGTTCCAGCCGCAATGATCGATATGGAGATGCGTGCAGAAGACGTGCGTGATGTCGTCGACGCCGAGGCCAGCTTTGGCGAAATTGTCCAGCCACGGCCGCGTGTCGAAATCGAACGGCGCGGGATAGCCCTTGTGGTCGCCCGTGCAGGTATCGACCAGCACCGTATGCTTTGGCGTGCGCACGACGAAAGTCTGATACGTGATCACCATCTTGCCAGACACCGGATCGAACACTTCCGGCGCCAGGGTTCTGAGATGCTCCTTGCCGGCGACCGGATCATAAGCTGGGAACATCGCCTCCGGCGTGCGCCACGGACCATCCCGCTCGATGATGGAGGTGATCGTGACATCGCCGATGGAGAGAGTGCGCATGCGCTGGCCTCATTGCTTGCTATGTCAAGCCTGCTTCACCAGCGGCAACACGTTGTGGAGGCTTTCAGTGCCCGCACCCATGAACTTCTTCAAGTTACGCGCCGCCTGCCGGATGCGGTGCTCATTCTCGACCAACGCGATGCGCACATATTCGTCACCGTGCTCGCCGAAGCCGATGCCCGGTGCCACAACCATCTCGGCTTTCTCGATCAGCAGTTTCGAGAATTCCAGGCTACCGAGTGCCGCGTAGGGCTCTGGGATCTTCACCCAGGCGAACATCGAGGCCTGCGGCGCAGGGAACTGCCAGCCTGCTCCGGTGAAGGTTTCAACCAGCACGTCGCGGCGCTTCTTATAAGTGGCACGCATCTCATCGATGCAATCCGTTGGGCCATTCAATGCCGCCGTTGCTGCCACCTGGATCGGCGTAAACGCGCCATAGTCGAGATAGGATTTCACCCGTGCCAGCGCCGCCAGCAGCCGCTCGTTGCCAACCGCAAAGCCCATGCGCCAGCCGGCCATCGAGAACGTCTTTGACATCGACGTGAATTCAACCGCCACGTCCATCGCGCCTGGCACCTGCAGGACCGACGGCGGCGGATTCTTATCGTCGAAGTAAACCTCCGCATAAGCGAGATCGGACAGCAAAATAATGTTGTGCTTTTTCGCGAACTGCACGAGGTCACGATAAAAATCGAGGGTCGCCACGTGCGCCGTCGGGTTGGCCGGATAACACACCACCAGCGCGATGGGCTTGGGGATCGAGTGCGTCAGCGCGCGCTCAAGGGCTGGAAAGAACGCCGGCGTCGGCTCGGCGGGTACGGAGCGCACCACGCCGCCCGCCATCAGGAACCCGAACGCGTGGATCGGATAGCTGGGGTTCGGCACCAGCACCACATCGCCGGGTGCCGTGATGGCCTGCGCCATATTGGCGAAGCCTTCCTTGGACCCGAGCGTGGCGATGACTTGCGTTTCTGGCTTCAACTTCACGCCGAAGCGCCGGTCATAGTAGGCAGCCTGCGCGCGCAGCAGCCCCGGAATGCCCTTCGACGCCGAATAGCGGTCGACCCGCGGTTTGGCGATGGCTTCCACCATCTTGTCGCGCACATGCTGCGGCGCATCAAGATCTGGATTGCCCATGCCCAGATCGATGATGTCCGCGCCCCGCGCTCGTGCCGCAGCCTTGAGACGGTTCACTTCGGCGAACACGTAGGGCGGGAGGCGCTTGATGCGGTGGAAATCTTCGATCACGGCGAGGCTCGGAGTAAAGTTTGAGCTGAGCAGCGGCCCAAGCAGCCACGCCCGCGTGACAGGTCGCAAACCTTACAGTTGCAAGCCGACACGCCCCCACCCTTTACGGTGATCCGCGAAGGGCGTCAAAGGCTTGGGGGAGGGGTTTGCCGCCCGAGGCGCTTGCGTGGTACTTTGCCCCGATGGATGGCACAACCTCACCCCGTGACTTTAATGTCGTCGTCGAACGCGACGAAGACGGTTTCTATATTGCCAGCGTTCCTTCGCTCCCCGGCTG
>JANNEU010000325.1:0-1523 GCA_031379035.1 Hyphomicrobiaceae bacterium | reverse complement strand
GCCGAAGGCCCGCCCGACACGATCCGCAAAGATCCGAAGGTCATTGAAGCGTATCTGGGGCACTAGAGGGATCAGGGGCTGGGGATCAGGGACCAGGGATCAAAAATGTCGGCCGATCTTTTTCCCTGATCCCTAACCCCTGACCCTTCAATTTTCGAGACCGCCATGACCGCAACCACCGACACCATGCTCACCCTCGACGGCGTCGTCTCCGGCTACGGCAAGATGACGATCCTCAACGAGACGACGGCGCACATCCGCAAGGGGAAGATCACCACCGTGATCGGCCCCAACGGTGCCGGCAAGTCGACGCTTTACAAAACCGTGTTCGGCCTGCTGCCCGTGCGCACCGGCAAGATCACGTTCAACGGCCAGGACACCACCAACTGGTCGCCGCGCCAGATGCTGGATGCCGGCATGTGCTACGTGCCGCAAGGCCGCAACATTTTTGCTGAGCTCAGTGTGAAGCACAACCTGGAGCTTGGCGGCGTTGCGCTGTCAAACCAGTCGGGGCTTTCGGGCCGTATCGAAGCCATGATGCAACGCTTCCCGATGCTGCGCGAGAAAGCGGACGCCCAGGCATCGACCTTGTCGGGTGGCCAGCAGAAGCTGCTGGAAGTGGCGCGCGGGCTGTTGCTCGAACCCAAGCTGATGCTGATCGACGAGCCGTCCATCGGGCTGTCGCCGCTGATGGTGCAGGAAGTCTTCTCGATCCTCAAAGGCCTGCGCGATAGCGGCGTCACGATCCTGCTGATCGAGCAAAACGCCAAGCAGGCCCTGCAGATGTCGGATTTCGGGCTGGTACTGGAGCAGGGTCAGACGCGCATCGAGGACAGCGCAGCGAACATCCTCGCCGATCCACGCATTGCCGAATTGTTCCTCGGTGGCGGCCTGAAGCCAGCGGTAAAGTAAACAGACGCGTATGCGGGCGGGCTTGGCGCTCAAAGCGATGGCAGGTGGTGGACTACCTGCTGGCATAGCGATTGCCAGTGCAGAATTGACCGCCTGATGGCCTCGCGCGGGGGGCCGCTAGGGTGGTAGCCAAGGGCGTCCAAAACGCACAGAATCGCACGAGAAGCGCGGCGTTTGGATTAACTGTCTTGGTTGCGATTTCTGAACAAAATCATAGCTATACGGTTAACGCCTGTGGGGCATGAGGCAGGTCGCGGCCAACCAGACTGGGGCCTACGTTAGGACGTTGCCGCGGCCTGTCGGCCACGCCACTGGGCAAAAAGGTGAGGTTCGCGCAAACAGCCTTGGAGTTGTGGCGCAATTCGCAGTACGCGTTGGAAAATCAAGGTGTGCTCGCGTAGATTACGATGGCCGATACAGCGATGACGCGACCCATGCCGTTCCGATTGCCCCTGACGCCAGCCCGTTCCGCTCGTTTGGCGGCGGTTATCCTCGGGGCATTGGCACCGTCTACTGGCTGGGCACAGACAACCAATCCGGATGGCAATGGCGTGCCTGCGGGCTCGCTGACATCAGAGCGTCCCGTTGACGCCGCGCGCAAGGCGCTGGCC
>JANNEU010000321.1:0-3551 GCA_031379035.1 Hyphomicrobiaceae bacterium | reverse complement strand
ATCCCCGCTGTCTCCAGCGGGGTTACACTTGTCGTTCAAGCCCCGCATCAGACGGGGCCACAAAAACACTGCGCTCTTTGACATCGTGAATAGGTTGAACCCAAGCCCGAGGCACGCCGCCCCGGGGCCAGCTGACGCTTGCCCAATCAGGGACGCCTGATCTGGAGCGCGACCCAAGCAAGCGCGCGGGGCTGGTCCCAGTGGGGCGGATTGGGGACCACCTCAGCTCGAAAACACCACCGCCCCGAGCGCCATGGCCACGGCGGCTTGCGTTGGATCGATCACCGGCACGCCAAGCGCGGCCTCCAGTGGCCCCCGATGCCGCGCCATCCCGGCGCAGCCCATGACGATCACGTCCGCGCCGTCCTGATCACGCAGCGCGCGGCCGATCTCGATCATCTTGTCCAAGGTCCGTTCACCCGTCGCGGTTTCGGCGACGCTCATGTCCAGCGGACGTTCGCCGGCGAGGCGGTCAAGCAGCCCCATCTGGCGCATGTAGCGCACGTGGCGGCGGATGGAGCGCTGCTTGATGGCGATGACGCCGAACCGCTCGCCCCGCGCCAATGCCGTCAGCACGCCAGCTTCGTTAATGCCGAATACCGGCTTGCCGGTGGCTTCGCGGCAGACATGCAACCCGGGGTCCGAGTAACAGGCGATCACAAACGCCGACACGTCGCCGGCCGCCTTGATCATCCGTTGCAATGGCAGCGCGACGCTCTCGACATGCTCCTGCGTTTCGATCCCGATGGGGCCAGTGGTTAAGGTCCGGCAGACGATCTCGGGCCCGCCCGCAAACCGGATCGACGCCAGCGCGTCGTCCAAGCCGCGCGTCACGTCCTCGTTGGAGTTCGGGTTGATGACAAGGATCTTTGGGCGGGGGGAAGCCATGAGACAAAATCCGATGCTTTGCGATTGGGAACGCTGCACCTATCATTCCCCGGCGACATCCCGCTGGCAAGCCAACGAGGCAGCATGACCTACGACTGCGTGATCCGGGGCGGACGGGTGGCCACCGCCACCGACGACTTCATCGCCGACATCGCCATCGCGGACGGCACAATCAAAGCCATTGGCGAAGGGCTCGGCAAAGGGAAAATCGAGATCGACGCGCACGATCACCTCGTGCTGCCCGGCGGCGTGGATAGTCATTGCCACATCGAGCAGTTGTCGGCGGCTGGCATCATGAACGCCGACACGTTCGAAAGCGCCACCGCCTCGGCGGCATTTGGCGGCACGACCACGGTCATCCCGTTCGCCGCCCAGCACGTTGGCATGCGCTTGCGCACCGTCGTCGACGACTACAGGGCGCTCGCCGCTAAGGGATCCATCGTCGACTATACGTTCCACATGATCGTCGCCGATCCAACCGAGGTAACGCTCAGCGAAGACATTCCCGCACTCGTCAAGGAAGGCCACGGCTCGATCAAGCTGTTCATGACTTACGACCGGCTGAAGGTCGAAGATGAGAAGCTGCTGGACGTGCTGCTTGCTGCCCGCCGCGCCGGCGCGTTGGTCTGTGTGCATGCCGAGAACCACGGCATGATCGCCTGGATGGGACGGCGTTTGATCGAAGCGGGGCATACAGCGCCGAAGTTCCATGCCCTCAGCCATCCGCGCGGCTCCGAAGCCGAGGCGATCAATCGCCTGATCATCTGCGCTGAATTGCTCGATCAGCCGATCATGATCTTTCACGTCTCGACGATCGAAGGGATCGCGGCCATCCGGGCAGCACGCGCCCGCGGCGTGAAGGTGTTCGCCGAAACCTGCCCACAATATCTCTTTCTCACCGCCGCCGACATCGACAAGCCCGGCGCGGAAGGTGCCAAGTGGATGTGCTCACCGCCACCGCGCGATAGTGCCGATCAGGACGCGCTATGGCACGCACTAGCGCTTGGCGATCTGCAAACCATCTCCTCCGATCACGCGCCCTACGCCTACGACGCGACGGGCAAACTCAAGGCCGGCCCTGAGCCCAACTTCAAACAAATCGCCAACGGTTTGCCGGGGCTCGAAGTGCGCATGCCGTTGCTGTTCGACGCGATGGTCTCGAAGGGCCGTCGCGGATCTGCCATGGGCCTCCACAAGTTCGTCGAACTCACCGCCACCGCACCGGCCAAAATCTACAACCTGCATCCACGCAAAGGGTCCATTGCCATCGGTGCCGATGCCGACCTCGCCCTCTGGAACCCGAACGCCGAAGTCACGTTGACCGATCAGCTGATCCACGATCGCACTGGCTACACGCCGTATGCCGGACGCAAAGTGAAAGGCTGGCCAGTGACAGTTCTCCGTCGCGGCGAAGTCATCATCGACAAGGGCGCCCTCAAAGCCAAACCCGGCTCCGGACAATTTCTGCCCCGCAGCGGCGGCGCGGCCGCTGAACCCACCGGCCGCACAACACCAGACACCGTCCTCGCCACTCAACTCGGCGCGAAAATTGTTTAGTCTCGCTCATCCCACCAACCCAGCCGCCCGCTTGTCGCGCGTAGCCAGTCGCCGCAGCAGATAGTCGACCTCACTCCGCGCCGCAGCCGACATCTTCGACGCTGGTGCGCGCTGGGCATCCGACGCAATCGCGCCACGTTTCATGAGAATATATTTGCGCACAGCCAGGCCCGCGCCCGGCTGCTGCTCGTAACGCAGCAGCGGCAGATGCGCGTCAAACAGATCATGCGCAGCGTCCCGCTTGCCTGCGTCCTGCAAGCCGATCACCTCCGCCAGCATGTCTGGAAACGCATATCCCGTCATCGCGCCATCCGCCCCGCGCTCCATTTCGAAGTCAACGAACAGCCCGCCGTTGCCCGTCAAAATCGAGATGGGCCGCATACTTCCGTCGCGCTCATAGCCGCGCACCGTGCTGATCTTCTCCAGCCCCGGCCAGTCTTCGTGCTTGAGCATTTTGCAACTCGGATGCGACATGACAATACGTCGGATCACGGAGGGTGCCATCACCACACTGCTCGCCAGCGGATAGTCCTGGATCACGAACGGCACATCCGCGCCGATGGCCGTCACGCACTGATCAAAGTAACCAGCCAACTGATCGTCTGTCCGCACCGTCGCCGGTGGCGCAATCATCACCCCCGCTGCACCCGCCGCCATCACGCCTTGCGACAACGCCCGCATCGCCGCGAACCCCGGTGCCGACACCCCGACAATCACCGGCAGCGGACCCGCGCGCCGAACCACCTGCGCCGAAAACGCTATGGCCTCCGCCGTCTCCAACTTCGGCGCCTCGCCCATCATGCCGAGAATGGTCAGGCCGGTCACCCCGCAGCCGCGATAGAACTCCACCATCCGGTCCGTCGATGCCGCATCAAGCCGGCCATCCTCATGGAACGGCGTCGCCGCGATCACATAGACCCCGCGTGCACTTTCAGTCAGCATATCCGCCCACCTGTGTTGCTCATCTGGCGTGCAGCGACTGCCTTGTTTCGCGCACACCACCATCCAGAATAGCCATTGTTTGTCCGTTCCGCGTGCCTGTATAGTCCGTCAGTCGGGTTTTGTTGTCCAACGTCGGGGTGTGTCTGATGCGCCGTTTTGTTCTT
>JANNEU010000267.1:0-1568 GCA_031379035.1 Hyphomicrobiaceae bacterium | reverse complement strand
CTGGAATGAGAACTTCTCGCCGAAGATTTTGCGGACGCGTGGCGCAAGCGTCAGCACATCGGACGGCTGGATATGCTCCAGCCCGCGGAAATTCTTTTGTGGGTCGATAATGGCGTAGAAGTTACCGCCATAGGCCACGTCCAGCGTGATCAAACCAAGGCCCGGCACCTCGGCTTCAAGTCCCTGTGCGTGCAGATAGGACGCGACGTTGGTAATGCGAACCGATTCGACATACGGCCCCTTCTGTTCGTAGACCGCTTTGACAACCCCGGCGGGCGTGTCGAGCATGAGCGTGCCTGGCGTCTTCGGCTGAACCAGGCCACGCTCGATAGCCATGGTGACGGTGCCGATGGTACCGTGCCCGCACATCGGCAGGCAGCCTGAGGTTTCGATGAACAGAATGCCCGCGTCGCAATCCGGGCGCGTCGGCGGCATCAGGATGGAGCCGGACATCATGTCGTGGCCGCGCGGTTCAAACATCAGTGCTTGGCGGATCCAATCGAACTCGGCGAGAAAGTGCGCGCGCTTCTCGATCCTGGTGGTGCCGGTCAGCGCGGGCGCGCCCCCGGCGACGATGCGCACCGGGTTGCCGCAGGTATGACCGTCGATGCAGAAGAAGGTGTGCGTGGTCATGGGGCGGAGCCGCGAATCGCTGGGTTGACGGTGATCACCAAGTATAGGCCGCTCGCAGCCGGTCCGAACAGAGTCCAGACCGCGTCGATAGAGGCTTTTGCGTTGCAGGGCCGGGGACCGCTATAAGGCATCATAACCGTTGCCGGAATCAGCTCCGGCCTCTCTAGGATGCCCGTCATGAGCGCCCCCGCCGGCAAGACGCAGATTACGCCCCAGATGGTGGTCGAGCACGGCTTCAAGGGCGACGAGTACCCGCGTCTGCTGGAAATTCTCGGTCGCGAGCCGACCCGGCTGGAGCTCGGGATCTTTTCGGTGATGTGGTCTGAGCACTGCTCCTACAAATCTTCGCGGTTCTGGCTGAAGCAACTGCCGACCAGCGGACCGCGCGTCATCCAGGGGCCGGGCGAGAACGCTGGCGTCGTCGATATCGGCGATGGCGACGCGATCATCTTCAAGATGGAAAGCCACAACCACCCGAGCTTCATCGAGCCCTACCAAGGCGCGGCCACGGGCGTCGGTGGTATCATGCGCGATGTGTTCACGATGGGCGCGCGGCCAATCGCGAACCTCAATGCGCTGCGCTTCGGCGATCCGAGCCATCCCAAGACCCGCCGCCTTGTGGCGGGCGTGGTCGCCGGCATTGGCGGCTACGGCAATTCGGTCGGCGTGCCGACTGTGGGCGGGGAAACCAATTTTGACGCGGGCTACAACGGCAACATTCTTGTGAATGCCATGTGCGTGGGTCTCGCCAAACAGGACAAGATTTTCTACTCGGCCGCCAAGGGCGTCGGCTTGCCGGTTGTGTACGTTGGCTCCAAGACCGGGCGCGACGGTATCCACGGCGCAACGATGGCGTCGGCGGAGTTCGACGACAAGAGCGATGAGAAGCGCCCCACCGTGCAGGTCGGCGATCCCTTCACCGAGAAGCTGCTGAT
>JANNEU010000190.1:0-4286 GCA_031379035.1 Hyphomicrobiaceae bacterium | reverse complement strand
GTGTCAATGCACGCCCCGCTCAGACACGTAGGCTTACGCGCGGGGTGACCGAGGTAACTTGATGGCAAAGTTGGTGGCGCGCTCACCCAACGCATGACGGGGGCTCACCGTTTTGCCATCGTCTTCCCGGCTTCGACGATCTTGGCGGCGGTGATGCCGAAGTGCTCGTACAGCTTTGGCGCAGGACCTGACGCACCGAATGTGCTCATGCCGATGAATGTGTCGCCGGGGACGAGCCAGCGGTCCCAGCCTTGCTGAACACCGGCTTCGATGGCGATGATGGGTTGGCTGCCGAGGGTTTTTTCCTGATAGGCCGCGTCCTGTTGGGCGAACAACTCCATGCATGGCATCGAGACGACGGCTGTGGCGATGCCGTCCTTGGCGAGAGTTGCGCGGGCGGCCAGGGCGATTTCGACTTCGGAGCCGGTGGCGATCAACGTTAGCGCGCGTTTGCCGTCCGCTTCAGCGAGCACGTAGGCCCCGCGGGCGGAGAGATTCTCGGTGGCGCTGGTGCGTACGGTCGCGAGCGCGTCACGGGTCAGCGCGAGGATTGACGGCGTGGTGGACGACAGCAGCGCCAGCTCCCAGCACTCGGCAACTTCCACCGCGTCGCAGGGGCGGAACACGTTGAGGTTCGGCATGGCGCGCAGGGCGGCCAGATGCTCGACGGGCTGATGCGTGGGGCCGTCTTCGCCAAGGCCGATGCTGTCGTGCGTCATCACGTAGATCACGCGCTGTTGCATGAGCGCTGACAGGCGGATGGCGGGGCGGCAATAGTCGGTGAAGACGAGGAACGTCGCGCCGTAGGGCACGATGCCACCGTGCAGGGCTAAGCCGTTCATGGCGGCGGCCATGCCGTGTTCGCGCACGCCATAGTGCAGATAGTTGGCCTTGAAGTTGTCGGCCGAGACGGGGCTGTGCAGCTTGGTGAGCGTGCCGTTGGAGCCGGTGAGGTCGGCCGAGCCGCCGATCAGCGCGGGCAGGGCGGGCAGCAGTGCCTCGATGGTTTTCTGCGATGAGACGCGGGTAGCGAGCTTGGCTTTGTCGGCAATGAACTGCGTAGCCGCGGCGCGGGCGGCCTTGGTGATGCTGGCGGCGACGTCCTTGGTGATCGGATCAGCAAACGCCGACTTCGGCGTCTTCGCAGCCCGCGTCTCCCACGCCTTGCGCAGGCTCGCACCACGCGCGCCCGATGCACGCCAAGCAGCGAGAACGTTCGCCGGCACCTCGAACGGCCCATGGGGCCAGCCAAGCTTCTCCCGCGCGCCTTTGATCTCGTCGGGCCCCAGCGGCGAGCCGTGCGACGAGGCCTTGCCCGCTTTCGTTGGCGCGCCGAAGCCGATGACGGTTTTACACGCGATCATGGTCGGCTTGTCGGACTTTTGCGCGGCTTGCAGGGCCGCGCGAACTTCCGCCGGATTGTGGCCGTCGCAGGCCAGCGTGTGCCAGCCGGAGGCTTGGAAGCGCTTGTGCTGATCATCGGAGACGGCGAGCGAGGTTGCGCCATCGATCGAAATCGAATTGTCGTCCCACAGCACGATGAGCTTGGAGAGCTTCAGGTGCCCCGCCAGCGAGATGGCTTCCTGGCTGATGCCTTCCATGAGGCAGCCGTCGCCGGCGATGACGTAGGTTTTGTGATCGACAAGATCGGTGCCGAGGCGGGCTGCTTGCAGGCGCTCTGCCAGCGCGAAGCCGACGGCGTTGGCGATGCCCTGCCCGAGCGGGCCGGTGGTGGTCTCGATGCCTTCGGCGTGGCCGAACTCGGGGTGGCCCGCAGTTTTTGAGCCCAGCTGGCGGAAGGCCTTGAGGTCGGCCAGCTCCATGCCGGGATAGCCGTTCAGATACAGCAACGCGTAGAGCAGCATGGAGCCGTGGCCGGCCGACAGAATGAAGCGGTCGCGGTCGGGCCACTGCGGGGCGGACGCGTCGAATTTCAGAAACTCGCGGAACAACACTGTGGCCACATCCGCCATGCCCATCGGCATGCCGGGGTGGCCGGAGTTCGCCGCCTGCACGCCGTCCATGGCCAGCGCGCGGATAACGTTAGCAAGGTCGCGCTCGGGGATGGTTGCGGCGGTGGACATGGTGGAGGCTCCGGGAGGCGGGCACGGGCTGGCGCGGATCGGCACCGGGCCCAAGGGCACAGAATCCAGGCGTCCTTAGCGCGCGGGCTCTTGTGCGTCCACCAAGTGGAGTTGCCACGTTTGAGATATGCCCGGGAAAGGCTGCGGGTAGGCACCGCCGCGGCACGCTACCCAAGGGCCTGAAGCCGTGGTAATTTGTGGCATTCGATCCGCTGGAACGAAATCCGGGATATGCCGTATGGACCCGATCAACCACCTCGACCGCATCACGATCGTCGCCGGGCTCTGCGGCGGCCGGCCGACGATCCGCGGTTTGCGGATGCGCGTGCAGGATGTTCTGGATCTCTTGGCGGCCGGCGCATCCCGTGAGGAAATACTCGAAGACTACCCTTACCTCGAAGACGCTGACATTTCCGCCTGTCTGCAGTACGCCGCACGGGCGATAGACCATCCGGTGTTGGCGGCTGAATGAGCTGGAGCTTTCTGATCGACGCCAACTTGCCGATCGCACTGGTGGGTGTGATCGAAGGCCTAGGGCATCAGGCTGCGCACGTTCTGCAGATCCGCGCGGAGCGCATGCCGGATTAAGACATCCGGCGCTACGCACGTGCGCACGGACAGGTTGTCATCAGCCGCGACAAGGACTTTGCTGACCTCGCTACGCGCAGTGCCGACGGGCCGCCGGTGGTCTGGATTCGGCTCGGAAATGTCCGCAAGCAAGGCTTGATCACCCGCCTCGTCGACGACATGCCGCAGCTTGTCGCGGCTTTGGCCGCAGGCGAGACGCTTATCGAGGTCCGGTGACCGCTGAGGGCAGAGGTCGTACCCGCCACTTCGCTGTCAGCACTGCCCCCCGGCGCAGTCCCCACGCCGCACCTGCACGGCCTTTTGCTTGCCCCAACCGAGTGCTACACCCCGCCCCATGACCGACACCTCCCTGATCCGTAACTTCTCCATCATCGCCCACATCGACCATGGGAAATCGACCCTGTCCGACCGGCTGATCCAGCTGTGCGGCAACGTCGCCGACCGTGATATGAGCGACCAGATCCTCGATAGTATGGACATCGAGAAGGAGCGCGGCATCACCATCAAGGCGCAGACGGTGCGGCTTGATTACAAATACAAGGACGGCAAGACCTATCAGCTCAACCTGATGGACACCCCCGGCCACGTCGACTTCGCCTACGAGGTGTCGCGGTCGCTGGCGGCGTGCGAGGGCGCGATCCTGGTGGTGGACGCGAGCCAGGGTGTGGAGGCGCAGACGCTCGCCAACGTCTATCAAGCGCTCGACAACAACCTGGAAATTCTGCCCGTTCTGAACAAGGTCGATCTGCCGGCGGCCGATGTGGACCGGGTGAAGTTGCAGATCGAGGATGTGATCGGGCTGGATGCGTCAGATGCGGTGGGCGTGTCGGCCAAGACCGGCCTCAACGTGGCGGCTGTGCTGGAGGCTATCGTTGAGCGCTTGCCGGCACCCAAAGGCAACCGCAATGCGCCGCTGAAGGCCTCGCTGATCGACAGCTGGTATGACACTTATCTCGGCGTCGTCGTGCTCGTGCGCGTCAGGGATGGCGTGCTGAAGAAGGGCGCGCGCGTCCGCCTGATGAACGCCGACGCGGTTTATGGCATCGAGCGGGTCGGCATCTTCCGCCCCAAACAGGAAATGTTGTCCGAACTCGGCCCTGGCGAAGTGGGCTTCTTCACCGCCGGCATCAAGCAGGTGGCCGACACCCGCGTCGGCGACACGATCACCGACGAAAAAGGCGGCCTGACCGAGGCGCTGCCGGGCTTCAAGCCGGTGCAGCCCGTCGTCTTCTGCGGCTTGTTTCCTGTGGATGCGGCCGACTTCGAAGACCTCCGCGAGGCGATGGGCAAGTTGCGCCTCAACGACGCGAGCTTCTCGTTCGAAATGGAAACCTCGGCAGCGCTGGGCTTCGGCTTCCGCTGCGGGTTTCTCGGGCTCTTGCATCTCGAGATTATCACCGAGCGTCTCGAGCGCGAATTCAATATGGATTTGATCACCACCGCGCCGAGCGTGATCTACAAGTTGGCGATGAAGGACGGCACCGAGATCGACATGCACAATCCGGCGGATATGCCGGACGTGGTCAAGATCGACCATCTGAAAGAGCCGTGGATTTCTGCGACCATTCTGGTGCCCGACGAATATCTCGGTGCCGTGCTGAAGCTCTGCCAGGA
>JANNEU010000188.1:0-2663 GCA_031379035.1 Hyphomicrobiaceae bacterium | reverse complement strand
TGGCAACGACGGGCAAGGCCCCCGGGACTTTGCCGATGTGGACGGCAGCGGCAATGCCCGCGCCAACCAGCAGCGCGACGCGCGTCCAATGTGTTGTGGTCGGATCGATCAAGGTCTCACGTCTTCACCGCGAACACATCTCGCTGCTCGTCGCGCACGGTAGCCGGTGCTCCAGGAACACCCGGAACTCGAAGAGGTGATCACGGGGGCTGTAGCAGTTCAAGGAAAAGCGAAGCTGAGCTGGACTGCGGCCTGCTTGGAGCGGCGTTTGGTTTTCTTGCGGGCGGGCGGTTCGTCCGGCTCATTGCGTTTGAGCCCGGCAACCGCCAACCAACCGGCGACGTCGAAGCCAAGGCGGACAAGAATGTCCTCCGTCACGCGCACGGCGTGGGCATAATCGGCTGGCGACCACGCCTTGCGGCCGGCATTGCGCATGCGGCGGTTCGCGGCGTCTTCACCCGCGCATCGCGCCAAGCGTACCGCCTCCTTGTAAGACTTGACCCGCACGAGTCGCGGCCTCCCATTTGTCGCAAACTGTACTGCTTGCGTTCTGCACGTCAAGGTGTGCTGACGACCAGTTTTCTTGTGATCCGGCGTCTGCCGTAAAGGACACGGACGACGTCTATGCCGTCGGCATTAGGTCGATAGAGCGCAAGGTAGACCGAGATCGGCCATGAACGAATGCCTTTTCCAAGGCGTGCCCGATCACGTCCGACGAGGGGATGCGTCGCAAGCACAATGAACGCGCGCTCGAACCTTGCGAGCATTTTCTCGGCAACCAGCTTGCCGTTGTTGGCCGTGATGTCGTCGGTGATCTTTTCGAGATCGGCCACGGCCAGCGGAGACATCACTACCCGCGGCATGTGTCATCCAGCCTTTGCTGCGCGCGCACGCAGTTTGGCGAAGACCTCGCTCGCTGGCCGGCCCTCGCCTCGATCGAGTTGGGCAAGAGCTTCATCGAGGGACGGTTTGAGCGCGACCAAGTCGTCATCGTCGACCTCGGCCGTATCGAGCCGCCAATGCAGCAGCGCCGCCTCGACCGCCTCGTCGACGCTCGCGTAACGTCCGGCGGCCACCTCTTGCTCGAGCCAAGCTTCGGAGGATTTGGAAAGGGTGATGGTCATGGTGTGAACGTAGGGAGGAAGGGGTGGAGACGTCAAGGCGGTCGGGTGAAGGCGTGGACCTTTGCGCTCTTTGGCGCTCCGTCTGGGAAAAAAGACTCGGCGGAGGAAGCCGGTGTGACGAGGCATAGCGGGTATTTCAAGGATGAGGCCGCAATTCACTCAAAGTCAGCACGGCGTTGGCTGGTGGTTTCACTCAGCTTTGGCATAGCTATATTGGCGTATGCAGGCTCGCTCGTGTATTTCGACAAGCCTCAGGCGACGGAGAGTAATATTTTTACAGCCATACATCTACTCGTCCCGCGGATTACAATTTTTGTCTCGATAGGTTTCGGTCTGGTGTGGGCCGCTAGGAATTACTCCGCCGCCCGACATAATGAGGTAGTCAATCGTCATCGTCAGAATGCCTTAAACTCGTTCCTGACTTTTGTAGAGGCATCTCAAGACCCGGACACAAAGAATGCCGTGTTGCTGCAGGCAACACAGTCAATTTTCGCACCTCAAGACACTGCCTTTAGTAAAAGCGACTCACCTTCCAGCCCAGGAAGCCAAATCGTAGAGATTGTCAGAGGGGTCGCAGGGGCGAAGTCCCACGGATAGGTCAAAATTTGGCCCCACGCCTCAAGTCTTTACCGCAAACAGCTCCTGCTGCTCGCCGGCTTTCAGCTCGGCCATGTGCCAGGGGAGGCCCTGTTTGGAGATTTCGTCCATGAAGGGTTTGGAGGGGAGTTGCTCAACGTTCCAGACGCCGGCACCTTTCCAGTGGCCCTTGAACATCATCATGGCACCGACCACGGGCGGCACGCCGGTGGTGTATGACACTGCCTGCGCCTGCGTTTCCTTGTAGCACTGCGCGTGATCGCAGACGTTCCAGATGAAGGCGGTTTTATCCTTGCCGGCCTTCTTGCCGCGGAAAATAACGCCGATGGACGTGCGGCCGGTGTAGTTGGCGCCGAGCGATGACGGCGGCGGCAGCAGCTCTTTCAGGAATTCCATCGGGATAACGGGAACGCCCTTGTACATGACCGGATCGATGCGGGTCATGCCGACGTTCTGGAGCACCTCAAGGTGCTTGATGTAGTTGTCCGAGAAGGTCATCCAGAAGCGGATCTGCTTCAAACCCTTGATGTGTTTGACGAGGCTTTCCTCTTCCTCGTGGTAGATCAGGTAGCTCTTGCGCGGGCCGACCTCGGGGTAGTCGACCATGCACGCGATGGTCAGCGGATCGATTTCGATCCATTTCCCGTCTTTCCAGTATTTGCCGCGCTGGGTGACTTCGCGCAGGTTGATTTCGGGATTGAAGTTGGTAGCGAAGGCCTTGCCGTGGCTGCCGTCGTTGCAGTCGACGATATCGATAGACTCGATTGAATCGAACAGGAATTCCTGCGCGTAGGCGCAATAGATGTTGGACTGGCCCGGATCGAAGCCGCAGCCGAGCACGGCCATCAAGCCTGCGGCTTTGTAGCGGTCCTGATATTTCCACTGCCAGGAGTATTCGAACTTGGCCACATCGCGCGGCTCGTAGTTGGCGGTGTCCATGTA
>JANNEU010000183.1:0-7003 GCA_031379035.1 Hyphomicrobiaceae bacterium | reverse complement strand
AGCTCATAAGCGCCAGAGAAATTGGCCGACACATTTTCAATAAGTGGATCATGAAAAAGGGCCGCTTGCGCGGCCCTTTTGAAGCTCAATTATCCAAGAACGACCGCAACTTCCTGCTCCGGCTCGGATGCTTCAGCTTCCTGAGCGCCTTGGCTTCGATCTGGCGGATGCGTTCGCGGGTGACGCTGAACTGCTGACCGACTTCTTCGAGGGTGTGGTCGGTGTTCATGCCGATGCCGAAGCGCATGCGGAGGACGCGTTCTTCGCGCGGGGTCAGCGAGGCGAGCACGCGGGTGGTGGTTTCGCGCAGGTTCGATTGAATGGCGGCTTCGATGGGGAGCAGCGCGTTCTTGTCTTCGATGAAGTCGCCGAGGTGTGAATCTTCCTCGTCGCCGATGGGGGTTTCGAGCGAGATCGGTTCCTTGGCAATCTTGAGAACCTTGCGCACTTTTTCGAGCGGCATGGCCAGCTTTTCAGCCAGCTCCTCCGGGGTCGGCTCGCGGCCGATTTCGTGCAGCATCTGACGCGACGTGCGCACGATCTTGTTGATCGTCTCGATCATGTGCACGGGGATGCGGATGGTGCGTGCCTGGTCGGCGATCGAGCGGGTGATGGCCTGTCGGATCCACCAGGTGGCATAGGTCGAGAACTTGTAGCCGCGGCGGTATTCGAACTTATCGACGGCCTTCATCAAGCCGATGTTGCCTTCCTGAATGAGATCGAGGAATTGCAGGCCACGGTTGGTGTACTTCTTGGCGATCGAGATGACGAGCCGCAGGTTGGCCTCGACCATTTCCTTCTTGGCCTGGCGGGCTTCGCGCTCGCCCTTCTGCACGTTCTTGACGATGCGGCGGAACTCAGGGATTTCGAGGCCGGTTTCAGTGGCAAGCGTGTGGATTTCGGCGCGGATGCGCTCCACCTCGGAGCGCTCCTGCTTGATGAACGCAGCCCAGCCCTTGCGGCCGCTCTTTTCCATGCGCTCGACCCAGGTCTGGTCGAGTTCGTTGCCGAAGTATTCGTCGATGAAGTCCGAACGCGCGACGCCGTAGCTGTCGGCTGTGCGCATCAGGCGGCCTTCAAGCTGCACGAGGCGCTTGTTGATGGCGTAGAGCTGCTCGACGAGGCTTTCGATACGCGCGTTGTTGAGCGAGAGCGATTTCACGTCGACGATGATTTCGTCGCGGATCTTCTCGTAGCCCTTCTGCTGCTGGCGCGTGACCTGCTCTGAGGCGACCTGCATCTCGACGCGCTTGTCCTGCATCTTGCGCAGTTTTTTGTAGGCGTTGGCGATGTTCTCGAAGGTTTCAAGCACCTTCGGCTTCAGCTCAGCTTCCATGGCCGCGAGCGACATGGCGTTTTCGTAGTCATCTTCGTCGTCGCTATCGCTGACCGGCAGCGGCTCGCCATCGGGGCCAATCTGCGGCTCGGGCGCGGGCTTGGGCTGCATAGGCTGGCCGAACTGGCGCGGATGGCCACCCGGCGGGATCGGCTCGTGCACCTGGATCGGCGCGTTCTTGGCTTCGGGGCCCTCATAGGTGGCCTCAAGATCGATGATGTCGCGCAGCAGGATCTTGGCTTCGTTGAGTTCTTCGCGCCAGATGATGATGGCCTGGAACGTCAGCGGGCTTTCGCAGAGGCCGGCGATCATGGCTTCGCGGCCGGCTTCGATGCGCTTGGCGATGGCGATTTCGCCCTCGCGGCTCAATAGCTCGACCGAGCCCATGTCGCGCAAGTACATGCGGACCGGATCGTCGGTGCGGTCACCGGGTTCGGCTTTTGTCTCGGACTTGGCGGGAAGGCTCTGCGCGGTGATGGCGCGTTCTTCTTCCTCGGCCGGTTCCTCGGCGTCGGCGCTGGTCGTGGTCTCTTCGACTTCTTCGTTGTCGACGACGGTGATGCCCATGTCGGACAGCATCGACATCACGTCTTCAATCTGCTCCGACGACGTCTGCTCCTGCGGCAGCACGGCGTTGAGCGCGTCGAACGTCACGTAGCCGCGCACCTTCGCGGCCTTGATCAGCTTCTTGACGGCGGCGTCAGAGAGATCAAGTAACGGCTTGTCCTTATCCTGCTCAGGACCGTCCTTATCGACGGCGTCGTCGTCCTTAGGATTGACCTTGGACGCTGTCTTTGCAGCCGCTTTCGCCATGCTCGTGCGTGCTCCATGTGCGTGCCGCGCCGGCGGGACCGGCAGCGAAGTGGGTGCGTGTCGGCGGCAAAGAGGCCGCGATACGCCGCAAAACTGCTCAGTTCGTTCTCATGTTGCAACATCGCACGCATGCGCGGTGTCACAGACAACGGAACGTCCACCGATCCAAGTGAACCGATGGTCGACACCGGACGGGTGCCCAATTTTTAATACGTGTCACGATCCATGCTACAGAACCGTGTTGCGATACAACACAAATAATCAATCTGTCAGACGGTTAGGGTCCCCAAAAGGCCGCAGCCAGGGCAGGGGCGTAACGCGAACGGTGTCCAGATTGCCTTGGGTATTCCCAGATTGCCTTGAGTATTCCAAGATTAAGGCGCAGCGACAAGTCTAAGGAATGCCAGTCTGATGACAACGCAAAACCGTGTCTTGACTAAACGGGCTCCATATCAATGCGCTGGCTCTGCAGGGCCTTGAGTTCATCGATCCGCGTCCGATTCTCCTCCGTCTGATGGGCATGCCATGCGCGTTCAGCAAGATCCAGATCGCGGGCAAGATCAACGCGGTGTCGCTGAATGGCGAGGGCGTGGTTAAAGCCCGCCGCAACGACTGCTGGATCGGCTCCAACCGCGGTAAAACGGTCGCCGGCGTGCGTCACCGCACGAACAGCTTGGTCTGCAATACCATCGAGCCCAATAACCTTTAAGTGGGTGCGGACGGCGTCTGCGTCAAGAGACGGTGGGTTTGAATTGTCGCCATCGGCCATGTTCTGCGTGACAATATCCAACAGCGCGGACTTCAGCGCGCCAAACGGACGGTAGGTTAGGTCTAATGCGGCGATCTCTTCACACCGCGCCTCGACCAGCCACGGGTGATTGAGCAAAGTCAGCATCAGGATGGCCTCGCGCTGTGGCGGACCGACCGGCTGGCCGGTGCCGAGACGGCTCTGACGGAGGCTATCGCTGGCCGGCTGGCGGACTGCTGGGCCGAAAGGAAATCCCCCCCGTGCACCGTTGCCCTTGAACCGGCCCTGGCCACCGCCCGATTTGCCGGCGGCGAGCTTATATGTGCTGCCGCGGGGCTCCTGCCGGCGTTTGGTACCCCAGGCTTCGTAGAGCCGGTTGCGGATGTCTTTCTGGTAGAGCTGGCGGACGCTTTCGTGCTCGATGCGGGCGATCAGCGTATTGAGCTGCAGTTCAAGCTGTGCGCGCCGCTCCGGCGTCGTCCAATCGCCGCCAGCCCACTCACGGTCCCACAGCACATCGACCAGCGACCGCGTGCGGCCGAGGCATGCTTCCATGGCTGCCGGTCCGTTCTGGCGAATGAGATCATCCGGGTCGAGGCCGTCAGGCAGAAACGCAAAGCGCACGCTGATACCGGGCTTAAGGAACGGCATCACCGTTTCGATGGCGCGGAAAGCGGCCTTCTTGCCAGCGCTGTCACCGTCGAAGCAGAGGATCGGCTCGTCCGCCATGCGCCACAGCAGCTTGACCTGATCCTGGGTTAGCGCGGTGCCAAGCGGCGCCACCGCTTCGCCGAACCCACCCTCGGTCAGCGCCACAACATCCATGTAGCCTTCGACCACTAGAATGCGCGATTTGGTGTGCGCCAACGGCCGCGCCTTGGCAGCGTTGTAGAGCACAGCGCCTTTGTGAAAGAGCGGCGTTTCCGGAGAGTTCAGATACTTCGCCGGCACGTCGGCCTCGAGCGCGCGACCGCCGAACGCAATCACACGGCCTTTGGTGTCGGCAATGGGGAACATCACGCGATTGCGGAAGCGATCGTAGGGATTTGGGATATCCTCGCCGCCGATCAGCATGCCAGACAACACCATCTCATCAGGTCTGAAGCCGAGGCCGGTGAGATGCTCTTTCAGCGCGGTGCGGCTGTTGGGGGCATACCCCAAGCCGAACGCTTCAATAGTCTCGCGGCTGAGTCCGCGCTTTTCCTCGACATAGCGTCGCGCCACCTGGCCGCCGCTGCCACGGAGCTGAGCGACAAAGAAGGCTTGTGCTGCCTGCAACAGCGCATAGAGGCGCGTGCGCTCGTCCTGTTCTTCTTCATAGCGCTCGGCCTGCTCGCGCGAGCGGGGTTCGAACTTCGGCATCGGTACGCCGGCTTCGGCGGCGAGCCGCTCGACGGCTTCGGGGAACGTGAGCCCCTCGGTGGTCATCACGAACTTGAAGATGTCGCCGTGCTCGCCGGAGGCAAAGCAGTGGTAAAAGCCCTTCTGGTCGTTGACGTAGAACGAGGGCGTTTTCTCGGTCTTGAAGGGCGACAAACCCTTCCACTCGCGACCGGCTTTCTTCAGCGCAACCTTGCGGCCGACAACCTGGCTCACCGGCAGGCGGGCCCGGATATCGTCCAGCAATGAGGGCGGGAATTTCATCGGGAGGTGGGCAATCTCGGCTAACGCGTCGGTGATTACTGTCCATTATTGTATTACAAAAATAGCCCGATTCGCGTTCAATACAGCGCGCCATACAGACGCCAGCTGTACTGTACACGTTATCCACAGGGCTGCCGCGCCCCTCAAGGGGCTCCGCCCCTTGACCCCGCCAAAGGGCTCGCCCTTTGGAAACTGATCGTTTGGAGCATCAAAATGGGTCCAGGGCCTCAGGCCCTGGTTGGAGAGCGCGAGAGGCGAACAGCCTCTCGTTGTTCACCCGAAGGGTGAAGGCAGCCGGCGCAGCAATAGAAAAAGCCCGGGCGTCGCCGCCCGGGCCTTCAAAATGAACCAGCTGCAAGTTGCTCAGCGCGGCCCGCCGAAGCCGCCGCCACCACCGAAACCACCACTGCTGCCGCCACCAAAGCCGCCGCCGGAACCCCCTGTCCCGCCTTCACCCGCTGGACCACGGGGTGCGCCACCCGGGCCACCACGGCCCGGACCGCCACGGCCCGGTGTCTTGGCCGCTGCAGCCTTGCCGCGCTGACCGTTCGGCATCACGCCTTCACGTTGGGCTTTTTTACGCGCCAGTTTGCGGGCGCGACGAACGGCTTCCGCCTGCTCGCGAACGCGCTTTTCCGACGGTTTTTCAAAATGGTTCCGGAGCTTCATCTCACGGAACACGCCTTCGCGCTGCAGCTTCTTCTTCAGCGCCTTAAGGGCCTGATCAACGTTGTTGTCGCGGACTTGGACGAGCACCCGGGTAAACCTCGCTTCTATGGTTGACGTGACACGACCGGTTCCAGACCGGCCAATACGGGAATTTCTGACTGTAAATTCGTGGGTTAGGTGCCGCCGGCGGCATCTCTGATCGCGGATCTTAAACCGTATCCACAACACTAAGACGCCGGAACTCGCGCCCCAGCTTGCGCCGTGTCTATCAAAGCCCGGCGGGGATGTCCATTCGGGCGGCGCGCTTGGATGTGTATTTATTTCGGGGACAGCCGGGTGACATGGCCCATCTTGCGTCCGGAGCGGGCATCGCGCTTGCCATAAAGATGCAGGGCGGCACCGGGTTCAGCGGCCAACTTGGCCCAATCGTCGTGATCGGCACCGATCAGGTTGGTGGTGACTGCGCTCGAATGACGCGCGGTCGAGCCCAGCGGCCAGCCGGCCACGGCCCGGATGTGGTTCTCGAACTGGCTGGTGATGCAGGCGTCGATGGTCCAATGACCGGAGTTGTGTACCCGTGGGGCCATTTCGTTGACGTAAAGGACTTCGTGTCCGGCATCCCCGAGCGCAAAGAACTCGACCGCCAGCGCGCCCACATAGTCGACGGCTTCGGCTATCGATTTGGCAGTCGCAATGGCTGCAGTTTGCGCCTTTTGGCTCAGCGTCGCCGGGACGGTCGCTGTGTGCAGGATATGGTTGCGGTGAACGTTCTCGGTTACGGCGTAGGCAGCAAAGACACCGTCGGCGCTGCGCACGGCAATCACCGAAAGCTCAGACTGGAACGGCACGAATTTTTCGAGGATCGTCGGCTGGCCGCGCATGGCTTGGAAAGCCGCCTTGATGTCACTCGGAGTGAGGATCTTGGCCTGGCCTTTGCCGTCATAGCCAAAGCGTCGGGTCTTCAGGATGGCGGGCAAGCCGATCTTGGCCGCGCAGGCCTCAAGACCGGCAAGACTGTCGACACCTGCAAACTCTGCCGTCATCGAGCCGAGATCACGGGCGAGTTGCTTCTCGGCCAACCGATCCTGCGCGACCGCCAGTGCCTTGGCACCAGGACGTACCGCAATGCGGCGTGCCAAAAATTCGACCGTCGGCAGGGGAATGTTTTCAAACTCATAGGTCGCGACGGGAACTGCAGCCGCAAACGTCGCCAGCGCCGTTTCGTCCTCATAGGGCGCGATCGTTGTCGCCGCTGCAACGTCGAACGCCGGGCCAGGGCTGTCTGCGTAGATGTGGCACTTCAGGCCGAGGCGCGCCGCAGCCATCGCCAGCATGCGGCCGAGCTGGCCACTGCCGAGAATGCCAATGGTTGAGCCGGGGGGCAGCGGGAAAGGGGAAACAGGAGCGGTCATCACCGATCTCTACGCGATCCGTGCGTCGTCGCTCAACAGGCTGGCCGCAGTCGCGCACATCATGTCGCGGCTTATCCAGCCGGCGGCGCATCCGGCACGGACGTGGATTGCTCCTTGCGCATGGCATCGACCTTTGCGGACAACTCCGGGTCTTGCAGCGCGAGAATTTGCGCGGCCAGCAGGCCGGCATTGGTCGCGCCGGCTTCACCAATGGCCAACGTGCCGACGGGAATTCCTGCCGGCATCTGCACGATAGAGAGCAGACTATCCTGACCCGACAGCGCCTTTGACTGGACCGGCACGCCCAGCACCGGCAGCGTCGTCATCGACGCGGTCATGCCCGGCAGATGAGCCGCACCACCAGCACCCGCGATAATCACT
>JANNEU010000156.1:0-1695 GCA_031379035.1 Hyphomicrobiaceae bacterium | reverse complement strand
CCCGGCCATGATCATCAGCAGCGACGTCTTGCCCGAGCCCGATGGACCGACGATGGCCACAGACGCGCCCGCCGCGATCTGAAAGCTCACAGACTTCAGGATTTCGACAGCGCCAGCACGGCTATCGAGGGTGAGCCCCGTGTCGGTGAGGCGAACGACCGGCGAAGAAGCTGGGAGCATGGGGCGTGGAGTTCCTCGGTCTTGCAAAGAGTATCGCCTTGAAAAGGCTGGCGCTAAAAGGTTGGTGTCTTGCTTTGGCCGTTGTATTCGCTTCAGCTGCGCACATGTGGTCACAGAATCGCGGCGCAGGCAGGAGGGTCAGGTGAGGCGGCTTTATGGCAGAAACATGGGTTGGCTTGGCGCTCGGCTTGGTCGGCGTGCACTCCTAGCGCAGATAGGGGCAGTCATAGTGACGTTCAATGCTGCTGGCTGGAGCGGCGTCGGACCGCTGCAAGCTCAGGCCCAAGCTCAGGCGCAAGCGCAGGCCGTGAGTGCCGATAAGCCCATCAAAATCGTGGCGTTTGGCGACAGCCTGACGGCCGGGTATCAGTTGCCGCCGAGCGAAGCGTTTCCAGTTGTGCTGGCCAAGGCGCTTGAGGCGCGCGGGCACAAAGTTGAAATTCTGAATGCCGGCGTTTCGGGAGATACGACGGCCGCCGCGCGTGATCGGATTGCTTGGGCGGTGCCGCCGGAGACCGAAGCCGTGATTTTGGAGTTCGGTGCGAACGACGCGCTGCGCGGCCTTGATCCCAGTAAAGCGCGTGACAATCTTGACGCGATCATTGCTGCCATCAAAGCCCAGGGTGCCGACATTCTACTGGCCGGCATGTTCGCGCCGCGGTCCATGGGTGAGCCTTACAGCAAGCCATTTGACGCGATCTTTCCAGCGCTGGCCGACAAGCATGGGCTGCTGCTGTATCCGTTCTTTATCGAAGCGGTCGCCATGAAGCCGGAACTGAACCTGGCGGACGGCATGCATCCTAACGCCAAGGGCGTGGCAGCGATTGTCGCCTCGATATTGCCCAAGGCGGAAGAGTTAATCGCACGCGTGAAGGCGCGGCGGCTGGCGAAAGGGTGAGCCATGCCGCGTCTGTTCTCAGCATTGCAATTGCCCGACATGGTTCGGACGCATCTCTCGCTGGTGCGTGGCGAGATCGGCGGTGCGCGCTGGATGGCCGCAGACAATCTGCACGTCACGTTGCGCTTCTTTGGCGATGTGAGCGACGAGATTGCGGACGAAATTGCGGCTGGTCTGGAAGAGATGGAATTTCCGCCTTTTGCGCTGACGATTGCCGGCACGGGCACGTTTGGCGGGCGGAGCGAAACGGCTATTTATGCGACAGTGATTGAAACGCCGGAGCTGGTGGCGCTGCAGAAGTCGCATGAGCGGCTGGCCCGCGCAGTTGGACTGGGTGCGCCGGAGCACGGTTTTAAACCGCACATCACGCTGGCGCGCGCGCGGCACCCGCGACCTTCGTTCGTCGCGCGGTTTTTGGCAGAGACGGGCGGATTGAAGATTGCGCCGTTCGAAGTGACAGAGTTTGCGCTGTTGTCGTCGCGGCCGGGACGAGGCGGCGGGCCCTATGCGACGGAATTGGTGGTTCCTCTCACGTAGCGTGATTGCGGACATGCAAGACGGCAGGCAAAGGGCTCTGCCCTTTGATCCCGCCAAAGGCCGTGGGCCTTTGGAAACCT
>JANNEU010000137.1:0-2030 GCA_031379035.1 Hyphomicrobiaceae bacterium | reverse complement strand
TCGATCAGCAGATCGACATAGGCCTGATATTCTTCTTTGCTAGCGGTGATGCCGAGCACGTGATTGCCGGCACCATTGGTGGCCGTCTTCAGCCCGACGATGTGGTGGCTGCCGGTGCCCATGTGGAAGATGTCTTTGTTCGTCATCTTCTTGGCGTCGAGATAGTCGAGATAGTGGACGTCGCAAGGGCACTGCTTTTCATCGAGCGCCCACGTCGCATTCCAGAAATTGAGTTTTGTCATCGTCTTCCAGCCCAGCCGGGCCGCTCTCTTTAGACTGTGTCATTGTCGATCAAGACGCCGTTTCCTCAACCATTGCGTCCTGGTCATGGCGCGTCAATTCCAGTGTACGGTCGAAGGTGCCGGGTGGCGGCGCGCGTTGGCCCAGGCTGAGGATGGTCAGCCCCGGGATTTTGGCCCGCAAAGTCTGGATGAGCGACCTCTGGGTCACACCATCCAGCGCCGACAGCGCATCGTCGATGACGAGGATATGCGGCCGGGCAAGGAGCGCGCGCGCCGCCGCCAGCCTTTGCCGTTCGCCGGCTGAGAGCACTTGATCCCACCGGGCCGTCTCCGGAAGCCTGGGTGCCATCGCGCTGAGGCCAACCGCCGCAAGCGCCCCCACCAGGTCATCGCGACTGGGCGCTGGGTCGTTACGGGGGTAACTGATCGCATCAGCCAGGGTGCCGAGCGGCATGTAGCCTTTCTGCGGCAACAGCAGCACCGACATTGTGTCCGCGCCGGTGATCTTGCCGCCGGTCGGCACCACGAGGCCTGCGAGAATGCGTGCCAAGGTCGATTTGCCCGTATTGGACGGGCCGGTCATGTGAACCGCCTCGCCGCGCGCAAGGTTTAAGGTCAAGGGCCTGAGCAGCGCGTGCCCGCTGGCGTCATCAAGCGCTACGTGATCCAGCGCTAGCGCTGCGCCGCCCGGCACTGGAGTGGCAGCGCGCTGATGGGGCAAATCCGGCTCGACGGCATCGCTGGCGTCGACGATGTCCATGACGCGGCGGGCGGAGGCGTACCAGTCGGCAATGCGGCTGTAGTTATCAACCACCCACGAGATAGCCTGCTGCACCTGAATGAACGCGGCGGCCAGCTGCGTGACTTGCCCCAGGGTCAGTTCGCCCGCCATATACTTCGGCGCCGCGAACAGCAGCGGCACAATGGGGATCATCGGCCCGGTCGCGTTGGTGATCCAGGTCAGCTGCGCGTTCGAACGCACGATCTTCAACCATCGCGCGACAACGGTATCGTAGAAGCCGCGCAGGATGCGGCTTTCAGCGGCTGCGCCATGATTGAGCGCGATGCTCTCGGCGTTGTCGCGAAGCCGCATCATGGCGAAACGAAAATAGCCTTCCGCCTCGTTTTTCTGGCCGACGCGGCCAACCAGCGGACTGCCGACCCACGCCGTCAGCGTTGACGCCGCGATGCCATAGGCGAGCGCGCACCACACCATGTAGCCAGGGATCGTCAGCCCTCCGACTGTGAAGCCACCGCCGACTGTCCAGAGAATTGTGATGAAGGCAATGCCGCCGACCACAGCGGTTAACAAGCCGATGCCGAGATCGACCATGATCTCGGTCGCCCATCGCGTATCGTCCGAAATGCGATACTCGGGATTGGCCGGTTCGCGCCCCGTGGCATTGAGATGATAGAACTTCTGATCGGCCAGCCACTGGCCGATCAGCCGTTCGACCAGCCATTGCCGCCAGCGCACCTGCAAGGTCATGCGTGTGTAGACAATGCAGACGCCAATGGCTGCCATCGACGCGATGATGACGAAGAACACCAGCACGGCCTGCTTGACGCTGGCCACGTCGCGGCGCTCGAGCGCATCAAAGAAAGAGCGGTTCCACTGGTTGAGCTGCACCGTCACGAACGTCGACAGCAGCAGGCTCGCGGCAAGTCCCGCCGTCAGCGCGAGGGCCTGCCGCCCGGTCGAGCCCGTCCAATAGCCGCCTGCGTAGCGCACAAAGCGGCGCGCCACCTGCCAGTCAAGCTGGAAGGCGCCGCTTTCGCCGGGCGAGG
>JANNEU010000029.1:0-1873 GCA_031379035.1 Hyphomicrobiaceae bacterium | reverse complement strand
TTGGCGTTGGAGGGCGGGGGCGGCTGTGGTGATGGCTTGGCTGGCGGTGCCCATGACGCGCGCCCGCAGCCGTTCCATGGCGAGGTAAATAACGGGCGTGGTGTAGAGCGTGAGCAGCTGAGAGAGCAGCAGGCCGCCGATAATGGTGACGCCGAGCGGGTAGCGGAGTTCGGCGCCGGTGCCGTTTTCGAGTGCGAGCGGGAGTGCGCCGAAAAGGGCTGCGAGGGTGGTCATCATGATGGGGCGGAAGCGCAGTTGCGCCGCTTCGAGGATCGACTGTTCGGGTGTGAGGCCACGCGTGCGCTCGGCTTCGAGGGCGAAGTCGATCATCATGATCGCGTTCTTTTTGACGATCCCCATCAGCAGCACGATGCCGATGAGGGCGACGAGCGAGAGATCGATGCGGCAGATCATCAGCGCGAGCACGGCTCCAATGCCGGCGGAGGGTAAGGTGGTGAGAATCGTGAAGGGATGGATGAAGCTCTCATAGAGCACGCCAAGAACGATGTAGATGGTCACGATCGCTGCAAGGATGAGCCACGGCTGGCTGGCGAGAGACTTGGAGAATTCGGCAGCATCGCCGGAGTAGGTGCCGATGATGAGCCCGGGGATCTGCAGCGCTTTCTCGGCAGCGTCGATGGCTTGCACGGCGTCGCCAAGGGCCGCGCCGGGAGCGAGGTTGAAACTGAGCGTGGCTGAGGGGAACTGTTCCTGGTGATTGTTGGTGAGCGGGGCCTGGGTGCGCTCGACTTTGGCGAGTGACGAGAGCGGCACTTGTGCGCCGCCGACGGCAGGGACGTAGAGGCGGCTGAGGGCTGCAGGATCGGACTGGTATTGCGGCATGGCTTCGAGCACCACGCGGTATTGGTTGGACTGGGCGTAAATAGTGGAGATCTGGCGCTGGCCGAAAGCGTCGTTGAGCGCGTCGTTGAGAGCCGCCATGGAGACGCCGAGGCGCCCAGCGGTGTCACGATCCAGCCGGACGAAAGCGCGGAGGCCGCCCTCCTGGGTGTCGATGGTGAGATTGCGGAGGATGGGCGAGGTGGCAAGCGCCACGCGCAGTTGCTCGGCCCATTTGTTAACTTCCGCACCGTCGGAGCCGGTCAGCGTGAATTGATACTGGGCGCGGGTCTGGCGCGTGGAGATCTGCACGTCCTGGACGGACTGGAAGAACAGCGTGACGCCGGGGATCTGCGCACTCGAAGCTTCAAGCCGACTGATAATGTCGTTGGCAAGGCTGGTGCGCTTTTCGCGCGGCCGCAGCGTGATCTTGAACGACCCGGCATTGGGGGTGGTGTTGAGCGCTGAGACGCCGATGACCGAGACGACGCCGGCGACGTCGGGATCTTTGCGGATCTCGGTGGCGACGAGGCCTTGCAGGCGCGTCATCTCGTCGAACGAGACTTCGGGGCCGGCCTGCAGCACGGCGGTGACGAGACCGGTGTCCTGCTGCGGCAAGAAGCCCTTGGGGACGATGATGTAGAGGAAGATCGTCAGCAACAATGTGCCGAAGGTGACCAACAGCGTTGCGCCCTGGTAGCGGAGTACGACATGCAGCGTGCGCATGTAGAAATCAATCGTGGCGTCGGTAGCGCGCGCAAAGATGCCGGGCGCGGGGTTGGCACCATGGGCGTGCCCATCACCGTGACTGACGCGCTTCAAGAGCATGGCGCACATCATCGGCGTCAGCGTGAGCGAGACCACGGCGGAGACGATGACGGCAATGGTGAGGGTGAGCGCGAACTCGCGGAACATGCGGCCGACGAGACCGGTCATGAAAAGCAGCGGGATGAATACCGCGATCAGCGACAGCGTCAGCGAGATAACGGTGAAGCCGATTTCGCGCGCGCCTTTCAAGGCGGCCTCGAGCGGC
>JANNEU010000004.1:0-19430 GCA_031379035.1 Hyphomicrobiaceae bacterium | reverse complement strand
ATATCGAAGCGAACGGCTATCACGTCTTCCGCGCGCACAACGCCGAAGTGTTCGAAAACCTCGATGGCGTGCTGGAAACATTGCTCGATGTCGCAAGCAGATTGAAGGCGTGAGGCAGACATTGAGCAAGCGGCTGCCCCTCACCCTAACCCTCTCCCCGTCGAAGGACGGGGAGAGGGGATTCCTACTCGACCCGACTTCCAGTGGTGGCCCATCGCGTCGATTGCGCGGTGACTGTGATCAGCACCGTGATCGAGGGTTGAGCGGACGGGCTTGACGGCGATCCGCCTCAGGGCTGGCCATCGGCTTGTTTTGATTGAGCGTGCAGCTTAACCGTAAGACGCATATTTTCTTTATGCGCGCGGGGGATGTGATAATCTCCACATCACAGATTGGTCCGGCGGCGATGTCTCGAGCGCGCTGGTGGACCTGGATGGATCGGCCCACCGGCTCAGCCCGGACTGCCGGTCGTGCAGCGCGGTGGAAACCGCCGACAAATAGCGCCGGTCGACCCCAGACGCGGTGACAAGCTAAAGCACCTGCAAGCGGTGACGAGCTGAGGCACCTGAAAGTGGTGACGAGCGAGCAGGTGAAAGCCCCTGACAGGCAAGCGGGTGCGAGCCCCCGCGGCGGCGCCATCGCGCTCTACGTTTTTTTTGCCCGCGCCGACACGCGAGCCCCTGCGGGCACTCCAAGTGGGGACCGCGAGCCGGCCGCCGCGGGTGTTAACCTTGTGCGTTAAGCATACCGCCCCATCACGTACCCAACCGCACCCCCACCGACCGGCGGTGCGCCTCGAGGCCTTCGGCGCGGGCTAGTGTCATGGCGTGCGGGCCGAGCGCGGCCAGCGCCTGCGGTGTCAGCCGCAACAGGGATGTGCGCTTCATGAAGTCGAGCACGCCCAGGCCTGACGAGAACTTGGCTGATCGGGCCGTCGGCAACACGTGGTTGGAGCCTGACACATAGTCGCCGATCACTTCCGGGGTGTGCGCGCCAAGGAAGATGGCACCGGCATTGCGGATGCGGGCGGCCAGCGCGTCGGGGTCGGCGGTGGCGATCTCCAGGTGCTCGGCGGCAATGGCGTCGGCGAGCCGTGGCGCTTCCTCCAGCGAACGCACAAGGATGACGGCACCGTAGGTGTTCCAGCTGGCACCGGCGATGTTGCCGCGCGGCAGGACGGCGAGCTGGCGCGCCACTTCGGATTTCACGGCGGCAGCGAAGGCGGCATTGTCAGTGATCAAGATCGATTGCGCGCTCGCATCATGTTCGGCCTGCGCCAGAAGGTCCGCAGCGATCCAGGCCGGGTTATTGTGCGCATCGGCGATGATCAAAACTTCGGAGGGACCGGCGATGCTGTCGATGCCGACCGTGCCATAGACTTGCCGTTTGGCGGCTGCCACATAAGCATTGCCAGGCCCGACGATCTTAACCACAGGGCGGATGGTGTCGGTCCCATAGGCCAGCGCCGCAATCGCCTGCGCGCCACCCACGCGATAGATTTCATCGACGCCGGCGATGTGCGCGGCTGCGAGCACGAGCGGGTTCAACTGACCCTTCGGACACGGCACCACCATCGCCACGCGTGGCACGCCAGCGACCTTAGCTGGCACTGCATTCATCAGCACCGAGCTTGGATAACTGGCGAGCCCGCCGGGCACGTACAGCCCAACCGACTCGACCGCCGTCCACCGGCTGCCTAGCTCGGCACCGACGGAGTCGATGTAGGTGTCATCGCGCGGGATCTGGCGGGCGTGGTGGCTGCGGATGCGCTCGGCGGCGAACTTCAGTGCGTCGATGGTGGCTGCATCGCAGCGGGCCGCTGCGGCGGCGATCTCGTCAATTGGAACGCGCAGGCCGGCGGGGAGATTGGCGGGTGCCAGATCGAACGCGTCGAACTTGCGCGTCAGCTCGACCAGCGCGGTGTCGCCGCGCGCGCGCACGTCCGCAATGATCGCGCGCACCGCTGCATCGACATCGTCCGACGCCTCGCGCTTGCCGGCCAGAAACGTCTGAAACCGTTGGTCGAAGTCGGCGGATCGGGTATCAAGGTCGACTGCCATCCAGGCCCTTTCACTGCAGTTGAGGGCGAGTGATAGCCATTCCCCCAACACCTGTCACTGCGGCGCGCGGCGTCGACTTACGCGCCCGGATGCATCGGTCGGTGGCCCGGCTGCCAGGCGGGCCCGAGGTCTTCCAGCACCATCTCGACGCACTCGACAGCCAGACGCACGGTCGCATTACCCGCGCACACCAGCGTCAAGGTCCCGGCCGGGGCCACTGCCGGGTCGGGATGGGCGGCAAACAGCACCGCGAGAACCGCCAGCACCGTCGCCGAGGACTTGAGATCGACCCCTTGGCTCTGCACGCCTGTCACACGCTCGATCCGGAGGGCGGCACGCCGCCGCTCGCCGGCGGTTTTCTTTGGATCACCATCGCCACGATGATAGCGGTTACACATCAGTGCGAACCGATTGTCGCGCGGGCTGTACGCCATGTCGGCCACGCGCACCACGGCATCCTGCAGATGCAGCGACACCACGGAGACATCTGTCGGATCGAGGGCGATGAGTTTCAAAAGGGTCATGGAGTCCGGTCGGATGGGGGAGGGATCTGTGCGGCCGACAGTTAGCGGTTCGCAGGCCAATCAGCAATCGTCACCCAGCAACGCCGCAGAAACGCCGCCGAAAGTTGAGCGCCCAGGGAATAGCGACTATGCTGATTGGGCGCACTATCCGTGTTCGGCAGACAACTGGACCCTACCAATGCTCGAAACCGTCCTGATCGTGCTGGCCGTTGCCCTCATTGCCACACTCCTGCTCGCCATGCGCAAGCCCGACACCTTCCGGGTTGCCCGCACGGCGCGCATCAACGCGCTGCCGGAAAAGATCTTTCCACTGATCAACGACCTGCGCGCCATGAATACGTGGAACACCTTCTCGCTGCGCGATCCGACTTCGGTCACGAGTTACGGCGGACCCGCCAGTGGCACGGGCGCGTTGCACAGCTTCAATGGCCCAAAGTCCGGCGGCGGCACCATCGAGATTACCGACGCCGACGCACCGAGCCGTGTCACGATGCGGTTGCAGATGACGAGGCCAATTAACGCGGACAACACCGTCACGTTCACCTTGGCGCGCGCCGGCACCGCCACCGACGTGACCTGGGCCATGGACGGCCGCTCGCCGTTGCTGATGAAGGTCATGACGTTGTTCTTCAATCACGACGCGATGATGCACGCGGCGTTCGATGAAGGCCTCGCCAATTTGAAGGCGCTGGTGGAGCAAGCGTGACGGTTCACACGCCCAGCAATTGTCCGCCATCAATCGCGATGACCTGACCGGTCACCCAGCGGGCGGCGGGTGAGGCGAGGAACAGCACCACGTCGGCGACTTCATCGGGCAGACCGAGACGGCCGAAGGGGATGCTTTTGAGAATGGCGTTGTAGAGCTGCGGTGAATTTGCCTTGCGCTCCTCCCAGGTGCCGCCGGGGAATTCGATCGAGCCGGGCGCGACAGAGTTCACACGCACGCCTTTGCGCGCCAGCGCCGCCGCTTGCGATGTTGTGTAATGCATGACGGCGGCTTTCGCCGCGCCATAGGCAGACGTGCGCACCGATGGCCGAAAGCCCGAAATCGACGTGACGTTGATGATGGACGGGCCGGTGCCTTTCAGCAGAAGCGGCTCGGCGGCTTGCGAGGCGCGCACAGTGGCGAGCACGTCGACGTTGACGCTGGCTTCCCAGCCGGCTTCCGTGTCGCCCTGGCCAAAACCGCTGGCGTTGTTGATCAGGCAGTCGATGCCGCCGAGTGCGGCTGCGGCTGCAGGAATGTAGGCCGCGATCTCGGCGGCGCTCGACAGATCGCAGTGCATGGCATGCATTGTGCCCGAGCCGGCCGCTTTCAACTCGGCTTTGGTTTTTTCGAGCGTCTCCGCACCGCGCGCGCAGATCGAGACATGTGCGCCAGCTCTGGCAAATCCGAGTGCAATGGCGCGCCCGATGCCGCGGCTGCCACCGCAGACGACAACTTTGCGGCCTTCAAGTCCTGTTGTCATCGCGATTGCCCCAAGCGTGTTGTACCCGCTGCAGCAAACCATCAATTGGCGCACAAATGCAAACGGGCCGCCCCGAAGGAGCGGCCCGCGTGAGACGAGACGACGGCTTGTTCGACTCCAGTTTTTCCTGGTGCGCCACGCACGTTGCGCGTCGCAAACATCAAACAGGCGGCAATCTGCCGTGTTCGGTTAAACTGCTGCGCGACCTGTAAGAGCCTCGCATGCGTCAACCGACATCGCCGTCCCATGGTTCCCACTCGACATCGGATCACCTCCCTTCGGTTGCTGTTGATGAAAGGAAGGTTACACGGGTTTTGGACTTTTCCAAGACGCAAATGGGCCACGGTCGCGGCCTTTCGCTGTTCGAGATTAAGGGAGTCTTTCGATCTCGGCTGCGGTGCGGCCGGCACGCGTCCGGTAGGTCGGCAGCGACCAGCCGCGCGTGATGGCGAGCGCGCGCAGGCCGAAGGCGAGAGCGATACCGATCACCTGCGCCAGAAGGTTTGTGGTGCCCGCGCCCAGCGCTGCCACGTAAGCCACAGCACCGAGGAGGGCAGCGGTGATGTAGATTTCTTTCTTGAGCAGGATCGATGGCTCTTGGCCAAGCACGTCGCGCACGATGCCACCGACAGCCGCAGTGATCACGCCCATCACCACGGCTATGGTCGGCCCTGCACCAGCAGCCAGTGCTTTCTCTGCGCCGGCCACCGTGACGAACGCTAAGCCGACGGCATCAAGCCACAACAGCACGCGATAGCGCGACTGCGGCACGTGCGCGACGAAGAACACCAGCGCCGCTACCGCCGCGGAAAGCAGCACATAGATCGGCTGCTGCACCCAGAACACCGGCACGCCCAGCAATAGGTCGCGCAGGGTCCCGCCGCCGACGCCGGTCACCACGCCAAGCCAGACAAAGGCGACGATATCCAACTGCTTGCGCGACGCTGTCAGCGCGCCGGTGATGGCGAACACCGCCACCGCGATCAGATCAATCGCGGTCAGCGCGTGCATGGACGCCAGCGCGCGGGCAAACTCAGTTGCCATTCAGCGCATGCGCCTCGGGAAAGAAGAACTCTTTCCAGTCCTTCGGTGCGGTCTTGAGTGTGCCGGCCTTGGCCATGAAGTTGGCGAACTTGGTCATGCCGACGGGGGCGACGTCGAACACCACGCCTGGTTCTTTCAACATGGCGACCAGTTCTTCAGCGGTGACCTTCTCTTTGACCTGGGTGAGATAGATATCGATGGCCTTCTTGGGATCGGACTTGATCATCTGCATGGCTTCGCTGAGCGCTGCCATCAGCGCCGCCATCGTCTTCGGATTGGCATCGCGGAACTTCGAGGTGGCGAACACGATGGCGTTGTTGACCGGCCCACCGAACACATCAACCGAAGAGAGGACCTTGCGCACGGCCGGGTCTTTCAGCGCGATATACTGGAACGGCGGCAACGAGAAGTGACTGTTCACTTCGCTTTGCGGCGACAGCAACGAGAGCGTTGCATCGGGATGGCCGAGCTGGAGAGTGATCGAATCCAACTTACCCGCTTGGCCTTCGCCAAACTCTTTCTCCGCTGCCATCTGCAGGATGGTCGCCTGCGACGACACCTTGATCGTCGGCACGGCGATCCGGTCTTTTTCCGTGAAGTCTTTGAGCGATTTGATCGCGGGGTTCCGCGTTAACAGAAACATCGGCATGCCGCCGCACGCTGCCACGCCTTTGACGCCACCCTTGGTGCGATCCCAGAGCAGCAGCATGTTGGATGCGCCGCTGGTGACGAACTCCACGTTGCCGGCGAGCAGCGCATCGGTGGCCGCACCGCCGCTGTTGAACGTCACCCAAGTGGTTTTGACGTCGCCCAAGCCCTGGGCTGCGGCGTGCTTCTCAATCAGCTTACCGTTCTCCATGAGGATCATCGGCAGATAGAGCAAGCCCGGCTGCTTGGTGATGCGGATTTCGGTGGGTTCGGCGCGTAACGCGCCCGACGCTCCCAGCAGCACGGCAAACGCCAACAGCGCACGCGTAAAGATAGACATATCATCTCCCCAGAAACTTTCGTATTTTGGAAAAGTTACCACAATGATCGCCCGACGCGCTAGGCTGACCAGCACGCTGAACACACCCGAGGGCCACCAAGCCGTGAAAGCTTCCGAGACGCCGCACTCGAGCGACCGGTTTTTCGCCGATTTGCCGATGGTCGCCGTGGAGACAGAGGCCCTCGACGCGGCCATTTATCAGCCGGCACCCGACGACTGGTTGTTGATCGCAACCGACGTTAAAAATTCCACAGAAGCGGTTGCCAGCGGCCAGCACAAAACCGTCAATTTCGTTGCGGCGTCGTCCATTGCGGCGATCAAGAACGCCTGCGCGCCGACACCCCTCCCGTTTCTGTTCGGCGGCGACGGCGCGACCATCATGGTCCCCGGTGGCTTTGGCGACCAAGCGCGGCTGATCCTCGCGCGCTTGCGTGGCTTGATCCAGCGGCAGTTCGGGCTCGATCTTGTCGTCGGTTGCCTGCGCGTCGCCGACATTCGCGCCGCCGGTCACGATGTGTGCGTCGGCCGCTACGAGCCTTCGCCCGGCAACCACTTCGGTGTCTTCACCGGTGGCGGTGTGAGCCTGCTGGAGAAATCCATTAAGGGGCGTGGGGACGTCGGCTTGCAGCGCCTGTCCGAAATTCCCATCGGTCTTGACGATGGCGGCGATGTCGATCTTTCCGGCCTCTCCTGTCGTTGGGACCAGCTGAAATCGGCGCGTGGCAAGATGCTGTCGGTCATCGTGCTTGGCGATGACGCGGCGCTGCAGCAGACCTATGCTGATATCCAGCAGTTGGCGGCCAACGGCGGCGATCCCCACCCCGTTACGGCAGAAAATTTACGTCTGAAGTGGCCGCCGCCGGGCTATCGGCTGGAAGCCCGCGCGCGACACAAAGGTGGGCCGTTGTGGTTGACGACCGCGCGCTTGCTGGTTGAGACTTTGGTCGCGCACGTGGTTATCACCAACGGCTTCAAGGTCGGCAAATTCGACGCCAATCGCTACAAGTCCGAGATCATCACCAACACGGATTTCTGCCGCTACGACGACGGGCTGTTCTTCGTCATCGATTGCGCGACGGTCGCCATTCCGAAAATCGCCGCGTATCTGGAAGCGAAGAAAGACAGTGGCACGATCCGCTTCGGCCTGCATGCATCGGAAACCGCCCTGATGACCTGCTTCGTCACCTCAACGGATGAAAGCCTGCACGTCCACTTCGTTGACGGTGCGAATGGCGGTTACACGCGTGCGGCGGAACTGTTGAAAGGACGCGTTACGTTGGAGCAGGCGCTGACGGGGGTGTAACAGTTATCTGAAGTCATCCACCGTCAGCACGGCTTGGAATGGCACGCCGGCGGCGGCGAAGGCTTCGGCTGCGCCTTCGAGGCGGTCGACGGCGGTAATGACGCCGAGCACGATGGCCCCATCGGCTCGCACCGACTCGATAGCCTTGAGCGCCGAGCCCCCCGTCGTCGTCACGTCTTCGAGAATGACCACGCGCTTGCCGGCCAGCGTCTCGCCGCGCGGCAGACCTTCCACCAGACTTTTGGTGCCATGATCTTTCGGTGTCTTGCGGACGAAGAACGCCGGCATGGGCCGGTCTTCGGCAACACTCACGGCAGTGACGGCCGCCGCCATCGGCACGGCCCCCATTTCGAGCCCGCCGACGAAGTCGCAGGGGCTATCTTTCAATGCATCGAGAATGAGCAGTGCCAGCAGGTAAGAGCCCTGCGGGTCGAGCATCGTCGGCTTCATATTGAAGTAGAAGTCCGACGTGCGGCCCGACGCGAGTTTGATCTCGACACCCGTGCCGTAACTGCGCCGCCGCACGATCTCGATCAGGCGCATTTTGGCAGCTTGCGGCGTGATTGCGCTCGGCATGGGCATCTCGCAAAAGGCGTTGAATTTTGCCGCTCATGCGCCCGCCGTCACGGGCCTGTCAAGCTGAGTGCTCCCCTTCTCCACTGCATCCCGGGCTTTGCCTCGGCTCGCACAACCCGCTAGATCAACCCCTCTCACACCCTCGCCAACGGACCACATCATGTTTGATCCTGAAAATCCGCCCGAACTAGAAACCACTGGCTGGATCAATACTGACACGCCGCTTACCTTGAAGGCGCTGCGCGGCAAGGTCGTCGTGCTGTCGGCCTTTCAGATGCTGTGCCCTGGTTGTATTGAGCACGGTCTGCCGCAGGCCAAGCGGCTCACGGAGAAATTCAACCCGGCTGAGGTCGTCGTGCTCGGCCTGCACACAGTGTTTGAGCATCACAAGGTGATGACGCCGGACGCGCTGCAGGTGTTCATGGCCGAGTTCAAGTGGCCGTTCCCCGTCGGCATCGACGCGCCCGATGGCGATGGCCCACCCAAGACCATGGCCAACTATCAGATGCAGGGCACGCCCACATTGCTGCTGTTTGACCGTGCCGGCCGTTTGCGCCGGCACTACTTCGGCCGCCCGGATGATCTCCAACTCGCGGCTGAAATCATGGCGCTGGCCATCGAGGATGCCAACTCGCCACGCGAGCAAGCTGCCGGCATTGAGCACAAGATCGGCCGCGCCTTGCGTGCGCCGGCCCACTCCCACGGGCACGATCATGAGCACGTGCATGGCCCGGGCTGCGGCCATGATCACCACTAGTACCCACAATCACACTTGGCTAGTACGCATGACGAACGAGGATCACCGGCGGGCAGGCGCGCGGCGCAGGTCGATGTGCCTCATCGGACAAGCCGCGCAACGCACCCGCCGGTGATCCTCGTTCGCCCGAAGGGTCGCGCCCCACGGCCGCCCGCGTCGTCACACGGCTCGACCGTAGCTCTGCTACGCTCTTCGCCGCGCTCCAAGCGGATCGGCTCGCGGGATCGCGATCAGGCGTGCTAGCCCAGGGTGATTGTGGGTACGAGGGTCGTTCCTCGATTCCATCAAAAGCGGAACGACCCTAAAGCGCACGGTCCGGCATAGTTCGGATCGAAGGGAAACGAGCCGTGACATCATCAAACCGCCGACCGCGAAATTACGCACATGCCCTGCGCGCAACCATGCTCGGTGCCGGACTTGTCGCCGGCGTGTCGGCTGGCATTGCCGAATCCTGCCCCCGCGTTCCGCCTCCGGTCGTGAACCTGAACGTCCCGCGCTACTACAGCGACGCCGAAGGCACCATCGTCGATCCCAAACTCTACGCGCAGCACGAAGCAGCCGTTGAACCACTGACCGACTTTTTGCGCCAGGTCGTTTCCGATGCCGATCATGCCTGGACACGTGCCGCGCCCAAGGGGCAGGCAGACGCCAGTGAATGCGCGCTCCTTTGGCTCGGCACGTGGGCGCGCGCCGGTGCGTGGCTCGGCACGATGTCCACCAAGCAAGCAGAATATCAGCGCAAGTGGGATCTCGCCGGCGTGGCCCTTGCCTACCTCAAGGTGCGGCGGTTTGCAGGTCCAGAGCAGCAGCAAGTGATCGACGGCTGGCTGCTGCAGTTTGCCGACGTAGCGCGCGCGTACTTCGACAATCCCGAGCACAAGCGAAACAACCATTGGTACTGGCTCGGGCTCGGCGTCGGCGCAGTCGGTCTCGCGACCGGCAGCACCAAACACTGGGAGATGGCGCGCGGCATCATGCAGGACGGCGCCCGCGACATCTCAGCGGATGGCACGCTCGCCGCCGAAATGGTGCGTGGCCCGCGCGCGCTTTACTACCACGCTTTCTCAGTAATGCCGTTGGTACTGCTGGCTGAGTTGGGCGCCGCCAAAGGCGAGGATTGGTATGGCTTTGCGAACGGAGCCACGCATAAACTCGCCGCGACAACACTTTCAGGATTGGTCTCGCCCGAGACATTCGATCAACTTGCCGGTGAGCGACAGGAGCGGCCAGTCAACACGCGCGCCGGCTGGCTGCAGGCCTATCAGCGCCGCTTCCCCGACAAGGCAACCCCGCCGTTGCCCAAGGTCGCCGACAGCCACCGCTGGATCGGCGGCAAAGTTGCGGTCCTGCTGAGCGCGCTCAAGCCATAGCCGGTTGTGGCCCGTCATATCCAATATCTGTCATTTCCAATTGACAGATTTTGACACCCTTCGCATCATCACGCTGCCAACGCTTGCGAATTGAGCGTGCGCAGAGCATCACTCCAGGGCTGTACCAATGACGGGAACTGTCGCGCTTGTGTTTCTCTTCAAAGCGCTGATTGTCGTTCACGTGATTGCCGGTGCCACCGGCCTGGTTGCATTCTGGGTTCCAGTTCTGGCGCGCAAAGGTGGTGCCCGTCATCGCCTGTGGGGGCGCATCTTTGCCTACGCGTTGCTCGCAGCAGGCGGACTCGCAATTCCCATGAGCCTGATCACGCTGACGATCCCGCTCGAAACGCATCCCAAGCTCACCGACGTTGCGCTCATTCGCGGTCTCTTCGGCTGGCTGATGCTCTATCTCGGCATTCTGACGGTCGCGATGTCCTGGTTCGGGATCCTGTGCATTAAAAACAAGCGCAATCACGCCGCCAACCGCCATTGGTTTAACGTCACTTTACAAATAGCGGCACCCATTGCGGCCGCCACGTGCGCTTACAAAGGCTGGCAGATCGGGCAGTTTATCATGATGGCTGTAGCGCCCGTCGGCATCTTTGCCTCAGCGCTCTACCTGTCGTTTATTTTCAAACGCAGTCCGGCGCCGGGTGACTACATCGCTTTTCACTTCCGCGCGCTGATCGGTGCGGGCATTTCCGTTTACACGGCCTTTTTAGCCTTTGGCGCGGTGCAGCTGATGCCATCACATGCGTTCAATCCGACCATGTGGTCGGTTCCCAGCATTGTCGGCCTGAGCATTGTGGCGTACCACGAAGTCAAAGCTGCTAACGCCCGCCAACGGCGTCCCGCCGCAACCGCCTCGTAACGCTCGATGGACCGCGCGATGGACCGCGCGATGGGCAATATGTTTAGGTCAGGCGTCGCCGGTTACCAGCTCAACCCATGATAGGTTTCTTGATCCGGCACATCTGGAAAAAGTCGCGCCAGGTCGATGACGTGGACACCCGCACGTCGTGTACCAACCGCCTGCCGGAACGCATCCGTGGCATGTGAGACTACAATAACGTCGCACGTCTGCATTACGGTTGAAACGCTCTGCAGCACATGACCAGCCTCCAGCGCATTCAGCGCTGGCACCAACGCAGGGTTGGCCGCGCGGATGGAGCTGATCTGCGCACTCAGACGTGGCCCCAGCGCCAGGCTTGGATCAGCGACGCGCACGTGGCATCCATCGGCGACCAGCCGCGCCATCAAATCCACCATCGGGCTCTCGCGCAGATCATCCGTCCCGGGCTTGAATGCCAGACCAAGCATACCGACACTCTGTCCCGCGATCCGCTTAATCAGCTCGTGCGCTTCAACGATCTGAGATTCGTTGGACGCCAGCAAGCTGTCGATCAGCGGCAAATTCAGCCCATTCCGCGCACCGATATGCATCGCCGCACGAACTTCCTTGGGCAGACACGATCCTCCAAAAGCAAAGCCCGGCTTCAAATAATACGACGATAAGTTCAGCTTGGTGTCCTCGACGAACAGCCGCATCACTTCATGGCTGTCGACATCCAGTGGCTTGCAAAAGCGGCCTACTTCGTTTGCAAAAACGACCTTGGTCGCATGCCACACATTATCGACGTACTTGAGCGTCTCGGCAGCCGCCATGTTCGTTGTCAGCACCCGCTGCCCCGGCAGCGACAACACGCGGCGGGCGATAGCCTCGGTGCGCGGATCACTGGCGGCAATCACCACTTTCGGCGGATCAGCGAAATCAGCAACCGCCGAGCCTTCGCGCAAAAACTCAGGACTGAAGCAGATGCCGAAGTGAGTGCCGAGGCTTTTGCCTGAGGCCGCCTCGATCTCCGGCACGGCAACAGCGAGGGTCGTTCCCGGCGGAACGCTGCACCGCAGGATGACGCAATGGTAGGTAGCTTTGCTCTTCAGCGCAGCACCGATAGATCGGCAAGCGGACCGCAGATACGAAAGATCACATCCACCGTCTGCACTTGTCGGCGTCCCAACGGACAGCAACGTCACGTCGGTGTCTGACACTGCTTTTATAACGTCGACAGAGGCAGTCAGTCGGCCCTGATGAACACCCTCGACCAAGAGCGCTTCCAAGCCACGCTCGACAATCGGCGACCGGCCTTCAGCGACGGCGATCACCTTCGCCACATCGAGATCGGCCCCGACAACGAAAAACCCGCGCGCGGCGAGACATCCAACCGAAACGACGCCCACATAGCCAAGGCCAATAACGCTGATCTTTGGCAGCACGGTTAACGGCTGCGCAGCAAACATCTGCTTTGGGTCCGCACGCGCATGGAGAGTGTCAACATGGTCGGTCTGCGTCGCAATACGTATCGATTTCGGCGACGCCATATCCAATTGCCCTTTTTGAAGAAGCTGCGCGCCGCGTTGCCAATTGCAAGAGTGAGCCCAACGGGTCTTCACTGAACGCCGGAATTACTTGTCGCAGGAAGTACTCAGCGTCTCTTGTTCACGCCACACCTTAGAGTTTCCTGTCAAGCCGATGTTCCGTGCGCGGCACATGCGCCTAGAGCATAGGTGACCGTTTGAACGCTGGAGTGAAAGGGCTAAACAGCGATGGAGATCCCTTTCGAACCGACTGCGGCACAGCGTCCGGCTGGCTCATTGGCGAGTTAGGCGAATGATATGCGCTGACTTTCAGGATGGCCGCGATGCGCGGTCGCGTCTGCAAAACCCGCAAAGGCCCACTATAGTTCCGACGCGCAGCCCAATTGGTGGGACCTTGCGGCTGAATGGCTGGTAATCTCGTTTGCAAACACGGCGATGATGTGGAGCCTTGCGCCTTGACCCAGCGACGGTTCGGGTGCACGGCACGCTCTCGTTACTCCGCAGACGAACCGCCTTTTCAGGTAAAGTGCATGAGATCAGTGCATTTTTTGGTCATGCGGCGCTCCACCGCTCAGTCACGTGCGGCCGTTAACGGCTGACTGGTCGAGAGTTTAACGCAGTGTGTGTGAGGTGTGCGTTGGCTTTGAAGATCACCCATGACCGGGCCGATATGCGCCAGCACTTGTGGGTGCAGGCACCACTTGGCGTCCTGGTCGACGGGACCCCTGTGCGCATCACGGAGTGGAGCCTTGGCGGCCTGATCACCGGCAACACCGCCAAGCCCCTCGGCCAACGCGTCACGCTGCGGATCACGCTCCCGTTTCAGGGCTTTGACATCGGGTTCGATGCCGCCGGCGCGGTCGAAACATTTGATCCAAGCACGCAGAGAACGCTCATCAGTTTTCGCAATCTTGGCACACGCGAAACTGACCTTCTGTCTCATTTCATCGAGCAACTCGTGCGCGGCAATATGACCGCCATCGACGAAACAATCCAACGGTTGGACGCGCCAATGGCAGCGGCAGCCTTATCGGCCATGCCACCGGCACCATCACAATCTTCAGCCAGGTCGGGCTGGTGGCCCTTGCGAACAGCGGCCATGACGACGGCCTACGCTTTGGCTGGCGCAGCGGCGTTTGGATACCTTGCGTCGCTCGCCTACACCAACCTCTTCTGGCTCGAAGCGCAAACCTCCGCCATTTCTGCGCCCGTCGAAAATCTCGTCTCGCTCGGCGATGGCATGATCACCTGGGGCACCTTCAAACCCGGCGATGCCGTCAAGGCCGGCGATGTCGTCTTGCGTCTCGCCGATAACGTGCTGGAGCGAGAAATCGAGCAGGCCGAGATCGCCGTGCGGGAACGTGAAAACAAACTGGCCTTCCTTGCGCGTCGCTTTGAAAACGAGAAAATTCGGCTCGGTGCCATTGCTGGATTGTCGAACCTCAAGAACGCGCGGACTAATGCTGAGTTCGAAGGCCTTCAGGCGAAACTCCGCGCGGCCGAGCGGGAACTGCGGCAGTTGCCGAGCACGGCAGCGGGTCCACTCGCGCAGGTGCGGCAGCGTATTGTCGCCCTTAAGCAAGCCATCGCTGTCAAAGACCTTGAGATGAATGGCAGAGCGACGATAGTTCGCGAGAACTCGGGCTCGCACGAATTTGTCGGCCAGTCCGTCGTTGGTGACATTGATAATTTGGCGGCACAGATCGAATTGGCCGAGGCCGATATCGCCATCGCCGCACGCCGGCACCAATCCTATCTCAATCAACGGGATCGGCTCGCCCTGCGCGCGCCGTTCGACGGTATTCTCCGCCAACTGCCTCACGCTGACAGTGCCACCGTCCGCAAGGGCGACGTAGCCGCCATCGTCGAGCGCTCAGCAGAACGCGGCGTCACCGCCTATCTGCGGCAGGACCAAGTGGTGCGCGTGCAGCTCGGCGCGCAAGCCATCGTCCACGTGCCGGCCACGCGGCAATCCTTCCGCGCGACCGTCGCCGAAATCGACCCCGCGCGCGGACCGAAAACCGATACGGCCCGCCATGGCGGTTCAGCCGGTGCAGCACCGCGCGGCGAAGAGGGCATGGCCGCCGTCAGATTGATCTTCACCGGGCCACCCACCGCCATCGATCTCAACATTTATCGCGACGGCTTGCCGGCCGTCACAATGATCGGCCTCTCAAGAGTTCAGAAGCCGATCATAGCGACCAGCGGAACGAAACTGGGAGCCACACAACCAGCACCCGGGCCTTATCGCTTCGTTGCGCAAATGCGCGATCAAGCACCATCGCCGTCGTCACAACTCACCGACGTGCTCGGACGCCACATCGACGCCTGGGTCAAAGCCAGCCGCCCCGGCACAACACGCAGCGACTGACGTAATGCCGTTATTAGCCCCTTCAAGACCAGCGGCCACAAGTCGTCCACGAAAGTGGACACTGCGCGCGATCGGCGCAATTGCCATCTACATCGCCATCTGTCTGGCCATCCTGGCTTTGTTGCCAACGCAGGTGTGGTGGCATCAGGGTCGCATGTTTCTAGGCGTGCTCGGGCTGTTCGGCGTCTGGCGCTACGGCTGGTGGCTGACGCACGTCATCCGCGCCTCCATTTATGCCCGGCGCACCTACCCGCGCCTCGCCTCCGACGCCGCCGCCCTCTGGCAAGGTGGCTGGCGTCCGCGGCGCATGCACGTTCTCGTCACTGTCTATCGCGAACGCGCCGAAACCATCGAGGCCGTTATGGCGGCCATCTGTGCTGAAATCCGCACCCTCCAACAACCAGCCACCATCTGGATTGGCTCGAAAGAAGCGGCCGACGAGGAAACCGTTGCCCGCTGCTTAAAACGCGCCGGCGCCGACCTTGATCTCCATCTGCGGTTCGTCCGCCAAACCGGCTCTGGCAAACGCAACTCGATCGCCTTGATCCTCAGCGCAATGTCCCGCGAAGGCCTCGGCACCAGCGACCTCGTCGCCTTCATGGACAGCGACTTCATCTTGAGCCCCGGTGCTCTCCAGCGGTGCCTGCCGCTCTTTGCCACCGACCCGGACCTGGCCGCGTTGACGACCGACGAGGATGTCATCGTCCATGGCCCACGTTGGGTACAGACGTGGCTCGACATGCGTTTTGCCCAGCGCCGGCTGGCCATGCAAAGCCACGCTCTCTCGGGTCGCGTTCTCACGCTAACCGGACGCTTCTCAGTCTTCCGCGGCAGCCAAGTGGTTCAGCCGGAGTTTATCGAACTGGTTGCCAACGACATGCTCGATCATTGGCTGTGGGGCCAATTCCGCTTCCTGTCCGGCGACGACAAGAGCACGTGGTACGCATTGCTGCGCACAGGAAAGCGCATGCTCTACGTGCCCGACGCGCATGGCATCACCATCGAAGTCTTTGAGGGCTCGTCGGTCGAACGCATGGTCGAGAACCTGCGTCGCTGGTCAGGCAACATGCTGCGCAACGGCAGCCGCGCCATTGCGCTCGGTCCGCGTCGCATGCCGGTGTTCACATGGTGGTGCCTTGTCGATCAACGGCTTGCCATGTGGACCATGTTGTTTGGCCCCTTGTGCGCACTCGTCGGCACGCTCAAGCTCGGTTGGGCGTTCCTGGTGGCCTACGCGGTCTACGTGGCGCTCACCCGGTTGGTTTCAGCACTGGTTCTGTTCGCCTATAGTCGCCACGTTGATCTCAACTACACGTGGGCGCTTTACGCCAACCAGCTACTCAACTCCGCCGTCAAACTCTACATGATCTGGCGGCTGCCAAAGCAACGCTGGTTTAACCGCGGCAACCAGAAGTCCGGTGCTGGTGGCCATGCCTTCGCCGCCGCCGCACGCTCAACGATGGCCGCTTATCTAACCAGTCTCTCCATCGCAGTGCTGGCATTGGCAGCCTTGACGCTGACCGGCACCTTCCCCCAGGCCAATCTAGCCATCGTGCGCATGCTGCTGTCTGATTTGCTGGCGTGGTGACCTGCCATAGCCCCGCGCCATCCGTTTGCCCACGTTCCAATGATCGCTCCACTTCGGCCGGTGGTTGCTGTGCGAACAACGGCCCCTGTTTTTGCCTTGACACATAAAGATATGTTTATATGCTGTGAGCAACCTAAAAGGTCGCGTCCATGGTCTCCAGCCATACCCTCGTCACAGCATTGAAAGCAGCAGCGGAGCCCACCCGCCTGCGCATTCTGGCGCTCTTGGCGGCAGAAGAGCTGAACGTGAAGGACCTCACGCGCATTCTCGGCCAAAGCCAGCCCCGCCTCAGCCGCCACCTGAAGTTGCTAAACGAAGCCGGGCTCGTTGAGCGGGCACGTGAAGGCAGCTGGGTCTATTTCCGTCTGCCGCATGCCTCTGACAACCTCGCCCATACCTTGTTGCGTGACCTCGACGGTAACGACACCGTGCTGCTGCGCGACCGCCAGCGAGCCGACGGCGTGAAGCGTGAACGCGAAGCGATGGCGCAAGAGTATTTCGAAAAGCACGCCGGCAACTGGGATCAGATTCGCGCCCTGCACGTGGCCGAGGCCGAAGTCGAGGTCGCCATGCAAGCGGCACTTGGCAGCGCACCCATCGATCTACTGGTCGACATTGGCACTGGCACCGGCCGCATTCTGGAGCTGTTTGCTGATCGCTACACCCGCGGCCTTGGGTTCGATCTCAGCACCGCCATGCTGGCCTATGCGCGTCCCAAGCTCGCAGCAGCCGGCATCGGTCACGCCCAGGTCCGCCAGGGGGACATCTACGACCTGCCACTCGCTGACGGCACGGCCGGCACCGTCGTCATGCATCAGATCTTGCATTACCTTTCCGACCCTGCGCGAGCAGTCGCCGAGGCGGCACGCCTTGTCGCGCCCGGCGGCCGCCTGCTGATCGTCGACTTCGCACCGCACGACAATGATTACCTGCGTGAAACGCAGCGGCATGAGCGGCTTGGCTTTGAAACCGAAACGGTCGCGCAGTGGCTGCGAGATGCCGGCCTGGCCGTCAACGCAACGCGCGCACTACCCCCAAAGCCTGTCGAGGGCGCAGCCCAGTTGACCGTATCGATGTGGCTTGCCACGCGCGGTGCAATGGCGCTCGCCGGCACGGCCGCGACAAAACCTGCCCCTCGGGCCAAACTTGAAAGGACCGCGTGACATGAGCACCGCGACGCCACGCAAGAGCCGGCTGATTGGTGCCGGCGAAATCGATGTCTCCTTCGAGTTCTTCCCGCCGAAGACCGAAAAAATGGAAGAGAGCCTGTGGGCTTCAATCCGCCGTCTTGAGCCGCTGGGGCCAGAGTTTGTCTCTGTGACGTATGGTGCGGGCGGTTCGACGCGTGAGCGGACGCATGCACAAGTCTCGCGAATCGTGCGGGAAACGACGCTGGCACCTGCGGCGCATTTAACCTGCGTCGGCGCGACACGCGACGAAGTCGACGCCGTCGTACGCGACTACTGGGCGGCCGGTGTGCGCCACATTGTAGCGCTGCGCGGTGACCCGAAAGAGGGCATCGGCGCGCGCTACATGCCGCATCCGAACGGCTATGCGACGACGATGGACCTGATCGCTGGCATCAAGAAAGTCGGCAATTTCGACATCTCGGTCGGCGGGTATCCGGAGATGCATCCGGAGAGTGGGTCGCTGCAGAAGGATCTGGATCATCTGAAGGCCAAGGTGGATGCAGGCGCGACGCGCATCATTACGCAGTTCTTTTTTGATAACGCACACTACTTGCGTTTCGTTGAGCGCTGTCGCGCGGCCGGTATCTGGTGCCCGATCCTGCCGGGCATTCAACCGATCCACAATTTCAAGCAGATCGCCAGCTTTGCGGGCAAGGTTGGCACGACATTTCCGTCTTGGTTCTCGCGCCGCTTCGAAGGTCTGGATGAGGACCCTGTCACCTCGCAGCTGGTCGGCGCGGCGGTGTGCGCCGAGCAGGTCGCAGGTCTGGTGGACGAAGGCGTACGGCAGTTCCATTTCTACACGCAGAACCGCGCTGATCTGTCGTTTGCGATCTGCCATCTGCTGGGGCTGCGGGCCCACAAGACTGAGTTCAAGAAGGCGGTAGGCGCATGAGCACGCGAACGCAACGCATCAAGGCGCTGCACAAAGCAGCCGCCGAACGCATTTTGATCATGGATGGTGCTATGGGCACCGAGATTCAGAACCACAAACTGGATGAAGACGGCTATCGCGGCAAGCGCTTCAAGTCATGGAACCGCGACGTGAAGGGCAACAATGATCTGCTCGTGTTGTCACAGCCAGACATCATCCGCGGCATTCATGCCGCCTACATCGATGCCGGCGCAGATCTGATCGAGACGAACACGTTCAACGCGCAAGTGATCTCCATGGCCGACTACGGCATGGAGAGCCTGAGCGCGGAGATCAATCGCGAGGCGGCGATACTGGCGCGACAGGCGGCAGACGAAGCCGAAAAGCGCGACGGCAAGATCCGTTGGGTGGCTGGTGCCGTCGGGCCTACCAACCGCACCGCGTCAATCTCGCCGGATGTGAATAATCCGGGCTTTCGCAACACCAGCTTCGACGAACTCCGCGGTGCCTACACCGAGCAAGTAATCGCCTTGATCGAAGGTGGCTCGGATGTCATCCTGATTGAAACAATTTTCGATACATTGAATGCCAAAGCGGCCGGTGTCGCAGTTTTGGAAGCGTTCGACGCCGCCGGTATCGTTCTTCCCATCATGATCTCAGGCACCATCACGGATCGCTCTGGCCGCACCCTCTCCGGGCAAACCGCGACGGCGTTCTGGTATTCGATGCGACACCTGAAGCCGTTCTCTGTCGGTCTCAACTGTGCGCTCGGTGCCGAGCTGATGCGCCCTTACATTGCCGAGATCGCTGGCGTCGCCGACACGCTGGTATCGGCATACCCCAACGCCGGTCTCCCCAACGCCATGGGTGAATACGACGAAACACCCCACGACATGGCCTGTGCCATCGAACCGTGGGCAAAAGACGGCCTCGTCAA
>JANNEU010000489.1:0-3379 GCA_031379035.1 Hyphomicrobiaceae bacterium | reverse complement strand
GCCCTTGAGGCTGGCTTCGCCACGGGGCTTTTCAGCGACGGTCTTGGGTTTCAGTTCCGGCGGCAGTTCGTTCTCGATCACGATATCCGGATCAATACCCTTGGCCTGGATGGAGCGGCCAGCCGGTGTGTAGTAGCGCGCCGTCGTTAACCGCAGCGCGCCATTCTGGCCGAGCGGGATGATGGTTTGCACGCTGCCTTTGCCGAACGAGCGCGTACCAACAATCGTCGCACGCTTATGATCTTGCAGGGCACCAGCGACGATCTCAGAAGCCGACGCCGAGCCACCATTGATCAGCACGACGATGCGCTTGCCGTCCGAGATATCTCCGGGGCGGGCATTGGCGCGTTGTGTTTCTTCGAGGTTGCGGCCTTTAGTGAGAACGATGGCACCCTTCTCGAGGAAGTCATCGGAGACCGAGATAGCCTGATCCAACAAGCCGCCCGGGTTATTACGCAGATCGATGATGAAGCCCTTGGCTGGCTTGTCGGCCCCGAGCTGCTTCTTCAATGCGTCGACTTGCTTGATCAGGCTCGAATGCGTCTGCTCGTTGAAAGTTGAGACCTTGGCATAAATGATATCGCCTTCGAGGCGCGAGCGGACGGCCTGCACGCGGATGGTGTCGCGCACGACCTTGAGGTCGAACGGTTCGTCGCGTCCTTTGCGGACGATCGTCAGATTGATGGGCGTGTTGACGAGGCCGCGCATCTTTTCGACGGCCTGCTCAAGCGTAAGCCCCTGGATCTGTTCGCCATCGAGATGGGTGATCAAGTCGTTGGACTGCACGCCGGCTTTGGCCGCTGGCGTCTCGTCCATGGGCGAGACGACCTTGATGACGCCGCTCTCCATGGTCACTTCAATACCGAGACCGCCGAACTCGCCGCGGGTCTGCACCTGCATGTCCTTGAAGGATTTCGGCGTCAGGTAAGACGAGTGCGGGTCGAGCGAGGCGAGCATGCCGTTGATGGCGCTCTCGATCAGCTTGGTGTCGTCGGGTTTTTCGACGTAGTCGTTGCGGACGCGCTCCAGCACGTCGCCGAACAGGTCGAGCTGGCGGTAGATCTCGTTGTTGGGTGAGGTGGCGGAATAACTTTGCGAGATGTTGAACACAGTACTCGCACCGGCAAGACCCGCCATGCTCATGAAAGTCCAGAAGGCGATGTCTGTCTTGCGCGTCATCCTGCAACCTTTCGCGTGGCTTCAACCCACCACGGCCCTGGATCTATCGGCCGCTGATTCTTTCTGAATTCGACGTACAATACCGGAGCAGTCTCTTGTGTCTTTGTCGAGGCGGTCTTTGGCGCTGCGACCATCACACCAACAGGTTCGCCAGCCAATACAAATTGTCCGACTTGCGCATCGATCTGCGATAAGCCTGCGAGCAGCACATGATAGCCACCTCCGCCGTTGATGATCAAGATCTGGCCGAAGCTGCGAAATTCACCGGCATACATGACCCAGCCGTCATTCGGGGCCACCACCTGCGCGCCGGGCCGCGTCTCGATCACAATTCCGTCACTGCGGCCGGATTGGGCACGATCGCCGAAGCTTTGGATCTGGCGGCCTTGGGCAGGCAGCAGCAGGCGGCCCTTGGCCTGATCGAACGGTATGGCGGGCTGGATGCGGCCGGGCGAGGCCATGGCAAGGCGCTCGCCGGGCTGCAGCGTAATCGAGGGCCGCAGGTCGTCGGCAGGCTTGCCGAGGGCTGCCACTTTCTTGGGCGGTGCAGTGGTGGTGATCGACCCGTCGGCGGCGACACCAGTGGGTGGGATGACGGGTGAAACGGGCACACCATCGGTGGGCGGTGGCGGCGGCGGGTTGCCGGGTGTGGCGGCGGCGACTTGGGCCTGGACCTTGGCGGCCTCGGCGGCGAGTTGTCGCTCGTAAGCGCCGAGCTGGGTTTTGTCGGCGACGGAGCGCTCGATTTTTTCGAGGCGCGAGACGAGTTCGTTAAAGTCAGTGACGTTGCGGGCGATGTCGGCTGCGGCCTTACGGATCACCGCCAGCTCGTCCTGGCGTTCGGTCTGGGCGCGCTTGCGGGTTTCCAGCAGGTTGGTGAGTTTCAGCTTGTTGTCTTCGAGGCGCACGGTTTCAGCCCGCAGATGCTCGCCTTCCTTGCGGCTGTCGTCGATGACGCGGACAAGTTCGCCGAGCTTTTCTGACAGTGCCATGGCTTGGCCGCGCAGTTCGGGAAAGGCTGTCGCCAGCAGCATGGCGCTGCGGACCATCTTGAGCGCATCCTCGCGCTTGGTGACCATAACGGGCGGCGGGTTACGGCCCATGCGCTGCATCGTGGCGAGCAGGGTTGATATGGAGCCGTGGCTTTTTTCCAACGAGCCGCGAAGCACGTCTTCCTTGGCTTGCAGTTCGCCGATGCGGCCTTCGATGCGGGTCATCTGGCCTTCGCCGCCCTGGATCGTTTTGGCGGTTTCGACGAGCTGGGCGCTGATGCGTTCGCGCTCATCGCGGATCTGGGTGACCTCGGACTGCAGCTCCTTAACGCGCCGCTGCGCTTCTTCGAGCTGGTAGCGGCTGGCTTCCAGCTGTTTGCGGGCGGCGTCCGAGGTGTCTTGCGCGAAGGCTGGAAGCGCCGCGTTGGCGATCATCGCCAGCGCCAGAAACGAAACGCCACCCCGGCGGAGCTTACCGCGCACCGGCAGGGACACGACCCGGAGATTTTGCGCACGGATGCGGATCGTCGCTTCTCACAAGGCTAGCCACGCTTTCACGTAGCAATTTCTGATATCATTCGCCGGCTTTTGGGAAACTTCCCAATTGCCCCACTCTCGTCATCCCGACGAAGGCCGGGACCCACGGCAACCATCGAAGAAATCACCGAGTAGCCGTGGGTGCCGGCCACAGTTTACCCCGGACGTCGATCCGGGGCCGCCATGACGAAAAAAAGTAAATACCACCGTCGATACTAGCCCGCCGGCAGAGGCCGGGCGCGGCGAATCGGCCGCACGTCCCATCTTTGCCGAATTGCGTTAGCATAAGCACTTGAAATTATGGCGCGGTTGCGTTGCCGGATCGTGGTTGGCGGCACACCTGTTCTTCCCGAGCCAGCTGACTTTTACAATTCCAGGAGCCGCGCGTGAGCTTGATTGCGACGTATGCCGTGCCGTTGTCGGTGATTGCCGTGTTCGGCGTGCTGCTGGGCGGCCTGTGGACCATGCTGCGGGGGGATAAGCCCAATCTCAGCCAGACGCTGATGCGCTGGCGGGTCGGACTGCAGTTCGTGGCCGTGGTCATCATCATGCTGGCGTTCTATCTGAGGCGCAGCGCCTAATTCTCTTCTCTGGAGCCAGCCCATGGTCACCCTCAACCGCATCTACACCCGCACCGGCGACGACGGCACGACCGCACTCGGCACGGGGGA
>JANNEU010000486.1:0-13166 GCA_031379035.1 Hyphomicrobiaceae bacterium | reverse complement strand
CCGTGACCTCAAGCTGAGGGCTCCGGGTGCCTTGCGTCTGGCCCTTGAAGCCCGCATGCCATGGGAGCTTTGGGCTAGTCTTGTCGCGTTGCCGCTGTTGCATACCCAGCCACGCGGCGACGGTCACGCTGTCCTGGTGTTTCCAGGCCTTGCCGCCTCTGATCTCTCGACCGCGCCCCTGCGCCGCTATCTGCGTGATCGCGGCTACGATGCGCGCGCCTGGGAACTCGGCCGCAACTTGGGTCCGGGCAACGGTGTGCTGGAAGCGTGCCACGCAAAGATCCGGGAGTTGCGCGCTGAGACCGGCCGCAAGGTCAGCCTCATCGGCTGGAGCCTCGGTGGTATCTATGCGCGCGAAACGGCGAAGCTGGCCGCGAGCGATGTGCGGCAGGTGATCACCTTGGGCACGCCGTTCGCCGGCCCGCCGAAGGCCACCAACGCCTGGCAGGTCTATGAGATGGCCAGTGGTGAGCGCATCGAAGACCGCGCGCACAAATACGATCTTAAAACCGCGCCGCCCGTGCCGACCACGTCCATCTACAGCCGCTCGGATGGCATTGTTGCGTGGCAGTGCAGCGTGCAGGCCCCTGCCAAAGATACTGAGAACATTGAGGTGGAAGCCAGCCACGTCGGCCTCGGCGTCAACCCGGCTGTGCTCTACGCGATTGCTGATCGGCTGGCGCAACCTGAGGGCCAGTGGATGCCGTTCGACAAGTCCGGTCTGAAGCGGATGTTTTACGGTGAGCCCAGCACGCAGGATTGGTTTCCGCGCAGCTGTTTGGTGTGATCGCGATGATCACGCAAGCCGATTGAGAAGCGCGTCATGCAGCCGCGGATCGCCGGTAGCGAGGACGTTGCCGCCATTGGTTGCTGGCCCGCCGTCCCATGATGTGACGCGGCCGCCGGCAGCTTCGATGATCGGGATCAGGGCGACGATGTCAACGTCCTTGAGGCCCGCTTCGAAGACGACATCAATGTGCCCTGCGGCGACCATCGCATAGGCGAAACAGTCGGCGCCGTAGCGCACCATTTTTGCATCGCGCGCCAAGACATTGAATATGGCGAGGTCGGCGCGGCTCTTAAACATCTCTGGCGACGTGGCAGACAAAACGGCTTGATCGAGTGTCGCGCACGCGCGTGTTTTGAGCGGCCGTATTTTTCCGTCCGCGCTACGCATTTGCGCCTTACCGCCTGAGGCCCAGAAGCGCTCGCGTGTGTGGGGTTGATCCATCATGCCAAGCACGGCGGCATCGCCGTCCATGAGCCCGATCAATGTGCCCCACGTGGGCAAGCCGCACATAAAGCCGCGCGTGCCATCGATGGGGTCGAGAACCCAGCGGTAGCGGCTTGCGCTCTTGTGCGCCGCATATTCTTCGCCGGTGATCGCGTGCTGTGGAAATCGCTTGCGGATTTCCGTACGCATGATCCGCTCGGCGGCTTTGTCAGCCACTGTCACCGGGTCAAAACCGCTGCCAATGTGCTTGTTCTCCACCGTCAATGTTTTGCGGAAGTGGGGCAGAATTTTTCGTCCTGCGGCATCCGCGAAGTCATGGGCGGCCGTGAGCAGCTCTGCAGGGCGCACAGTCTGTAAAGCGATTGTGTTGGCGGGCATGAGGCACTCGACGAGAAGACGTGGACAGTCGTGGCTTCTGGCACGATCCGCACTTCCTTGACCAGAACTGTCCCGTCAGCCAAGCGGTGGCAGTGGCCAGACGAGCATTCGTGTTGTGGACAGCAATCCGCTTAAGGTGCCCGTCTCGTCTATAAAATCACGGTGCTTTACAACTCATTGCCCCTGGCCCTTCAACGCTCGCGTACCTACGTTATCCAGAAGCTGCCTATAATTTCGGGGCACGCTTTTGGGTGCTCTCAAGGTTGGCCAAGATTGGCAGGGAACGGCGTCATGGCAAAAAGTACAGCTGGCAAGGGCGCGCCGCGCGGTGCTGGTACGGAGCCTCCCGCACGGCGGGCTGCTGGAGGGATCGACGCTGCGCACGTGCATGCGCTCGACCTGATGACAGCCCACCCTTTCATCGATGGCCACAATGACCTGCCTTGGATTGTCCGTGCCGCCGCCGGTGGCGACCTCGCCCGCTATGACCTCACCCGTATCCATCCCGAAACGGACACAGACATTCCGCGCCTCCGCCAAGGCAAAGTTGCAGCGCAGGTGTTTGCGGCCTATCTCCCGACCCGGATCAAAAATCCCGCCACTGTCACAGCCGAGCAGATTGACCTCATTCTGCGGATGGAAGAGCGACACGCTGATGTGTTCCACCCAGTGCGCGCGCCGGCCGATGTTGCGAAAGCGCGCACGCTGGACAAGATCGGTTCATTCATCTCCGTTGAAGGCACCGTGGCCCTGGAGGGTTCGCTCGCGCCGCTGCGGCTCTGGCATCGGCTTGGTGTTCGCCTGATCACGCTCTGCCACAACGAGACCCTGCCCTGGATTGATAGTGCAACCGACAAGCCCAGTGCCGCAGACGGTGGTCTTTCGGTGTTCGGCCGCGACCTGATTGCCGAAATGAACCGGCTTGGCTTGATTGTCGATTTGGCACACGTCGCGCCACATGCCATGCACAAGGTGCTCGATGTTGCGAAAACGCCCTTGGTGATCTCGCATTCCAACGCGACAACGCTCTGCAACCATGCCCGCAACACACCCGACGATGTTCTCGCACGCATCCCGGCGAATGGCGGAATGATCATGGCGACGTTCGTACCTGAGTTTTTGAACCAGGCCTCGCTCGATGCTGTCCGCGCCTTCAAAGATTCGTGGGGCAAGAACAAGGCGGGGCTCACAGGGTCGGATTATAAGACTGCACGTGAGGCCTGTCTCAAAGGCTGGAACCAGGATGGCGTCGCGTATCTTTGTGATCATCTGGCCTATTTCAGCGACCAGGTCGGCGAGGATCACATCGGCATCGGGTCTGATTTTTACGGTGGCCCGAACCCGCCCGGCCTCGAAGATGCCAGCACGTTTCCCTTTGTCATCGCCGAGTTGGTACGGCGCGGCTGGTCTGATACAGCGCTGGTTAAACTGATGGGTGGAAATTTCCTGCGGGTGTGGGGGGATGTGTTGGCGCACAGCGAACTGGGGCATCGCTAGAAACGAGGGCTGCGTCCGCGTGCAATTCCGCGTTACAGGGCACGATGACCTTGAAACTGATCGATGACTGCTTTGTCCATGATCGTGACCGGCTCAGCCATGCTGACGCCATCGCGATCCTGAAGGCGCGCATTGCGACGGTGGTGGGCACAGAAACGGTCACCCTGGACGCGGCGCACGGCCGCGTGTTGGCTGCAGCAGCTATCGCGCGCACGCCGGTACCGGCGCATACCAATGCTGCCGTCGATGGCTATGCTTATGCCCACGTGGATGCCGCGCTCGCCGCCGGCAATGGTCTGCCGATTGAAGGCCGCAGCGCTGCCGGGCACGCGTTGCTGGCCGCGCCTGCGCCCCACAGCGCGGTTCGCATCTTCACCGGTGCTGTGGTTCCCGACGGACACGACACCGTCGCCATGCAGGAAGACTGTCAGCGGGTCGCAGACGGCAGCGCGGAGCGGGTGCGCATTCCAACTGGTCTCAAGCGCGGCGCGAACGTGCGCAAGGCTGGTGAAGACGTGGCCGCAGGATCGGCACTGATCGAGCCCGGCGTGCGGCTGCGCCCCCAGGACGTGGCGGCACTGGCGTCTATCGGACTGGCCGAGGTGGCGGTGTACAAGCGCCTCACCGTGGCCATCGTCTCGAGTGGCGACGAAATTGTCGTGCCGGGCCAACCGTTGCTGCCGGGGCAAGTGTACGATGCCAACGCACCGCTGCTGCGCGGGCTCGTCGAAGCCACTGGCGCGCGCGTCTCGGTGCTCGGTATTGTCGGCGACACTGCTGCTGCGATGGACGCCCAACTGGCCGATGCTGCGCGCCGGTTCGATGTCATCCTCACCAGCGGTGGGGCGAGCCAGGGCGAGGAGGACCATCTCGTGCGCGCGCTCGATCGGCTCGGCAAACGCCACCTGTGGCAACTCGCGATTAAGCCTGGCCGGCCGATGAGCTTTGGCCAAATTGGCAGCTCTGTTGTGGTCGGGCTGCCCGGCAATCCGGTTGCGGTGTTCGTCTGCTTTTTAATGTACGTCGCGCCCATGCTGGGTGCGCTGGGGGGTGCACCCTGGCGCGAGCCGCGGCGCTTTATGTTGCCCGCTACCTTTGATGTGCCCACCCGCAAGACCGGGCGTCGCGAGTTCTGGCGCGGGACGCTGGTTGAGACGCCGGATGGGATGGCAGTCGAAAAGTTTGCCCGCGATGGCTCTGGGTTGATCTCCGGCTTGCGGGCCGCTGATGGGCTCATCGACATTCCGGAAGACGTTGCCGCGGTGCGGGCGGGAGACGCCGTAGCCTTTCTGCCGTTCGCTGAGTTTGGTCTGATCGGCGGGTAATTGCTTGCGCTGGATTGCTGTGAACAAACAAAAAACAGAGCCCTGAAAAGAATTCACCGCCAGATGGTTGTGGATATCTTGCGCAAAGAGAACAAATATGGTACGAAACCATTAATGTCGGAGGATGCAACTCGACCTAAAGGAGGCTAACATGCTGGACGGCGTCGATTCTCGGAGCACCGGTACTGCGCGCAAATTGCACGTGGTCGAAGGGGGTAGCATGGACAAGAGCAAAGCACTCGAAGCGGCGCTGGCGCAGATCGAGAAGCAGTACGGCAAGGGCTCCATTATGAAGCTCGGTGCCAATGACAAGTCGATCGACGTGGAGGCGATCTCTACCGGCTCGCTGGGGCTCGACATTGCGCTTGGCATCGGCGGCTTGCCGAAGGGGCGCATCGTCGAAATCTATGGTCCCGAGAGTTCCGGCAAGACCACGCTCGCGCTCCACTGCATCGCTGAAGCCCAGAAAAACGGCGGCACCTGCGCCTTCGTGGACGCCGAGCATGCGCTGGATCCCGTTTACGCCCGCAAACTCGGCGTCAAGGTTGAAGAACTGCTGATTTCACAGCCCGACACTGGCGAGCAGGCGCTCGAAATCACCGATACGCTGGTGCGCTCCGGTGCTGTTGATATTCTGGTCATTGATTCGGTGGCGGCGCTGACGCCCAAGGCCGAACTTGAGGGTGAAATGGGCGATAGCCTGCCCGGCCTGCAAGCGCGGCTGATGAGCCAGGCGTTGCGCAAGCTGACCGGCTCGATTTCCAAATCCAAGACCATGGTGATCTTTATCAATCAGATCCGCATGAAGATCGGCGTCATGTTCGGCAATCCAGAAACGACGACGGGCGGCAATGCGTTGAAGTTCTATGCCTCTGTGCGGCTGGACATCCGCCGCATCGGGCAGATCAAGGACAAGGATGAGGCGATTGGCAACCAAGCCCGCGTCAAGGTCGTCAAGAACAAGGTGGCACCACCTTTCAAGCAGGTTGAATTCGATATCATGTACGGCATCGGCATCTCCAAGCTCGGCGAGCTGGTCGATCTTGGGGTCAAGGCCAATATCGTCGAAAAATCCGGTGCGTGGATGTCGTACAAGGGCGAGCGCATCGGCCAGGGCCGCGAAAACGCCAAGGCGTTCCTCAAGGAGAACCCCAAGATCGCCAATGAGATCGAGCGTGCCATTCGGGCCAACGCCGGTGTCGCTGAGATGTTGTTGGCAGCTCCAGAGGGCGACGAAGCAAAGGAGGCCGAGGAAGGCCCTGATGCGGACGGCATTCTGCCCGATGGCGGACCCGTTAAGGCCATTCGGAAGAAGGGCTGATCAAGCGGGTCCCCGTGGAACTTTGATTGTTGCGCTGCCAATCTGTCGATGCTGATATAATTGGTCTGCAAACATAGAGTCTTGTTCGGCACTGATTGTCTGATCGAGTGAGGAGTGACTGCGCATGGATAAGCCCGCTGGAGCATCGGTGTCCTCCGGCGGACCTAAGATCTCGGGTGCCGAGATCAAGCGCGAGATCGAGCGCATCTGTGCCGGATTTGGGGATGACTACTGGCTGGCACAGGACCGCGCCGCTGAATTCCCCGAGGCTTTTTATCGAGCGTTTGCAAGCGCCGGTTGGCTGGGGATTGCGTTGCCGGTCGAGTATGGCGGATCGGGTCTCGGCATTACCGAGGCTGCCGTGATGATGCGGGCGATTGCTCAGTCCGGTGCCGGCATGAGTGGTGCGTCCGCGCTCCATATGAACATTTTCGGGCTTGAGCCCATTGTCGTTTATGGCACTGCTGCTCAGAAGGCGCGCATGTTGCCGCCAGTTATTCGTGGTGAGACTAAGTCCTGTTTTGCAGTTACCGAGCCGGATGCCGGCCTCAATACCACTGACATCAAGACCCGCGCTGTGCGGCGTGGCGATCATTATGTCATCACAGGTCAAAAGATCTGGATTTCCACCGCCCAGGTGGCGCACAAGATTTTGTTGCTGGTCCGCACAACACCGCGCGAGGACTGCAAACGCAAAACAGACGGTTTGAGTCTTTTCTACACCGACCTTGACCGAACCAAGGTAGAGGTCAGGCTCATCCACAAGCATGGCCGACATGCTGTTGACAGTAACGTTGTCCACTTTGATGGCCTTGAGGTGCCCGTGGATGATCTGATCGGCGCGGAGGGAGCAGGTTTCCGTCAAATTCTCACAGGCATGAACCCTGAGCGTATCTTGATGGCGTCGGAAGCCGTTGGCCTCGGTCACGCCGCCATCGGCCGTGCAGCTCAATATGCTCAGGAGCGCGTCGTGTTTGGGCGTCCGATTGGCCAGAACCAAGGCATTCAACACCCACTCGCCAAGGCTTGGATGAATCTTGAGGCTGCCGCTTTGATGGCTGAAAAGGCCGCTCACCTTTATGACAGTGGGGCCGAGTGCGGGCTCGAAGCCAACACCGCGAAGTATCTAGCCGCAGAGGCCGGATACACGGCCTGCGAAACGGCTGTCATGACGCTTGGTGGCATGGGGTACGCTTCAGAGTACCACGTCGAGCGCTTGCTACGCGAAAGCCTGGTGCCGCGGATTGCGCCGATTACCCCGCACATGATCCTGAACTTCGTTGCCGAGAGAGCTCTTGGGCTGCCGAAGTCATATTAACGGTTTTTGGTATTTGGGGCGTTTGCTCTCCCAAATGCTTGGTGGATTGCTGCGTGGTACGACTTTCGATGGCATGGCCTTGGATACGCATGGGTTAAGGGTGCGCCTGACACGGGGAGTAGTAACCCCCGATTGAAGTCAATCGTGATGGCGTGAACGCAGGACGAAGCGTTTTACCGATTGGACAATACCCAATCTGTTTTTGCCACTGCCGTGAGTGCGGCGACGTAAAAAATTCCAATAAAAATGGTGCGGTCAAGAGGACTCGAACCTCCACGCCGTTTCCAGCGCTACCACCTCAAGGTAGTGCGTCTACCAATTCCGCCATGACCGCTCACGACATGTCCCGCCGGCGCACCACACTGGGCACGTCGATGGCAACGTTGGCTCGTCTAGCAAAGTCCCCCGCTGCTTACAAGTGGAATACCTCGGCGGAACACCTCGGCGAATGCGCTCAGAAAGGCATGAGTACGTTCCGCGTGGATCGACCAGCGAGCCGGGCCGTTCGATAAGGGTGTGCACTAGGTTCGTTCCGCTCTTGTTGGAATCGAGGAACGACCCTAGCTGTTTGTTTTGTCGTGCTTCTTATCGGGAAAACCGCACACACTTTTCCCGGAAGCACTCTAATGCACGGTCGTCGTACCCGGATGCCATTCGGTGGGCGGGGGTGCGGGATCGTCGGCCGCGGAGGCCCCGCCGACATGGTAGCCCTCGACCGTGCGATGAAGCAGGTCCTGTAGGACCATTGGTTCTCCGCCGGCCAGGGCGGTGTGCAGCTGCTCCAGCACGTGCTCCAGCTTATCGACGGCGAGGTAAGGCTCCATGCTGCGTTGAATGCGCGGATGTTCCGTGCCGGCGGTATTCGCTCCTATCAAGAGTTCTTCGCGTAGCTTTTCACCGGGCCGTAGACCCACATATGCAATTTCGATATCGCCTTGAGGATTAGCCGTGTCCCGCACCTCCCGGCCCATCAGGCGCACCATGGACCGTGCGAGATCGTCGATCTTGACCGGTTCACCCATATCGAGGACGAACACCTCGCCGCCGGTTGCCATCGCTCCCGCTTGAATGACCAACGTCGCAGCCTCCGGGATCGACATAAAATAGCGGATCATGCCGGGATGCGTTACCGTGACCGGGCCGCCGCGAGCGATCTGCTTACGGAACAGGCGGACAACCGAGCCGGAACTATCGAGTACGTTGCCAAAACGGACCATCGTAAAAGTAGTGCGCTGACCCGGTTCGTCGGCCCGAGCCTGCAGCACCATTTCAGCCAGCCGCTTGCTTGCACCCATGAGGCTTGATGGCCGCACGGCTTTGTCCGTTGAAATCAGGACGAAGCGCTCAACGCCTGCCCGTTCGGCGGCGTCTGCGACCGTCAAGGTGCCGAACGTGTTGTTTCTGAAGCCAACCACAGGATTGGCCTCGACGATCGGCACATGCTTGAACGCGGCAGCATGATAAATCGTATGGATGGCGTGGGTCTCGATCGTGCGTGCGACGAGTTCTGCATCCAGGACCGAGCCGAGGACAGGAACGATAGCCGGGCGAGGCGCACCAGCCGTCAGCGTCGAGATAATAAGTCGGACTTCGCTCTCAATTTCATAGAGCGCATTTTCGGAGGCTTCAAAGAGCACCAGGGCACGCGGCCCTTGCCGGACAATCTGGCGTACCAATTCCGACCCAATGGAACCGCCCGCGCCCGTCACCATGACGTTCTTTGCAGCCACGCAGCGGGCCAGCAGGATCTGATCAGGCGGTACCGGGTCACGACCCAACAGATCTTCTGCCTCAACGGCCCGAAGACTGCTGACGGTGACCCGGCCTGACGCAATATCCTCCAGTTGTGGGAGTGTTCGAACGGCTACCGGGTGCGGCTCTAAATGGTGCAGGACTTCAGCGCGTTCTTGCCGCGTCGCATGAGGGAGCGCGAGCAGCACCTCCTCAACACTGTGACGTTCGATAAGGCTTGCCAGGCGTTCAGGGCGGAAGACCTTGTTGCCGCCGACATACTGGCCCCACAAATTGCTGTTCATGTCGATAAAGCCATGGCAGCGGTATCGATCAGAACGCTCAAGTGCTTCTGCGAGCTGCAATCCGAGCGGTCCTGCACCCCAGATAAGAACATGAATCTCGGCGCGGTCAGCGCTGATGGCAACTGGCGCGGTACGATTGAGCACGCGAGCCGCGACTTGGCGCATGAGCAGCGTACCCGACGTCCCAAGTACCCAATAGAGCACCATTGCCGTTCGCGGCGTGCCTTGCAGGCCTGTCATGAAGATGAGCAACGCCCAGATCAGAATCGAGAGCGCAAGTGCCCCCGCGATGCGATTGACCGCGCGGCCACCAATGTAGCGTGTCACGAGCCGATAGAGCCCGAACTCTGCAAATGCCAGGACGCCCAATACCGGCACCGACATCATAAGAACGCGGAATCGCCAATCCTCAGGGGTATAGGCCCACCCATACCGCAGTGCGAACGACAACCAGATGGCGGTCGCAAGAATAGCACTATCTGCAGCGACAACCAGGGTACGCTTCTGATACCGGCTCAGGCCAATCAGCCACACGGCCAATCGGCTGCGCGTTTGCCTCACCCAATGCTCGAGATCGCCGAAAGTCACAGAATGTTCCCGTTACCTGCGGGGGCCGCGCCAGGGTGGACGACGCCAATATGTCTCTTGATAAGCCTATAAACCGCTGCATGCTGCTGGGGAAGGGCTCTGCAGCAACCATAGGAAAGTTAAAACGTGATGGGTGCGGATGGTTTCTGGAATCGCCCCCCTGGATCGGCCTTCTGATGGCGCATCGCGGGCGACAACAAACGCGTCAGCCGACATGACGCGATTGACTCTTATGTGTCGATGAACCGCGCGCGCATCTGAGCTGGAGGCAGAAAGCAGTTGGTCTTTTTGCCAAACCATCGATAGCGGCGGCGGGCGATGAGCATGTACAAGCCGTCTCTCAGGCCGCGCGGTACAACGCGTATGCCCTGGCCCCAGGACCAGGGGGCACGCAGATGCCGCAGGATTGCAATTGCACCATCTGACTTGATCAGTCCGCTGCCGTTCTCGAGCACAAGAAAAGTGTCGTTGAGGTCAGCGCGGGTGAGTCCGTGCTCTGACGCCAGCCGCAAACCTGTCGGCGACCATGCGCTGACGAATAGGATGGTCGGCGCACGCTCGCGAAGCAAGATAAAATGGACCATTGCACTGCACAGCACGCAGTCGGTATCAAAAATGACCCGCGTCTTTGTTGCGTCTGCGATGGCGTGTGGCAAAGGGCTGTTACTTCTTCGTCGCCGCCGCAGCCACCTCATCGTGCACTTTGAGGGCCTCAAGGGTCGGCATTGAGATGACGTTATAACCGCAATCAACGAAATGCGTTTCGCCCGTCACGCCGCCACCGAGGTCTGACAAGAGGTAGAGTGCCGAGCCGCCGACTTCGTCCAGATGCGGCGTGCGCCGTAGCGGTGCATGCGCTGCCTGGTAGTTGAAGATCACCCGCGCGTCGGAGATTGCGGCACCTGCCAGAGTGCGCATCGGTCCTGCTGAGAGTGCGTTGACACGAATGCCCTGCGGGCCGAGGTCAGCTGCAAGATAGCGCACGCTGGCTTCTAAGGCCGCCTTGGCAACGCCCATCACGTTGTAGGAAGGCACAACACGGGTTGCGCCGCCATAGGTGAGCGTCAACAGCGAGCCGCCGTCTTTCATCAACGGCGCTGCGCGCTTGGCGATCTCGGTGAACGAGAAGCAGGAGATCACCATCGAGTTCACGAAGTTTTCGCGCGATGTGTCTGAGTACCGTCCGCCAAGTTCTTTGCGATCTGAGAAGGCCAGTGCGTGCACGACAAAGTCGAGCCCACCCCAAGTGCTATCAATCTTTTTGAAGACGGCGTCGACGCTGGCGATGTCGTTCACATCACACGGCTCAATGATCTCGGACTTGACGCTTTCGGCGAGCGGAATTGCCCGGCGACCAAAGGCGTCGCCTTGATACGTAAACGCGAGCTTCGCTCCTTGTCCAGCCACGACGCGGGCAATGCCCCAGGCGATGGATCGCTCATTTGCGACGCCCATAATCAAGCCGCGCTTCCCCGCCATAATGGGGCCGGGTGTGGCGATGTCTCGGCTGTTCATGGTCGCTCGCTTTCGTCTCTTTGCAATCCGCGCGACGCGTTTCCACGCGCTCCGGTCGAGGAGGCCTTTAAAAGCCTCGCTTCTGTGGACTTCACCCATTGCATCTCAATTCGTGGCCACAGCTCTTTACTGCGGCTGCCACATAAGGCGAGGATGCCGTCGGGATTAACCATCCAGCCGCTTGAACATCAAAGTCGCATTAGTCCCGCCAAATCCGAAACTGTTCGACATGACACAGTTAAGACCCGAGATTTCCTTGCGCTCACGCAGGATCGGCATGTCTGCAAAGGCTGGGTCGATTTCCTCGATGTGGGCACTTTCACAGAGGAAGCCATTGTTGAGCATGATCAGCGAGAAGATCGCCTCTTGAACGCCGATGGCACCCAGCGAGTGGCCTGTCAGCGACTTAGTCGATGAGATGTAGGGTGAGTTGTCCGCACCAAAGACCTCACGGATAGCGGTGATCTCACGCTCATCGCCCACTGGAGTGCCAGTTCCATGGGGATTGATGTAGTCGATTTTGGGCGTGCCCTTGCCGTCGAAACCCTTCATGGCCAACCGCATGCAGCGGACGGCACCTTCGCCAGACGGTGCAACCATGTCAAACCCGTCCGAGGTCGCCCCATAACCGGCGACTTCACCATAGATCTTGGCACCGCGCGCTTTGGCCCGTTCCAGTTCCTCAAGCACGAGCATGCCCGCGCCACCTGCGATGACAAAGCCGTCGCGGTTTTTGTCATAGGCGCGGCTGGCCCTGGACGGGGTATCGTTGAACCGCGAACTCATGGCACCCATAGCATCGAATAACGACGACAGGGTCCACTCCAGCTCCTCGCAACCGCCAGCGAACATCACGTCTTGCTTGCCGTACTGAATCATCTCCGTGGCGTTGCCGATGCAGTGAGCGCTGGTGGAGCAGGCCGACGTGATCGAGTAATTTATACCCTTGATCTGGAACGACGTGGCGAGCACGGCCGATGGACCGGAACACATCGCCTTGGGCACCTCAAAGGGGCCGATCTTTTTGGGTGACTTGTTGGCACGAGTGACATCAGCGGCGTTGACGATTGCTAGCGTCGAAGGCCCACCCGAGCCCACGATAATCCCCGTGCGCTCGTTCACGACGTCGCTCGCTTCGAGCCCCGCGTCACGGATGGCTTGCTCCATGGCGATATAGTTCCAGGCGACACCGGTCTCCATGAAGCGTTTTGGTTTGCGGGGCACTGCGGCGGCCCAATCGAGCTTCGGCTCTCCATGAACTTGGCACTTGAAGCCCATTTCGGCGTACTTTTCGGCGCGCACGACGCCCGATTTGGCTTCGCGCAGCGAGGCCGTGACCTCCTGCGTGTTGTTGCCGATAGAGGACACGATTCCCATGCCCGTGACGACGACGCGTCTCATGTCAGACCCTCTGGTTCGAATGTGGGCGCGATATGCGGCGGACTAGCCTCGCTGCACACGCTACACGTTTAGACCTGTTCAACTCGGCCACCTGATTAACAGGATATCAGCCTGCAGCTGCAGGCTCGAGAAACACCTTGAGATCCGTTGCCTGATAGAAGACCTCGCCATCGGCTTTCATGACGCCGTCGGCGACCGCAAGCTTGAGTTTCCGCAAGATGATTGACTTGAAATCGATGACATATTCGAGGCGCTTCACCTTTGGCGTGACCATGCCGGTAAATTTGACCTCGCCGACGCCCCGCGCACGCCCACGTCCTGGTGCGCCAAGCCAACCGAGGTAGAAACCCGTCAGCTGCCAAAGCGCGTCCAGACCGAGGCACCCCGGCATGACCGGATCATTGTTGAAATGACAGGAGAAAAACCAGTCCGTCGCCGGGTTTCCAGCGATATCGAACTCAGCCGATATTTGGCCCTTGCCGTGTGCTCCGCCTGTCTCTGTAACTGATGTGATCCGCTCGAACATCAGCATGGGCGGCAGCGGCAACTGCGC
>JANNEU010000477.1:0-6784 GCA_031379035.1 Hyphomicrobiaceae bacterium | reverse complement strand
CTGAAAGGCGGCCACGAACTGAAGCGGTTGAAAGTGCCGACGAGCGCGCAGGTGCAAGCCCTGACCAGCGAGCAGGTGAAAGCCCTGACAAGCGAAGCGGGTGCAAGCCCCGCGGCGGCGCCATCGCGCTCTACGTATTTTCTCTAAGTGAAGACGTATCAGTTTGGCGGCGCGGATTAACCATGCCGGTTGGCAACGAAAATGGGGCCACCGAAAATGGGGCCAGCCACCTTTGGGCACCCCCGATGCAGGGCTTGCGGGCAGGTCGCACCAAAGGTGGCTGTCCCCATTTTCGCCCCCACTTTCATCCGGACACCCTGCCCCGTTCCCAACCCTCGCGAACACGGCCATAAGCGCCAGAGAGACAACCCAGCGCAGCCCTCCGCAGGACCGATCCGACCCCCGTGGCATCTTCCCTTCTCAATCTCTTTCGTCTCGGCCGCGCTGGCTTTGTGCTGGCGCAGCATGGCGTCGAGTTCGTGCCGAAGGGCGTCACGCCGCCGTTGCCGATCCGGCTCGCGCTGTGGGCCACCGCGCCCATCCGCTGGCTCACCTGGCCGCTGCGCCTCGGCAAACCGCGCGAGACACGCGTTGCAACGGCGCTCACCAAGCTTGGCCCGTCCTACATCAAACTCGGGCAATTCCTCGCCACCCGTGGCGATCTGATCGGCCCCAAGCTGGCGCGCGATCTCTCGCACCTGCAAGATAAGCTGCCGCCCTTCAGCATGGCCGAAGCCCGCCGTGCAGTCGAAGAGGCGCTCGGTGGCAAGCTCGAAGATCATTTCGCCGAGTTCGGCCCGGCTATCGCCGCAGCCTCCATTGCCCAGGTGCACAAGGCCGTCACGATTGATCGTACGACTGGCGCGCGGCGCACCGTCGCCGTCAAAGTCCTGCGCCCCAACGTCGAACGCCGCTTCCGCGCCGATCTCGATAGTTATCGTTTCGCCGCCGGGCTCATCGAAAAGTTCTACGCGCCAGCGCGCCGCTTGCAGCCGCTCGCCGTCGTCAAAAACCTCGCCGATACGACGCAATTGGAAATGGATCTGCGGCTGGAAGCCGCCGCCATCTCCGAGATGGCCGACAACATTGGCAATGATCGCACGCTCCCAGATGGCAGGTTCCGCGTCCCCGATGTCGACTGGAAACGCACCAGCCGCCGCATCCTCACCATCGAGTGGATCGATGGCATCGCCATCGGCGACACAGCCAAACTCACCGCCGCCAACCACGACCTGAAAGCGCTTGGCCAGACCGTCATGCGCGCCTTCCTGCGCCACGCCATGCGCGACGGCTTTTTTCACGGCGATATGCACCAGGGCAATCTGCTGGTCGAACCGGATGGCACCATTGCCGCCGTCGACTTCGGCATTGTCGGCCGCTTAGGTCCAACGGAACGCCGCTTCCTGGCAGAAATTCTGCACGGCCTGATCACACGCGATTACCGTCGCGCAGCGCAAGTGCACTTCGACGCCGGTTACGTGCCACCGCATCACTCCGTCGCCGTATTTGCCCAGGCCATGCGCGCCATCGGCGAGCCGATCCACGGCCGCAAGGCTGATGAGATTTCCATGGCCGACCTGCTCGGCCAGCTGTTTGCCTACACCGACGTGTTCGACATGGAGACCCGGCCGGAACTGATCCTGTTGCAAAAGTCCATGGTGATCGTCGAAGGCGTCGCGCGCGGCCTCGATCCCACGCTCGATATGTGGACGGCAGCCGAGCCCATCGCGCGCACCTGGATCGAAGATAATCTCGGGCTCGGCGGTCGTGTCCGTGAAGCGGGTGCTGGCGCTGAGGTGATGGGTCGCGTGCTCGCCGATATGCCCCGCGTACTTGAACAGGCCGAAAAAGCTGCGCTGTCGCTCTCCGCCATGTCCCGCGACGGCTGGCGGCTCGACGACCACACCGTTGACCGTCTCGCCGCAGCCGACTCCTACCAACGCCGCTGGCAAACCCGCGCGCTCTGGGTCGGCGCGCTGGCGCTGGCAGCCATCGCGACTGCCAGTTGGCTTGGGTAGCGCCGCAGACTTTCAACGCAAAACCACCCAATCCACTCTGTGGATCATCCCCAACGCCGTATTTGCGCTGCATTGACCCGGTAGGGCGAACACAGTTACGCACATGCTCGGGAACCGTGTGGCGGGAGAGGATGATCACCAGAAGACATCCAGAGGACACCCAGAAGACTTCCAGAGGACACCGCCGCTGGTCCCATAGCCGCTAGTCCCATAAAAGCGCCGGGGGCGCTGGAGCCGCAATGACACTGGACGGCACACGGTCGAAAGTCCGTTCCGCGCGAGCCTTGGCTCAGGCGGCGGCAGTGCTGTGTCTCACCGCAGTCCCCGCCTCCGCCCAAGGCTGGTGGCCGTTTTCTAATTCCGAGCCGCCGCGACCGCCAGCGTCCGTCTATCGCACACCACCTGCGCCGATCCCGCCTGCGGCGACCCTCCCCCCGCCAGGTCAGCAAGCCGGTCGCCCTCAGAGCAACACCGGTCCGATCTGCGTACAGCTCGAACAGCGCCTCGTCGCCGAAGGCCAGCGTGGCAACCAGGGCCGCAGCCAGTTGCCCAAGATCGAAGATGAAATCCGCCAGAACGAACGCGCGGCAAACCAAGCGCAGACCCAACTTGATCGCGGCGAATGCTACGAATACTTCCTGTTCTCCAAGACCCTTCGCCGGACGCCGCAATGCATTCAGGCCGTCAACCAGCTGGAGACGTCCAAACGCCGCCTCTCCGAATTGTCTATCCTGCGCCAGCAGACTGAGGGCACGTCGGAGCGCTCATACCAGGACGACATCATTCGTGAATTAGCCCGCAACGGCTGCGGGGCGCAGTATGTGCAGGAAGCGCGTAAGCGCGACGGCGGTTCCATCTTTGGCGGTTCCGAGGACGATAGCCCGCGCAGCGAGAACAATTTTGGTGCCTTGCCATTTGCCACTTACCGCACGGTCTGCGTCCGGCTGTGCGATGGCTTCTTTTTTCCCGTGAGCTTCTCGACGCTGCCGAACCACTTCGGTCGCGACGCCGACCAGTGCCAGTCACGCTGTGCGGCACCGGTAGAACTTTACTACCATCAGAACCCCGGTGCAGACATCAAACAGGCCATTTCGGTAAAATCGCAAACACCGTACACCAATCTAAAAAGCGCCTTCAAATACACGAAGGAATACGTCAACGGCTGCTCCTGCAAGGAAGCCGAATACGTCCCAGCAGCCGGCGAAAAGAAGGCGGAAGCGCCTGCCGGCACCCCCGGCGTGCCGCCTCCGGGCCCGGCAGTGCGCGCTGCAACAAAACTTCCCTAACGCGCACTATCATCAACGCCCGCAACGATTTTTACAACTGACGTGCAGAGATTTGCCGGCCACGGATGTTTCATGTCATATTGGTGAAACTATTTTTCGACCTATTTAGTCGATAACCGTTCCGTGTGGTCGCTGTGCGCGCCCGGAATCATCGACTTCCAGAGCAGGTCGCTCCATGCAGGACGGGCGTGCATCGTCGGATTTGACAATCGGCCCTAACCTGCAGTTCAGGCTAGCCGGCATCGATGACTATTCGACCATCCGTCACGTCCACGCATCAGCCATCCGCGCGCTCAACGAACGCCTGATCGATGCAAACGACGTCACGCAAGCCGTCAGCACCATTTACTCAAGCACCTACGTGACCGACCTCATCGCGAAAGCGACCCAGGTCGCGCTGCTGAATGGCGATATCGTTGGCACGTGCGCCTGGAGCGCCAGTGATGATCGCGGGCACGCGGCACGTATTGGTTCGCTGTTCGTCTTGCCACTGTTCCAAGGTCGCGGCATTGCCCGCCAGTTAATCCAACATACCGAGCAGGAGGCCGCGCGGCACGGCTACACCCGTTTCGCAGCCATTGTTCCGGCGGCGCTAGCGGCGCTGTACGAGCACCTCGACTACGTCACAACATCCTTCGGCACGTCCCGTGATGTGGTGCCCGGCGTTGCTGTTCAAGTGGCTTTCGTGCGCAAGCCCCGCTAACGAACGACTCTCGCCTGCACAGCCCCCTTGCCTTGATTACCCCCTTGCCTTGCCTACACCCTTGCCTTGCCTACTATGAGCAGGGCTGAGATGCCGGCGCGCCGCCCCCTTGCGTTGGCCCGCCATCACACACGTAGCCCCACGAGATAACCTATGCCAATTAATCTCATCACCGACGTCCCCGGCATCCGCGTCGGCAACGCGCACGACACCGCCCGCGCCACTGGCGTCACAACCATCCTCGTTGACGAGCCCAGTGTGGCCTCTGTCGTCGTGCGCGGCGGCGCACCCGGCACGCGCGATACCGCGATGCTGGAACCGGAGATGTCCCGTCCCAGTACATTCGCCTTCGTGCTCTCCGGAGGTTCCGCCTATGGCCTGGATGCCGCCGGCGGGGTTATGGCGGTTCTGCGTGCGCGTGGGATCGGTTTCCGCATCGGCAGCGCGCTCATTCCCACTGTCGCGCAGGCGATCACGTTCGACCTGCTCAATGGCGGTGACAAAGATTGGGGCATGGAACCGATCTATTGGTCGCTTGGCCAGCGTTCGGCGGAAGCTGCTGCGAGCGGCAAATTCGAACTTGGCACCGTTGGCGGCGGCTACGGCGCGACCACGGCCAATCTAAAGGGCGGGCTTGGCTCGGCGAGCCAAGTGACAGCAACAGGCTTCACTGTCGGTGCCATCGCCGTTGTCAACGCAGTCGGCGTTGCGACGGTCGGCGACGGGCCTCACTTCTGGGCGGCTGCCGTCGAGCATGGCAGCGAATTTGGTGGCTTAGGCCTGCCGTCAAAGATCGATCCATCGGCTCTCCGCTTGCGCATGAAGGGCGGCGCGCCGCCGTCAACAACCATCGCCGTCGTTGCCACCGACGCCATCCTGACCAAGGCGCAGGCGAAGCGCCTCGCCATCATGGCCGATGATGGCCTCGCCCGCGCGATCCGTCCCGCTCACGCCCCCAGCGACGGCGACACAGTTTTCGCATGCGCAACGCAGCGGCGTGCATTGCCGGCGGATGCCGAAAACGTCGCCCTCACTGAAATCGGCATGGCCGCCGGCGACTGCCTCGCCCGCGCCATCGCCCGTGGCGTCTATGAAGCGACGGCCTTGCCGTTTCCGGGCGCACAGCACGCCTGGCGCGACAAGTTCGGCGCGCGTGCCGGAGGTGGCCGGCCGTGAACCGAGCCCTCATTGCCGGCGCACTTGTGGTGTTGATTGCAGCGCTGGCAGTCTGGCAACAATCGCGCGCGCGCCTGGTCAATGACTGCACCGCTGCCGGTGGGCTCTGGGACGGTGCCAGCTCAACCTGCCGCCCAGCGCCCGGATCGCCGATCATTCAGCGCGACATCCGCCGGTCATAACGCTTGCGGGCCCGACGCACTGCCCGACGCACTGGTTGACAGTGTCCGTCAGCGTCACTTACCACCCAATTCAGAAGTCCTCGGGAGCAAATGCGCCATGGCCGACGAACCCAAGATCGCCCAGAAGGGCCCCTACCAGATGCAGCTTGAAGCCGGAAAATCCTACTTCTGGTGCAGCTGCGGCCATTCCAAGAACCAGCCGTTTTGCGACGGCAGCCACAAAGGTTCGTCGCTTTCCCCGGTGAAGTTCACTGCCGACACGACCGCGATGTATAACCTCTGCGGCTGCAAAGCGTCCGACGACATGCCGTTCTGCGACGGCGCGCACAATATGTTGTGAAGGGATTGGAATCCCTTCTCCGTTTTGAAGGACAACGGGGAGGGGATTCCAATCCTCATCCCACCGGATACCCCGTCAGCGCCCGCACTGATCGCAGCACCAGCCGCGACTGCATGCGCGCGATGTGAGGCATCTTGGCCAGACGCTCGCGATGGATGCGTTCGAAGTCCTCGACATCATGCGCCACCACGCGCAGCAGATAGTCGGTGCCGCCCGCCATCAGATAGCACTCAATGATTTCCGGCACGCCTGCGGTCGCCCGTTCGAACGCGTCAAGATCGCTCGCCTTCTGGGAAGTCAGCGTCACCTCGATGAAGAGTTGCATGGCATAGCCGATCGCCTTGGGATCGACCCGCGCGCCATAGCCGGTGATGATCTTATCCGCTTCGAGCTGCTTGATCCGGCGGTGGCACGCCGAGGGTGACAGCCCCACTTCGGACCCCATGTCGGCCACCGAACGCTGGCAGTCCTGCTGGAGCTGCGACAGCAGCTTCTTGTCGATCTTGTCCATAATTTCGGAGAATATTGCGAGTTCGGCTCGATTTCCAGAATTTTCTTCAGTCAATTGCCGAAAGGACTGTCATTTTTGGCAAGCCCCACCACGCGTCCGCAGCTAGCCTGTGGGCGGCGGCACTGTCACAGCCGCTCGAACCCGCAGGAGTTTCCCATGCTGATCGGCGTGCCAAAGGAAATCAAGGTCCGCGAGTACCGCGTCGGCCTGACACCGACGAGCGTGCGCGAGATCACGGCCCACGGCCACAAGGTGTTGGTGGAAACGGGTGCCGGTGCCGGCATCGGTGCTGGCGACGACGACTACATTAAAGCCGGTGCCACCATTGCGAGCGCGGCAAAAGACATCTTCGCCGCGGCCGACATGATCGTGAAGGTCAAGGAACCGCAGGCCGCTGAGCGCAAAATGCTGCGCCAGGGTCAGGTGTTGTTCACCTACCTGCATCTGGCCCCCGATCCAGCTCAGACCAAAGATCTCGTCGCCAGCGGCGCGACCTGCATCGCCTACGAGACTGTCACGAGCGCGGCGGGTGGTCTGCCGCTGCTCGCGCCCATGTCTGAAGTCGCCG
>JANNEU010000476.1:0-3232 GCA_031379035.1 Hyphomicrobiaceae bacterium | reverse complement strand
CTGAAAGGCGGCCACGAACTGAAGCGGTTGAAAGTGCCGACGAGCGCGCAGGTGCAAGCCCTGACCAGCGAGCAGGTGAAAGCCCTGACAAGCGAAGCGGGTGCAAGCCCCGCGGCGGCGCCATCGCGCTCTACGTATTTTTTGCCCGCGCCGACACGTTCTTGTTGGCGCGCGCGGACACGCGTTCGCGCGAGCCGGCCGCCGCGCGCGTTGCCGTTTGCGCGCAGGGGCGCGCATTACTGTTTGCGCGCAGGGGCGCGCGGGCCGCCGCGGGCGTTAACCTTGTGCGTTAAGCATGTGGGGCGGGGCACCGCTTACGGCCCTTCAGCCACGATACGAGTTTACTCATGGCACAATAGTGAAACCGGTAGCGCCGCAAACACCAATAGGACCCATCCAAGTTGGCGATATCGTACGGCTCTATTCCGGCAGCACCAGACGTTGTGTCACGGCAGTGCGTAGCAACGCTCTCACCATGCGCACCGTATTCGACGAACGCCAAACAATCATCCGGGCGAGCTTTCCCGCCGCCGCACTGTGGCGCGACCCGCACGCGCTGAAATAGTGTTTGCAAGCGTCCAGCGCAGCAATCGATCTGCCGCTTTTGTCGTCAAGGCTGCCTCGTGCCGAGCACGTGGAGCGTAGCGCCGCCGTTGGCGGCGTTGTGGAGATGACACGTCAATCCAATTGCTCGCGGATGTTGTCGGGTCACTGGATCGCGACAAGTCTGGCAAACGCCTCGGCAGTGGTCAGTCCCGTTTGGATCGGACCCATTGCATGGGCCGGCCTGAAATCGCGCGCCAGTAGATGCGAACCTTTGAGAGGACATAGACGGGCAATTGTAAGAGTTCCCGGATCGAAAGCAGGTCCCGGCCCATCTTGTGCCAGGACAGAAACAGCGCAAGCAGTGCGGCAACCGAAGCGGTCGACGCCGTTGTGAGTGCCATCATAGAGCCGCCCGCCACCGCGATCAGTGCGGAAGCAGCGACGGTGGTGAAAAGGAGCATAGACAGCAATGCAAGTGGCGGCACTGCGGCGTGCAGCGCTAACGCAATAAGCGGCGGTTTAGCGTGCACGATTCCGCGCACCAGGAAGCGGGGCAGGAGCTGGAGTATCACCTGGAGATGGCCGGTCTCCCAGCGGGCGCGTTGTGAGTCTCGGCCTTCGGCACTCGGCGGCAAGGCGCTGACCACGCAAAGGTCTGGCATGAAGCGCGGTGGATAACCAGCGTTCGTGAGTTCAAGACCGAGCACCATGTCTTCCACGAGATGCCCGGTTTCAAGGTTGCATTTTGCGAGCGCCACCCAGGGAAGTGCCATGCCTGTTCCCATCAGGAGGCACGGCAAACCTAGGTTTGAGAGACCTGCTGGCCGCAGTAGATTTTTGACGCGCCAAGCCAGCAGGCCGACGCTCGCCATGGTGTCACCTCCGCGATCAAGCTTTGCCAATTCGTAGCGGGCCTGAAGTGGCCGTTGAAGACGGTAACAATTGGCAACAAGTTGACCAATCGTTCCCGGAGCCGGAATGCAGTCGGCGTCTAGGATAATAACAACATCGGGCGGAGCTGATGCGAGTTTGCGCATGGCGAACCCAAGCGCATAACCTTTACCGCGCCTGTCGGGATCGTGACGCGAAATGACTTGAGCACCGGCTGCGGTGCTGACAGCGGCCGTCTCATCCGTGCAGTTGTCGGCAACCACCAAGACCTGGCCGCGATCACCGATCTCCGGGATGAGAGACGCAAGCGTCATCTCGATGGTGCCGACCTCGTTGTGCGCCGGCATGACAACGACGAATGAAACGTGCGCGCGATCAGAGACACTGTTGGCACCCCGGGCCCCGCGCAAACCTGCAACTACTTCTGTCAAGAGCACCGCAACAAGCACGAGCATGCCGGTCGCCAAGATCAGCAACAGCACATGAACTACTGAGAGTAGGATCACTAAATTCTCGACCACATCCACATTTCCTGATGGTCCAACTGTTGCAATTCATTACAGGCATTGCTCAGTATCGGCATTGCCTCGACAATTTGTTCATATGCTCCGGTTGCCGACGCGGAACGGTTCATGTTGCACAGTCGCATATTCTTCCGCCGACAAAGCAGGGGCATAGTAGTAGCGAAGATTGTCGCGCACGTGCAATTTCGAATGCATACCGAGTAAGGTCACAGCGACCCCAGCGGTCGCAAGGCAGAATTGAAGCGCTGTCTCAAGCAGGGGGCGACCAGCATTCTGGCTCTGGGCCTTCAAAGCGAGAATGCGGTCCGACTTAGTCGTGAGCTTTTGCAACTGATGAGCATTCAGGCCATCTTTCAAGAGCCCGCCGCCAAAGCAGCCGCGAGCGATCACACCGACACCGCGATCGGCGGCCGCCGTCAATGTGCCCGCCGCGAGGGGCTCAAGATCAAGCAGGCCAAAGCCGAGTTGCACTGTTCCGATCCCGCTCACACGGACGCCGGTCGGGGCATCGTCGTGGGTTTCGGTCGCGATGCCATAGGAGCGGATTTTCCCCGCAGACTTTAAGCGCTCGAGCGTCGCGAGGGCCTTGTCGAACATCTCGCTGCGCATGAACGTCATGCTTGGGCTGTGCAGCTGATAGACATCGATGTAGTCCGTCTGTAGCCGCTTGAGGCTGGCTTCAACGGCCTGGGTCAAGTAGGCCGGCGAAAAGTCCTGCTGCAGCCGCCCGGAGATGCTCGATGGCAAATGCGTCCGCTTCAATCCAAGGCTTTGCGCGATCGGCCTGATCAGCGGCTTGATGCGGGCGATGAGTTTACGCTGCGCCGGCAGACAGTATCCCCCCTTCGTCGCGATCACGACGCGATCGCGGCACCCCCGAAACGCCGTGCCAATCAGCGCTTCACTTTCACCCTGCGCATACATGTCGGCCGTATCATAAAACGTGATACCAGCCTCGTAGGCGCCGCGAAGGGCATCGAGTGCCTGGCTCCTTCCGTCCGACCCTGCAAAAATTCCACCAATCCGCGATCCGCCGAAACCGATCTGCGAGACCAAGAGACCGGTGCGGCCTAACGGGACAATCTTCATGACGGATCGCCGCTGTGTTTGAGATCATGAGCGAGGCGGGCGGCAGCGCGTGCAGCCAACGCCATGATTGTTAGTGTCGGGTTCTTCTCAGATCCGGTTGTGAAGCAACCAGCGTCACACACGACAACACTGCGTGCATCATGGATTCGGTTCCAGGCATCTAGAACGCCATACTTCGGGTC
>JANNEU010000428.1:0-14327 GCA_031379035.1 Hyphomicrobiaceae bacterium | reverse complement strand
CTCGACGGGTGCGGCTGTTGTAGTGAGGGGAGGCATGGCGGCGCGGGCGGGTTGATCTGCGCTCATCCAGCGACGCAGCCCGCACGCCAGCGCGGCACCCACAAAAAAAGCAGGTATCATCAATAGTAATGTCTGAAGCAGCAGCGCGGTCATTCCCAACTCTCCAAATAGTCCCAAGGTGCCGCACGAGACTGCTCAGAACAGTCACCAACCACTGTGCATGTGCGCGCACCGCTTTACTTTTGATACCGGCTCCAGTTTGAAATCAGGCACGCTGAGATCAGGCGCTGGGACATGGCACATCAGCAAAGATCAGACGATTTCGTTCAGTCCCGATTGCTTGGCGAACAGGATAGCCAGCCCGTCGCAAATCCAATTCCGCCGGCCAGCAGAACCCAGTACCAAAGCTTGATCAGCAGATAGTCCATCGTCGTATTCCAGGTTGTGCGCGCCGCGCCGAATGGTGCGTGCGGCTGCCGCTGTCATGTGTTCAGCGCGGCTTTGCAGTGAATTCGATGCGGCGGTTCTTAGCGCGATTGTCGGACGTATCGTTGGGCACGAGCGGCCGCGTTTCGCCATAGCCGATCGCGTTAAGCTGCTGTCGATCAACCCCGGACCGTGTCAGATAATCGACCACGGATTGTGCGCGCCGGTCTGAGAGTTTTTGGTTCCGGTCGGGGGTTCCTTCAGCGTCAGTGTGGCCCTCGATCTCGATCACCACCGAGCCACAGGCGCGAGCGGCCGAGGCCAGCTTGTCCAGGGTTGGAAAGCTTTCACGCGTCAGCACGGCACTGGCGCGCTCAAATCGGATGATCCCCTCGCGCGCCGTCGCTTGCAGCGAACTCTGACACGCGGCTTGGGTCGTATCGAGGCGCGGCGCTGGGGGCGTTGGCACCGGTGCGGGTGTCGCGGCAGGGGGAGGCTGTGTCGGAGCCGGCGCCAGAACCGCAACCTTGATTTGATCGCGGCCCGTGTAACCTTTCGCAAGCTCGCGAGCGAGCCGGGATTTGACCCGATCAACAGTGGATTGATCCGCCGCTTCGCCCGTTACCGTCAAATCCTGACGCACCAGCGTTGCACTGCCTTCTTTGAGGTCGGCTAGCGCAACCAAGCCCTGCTCCGCCGCCGATGGCCAAGCCCGTGATCGCGTCTCAATAATCCGCATGCGATCGACGATTGTTTTACCAGGAAACAGACGCTGAGACGACGCCAACAATCCATTTTTGGCGACCGCACTCGAGACATCGCCATCAAGGATGACATCATTGCCTTTGTAAGTAGCGCGCCAGACCAGGTCCGGCACCGCTTCTGCCAAAACATCAACGCGCACGTTGGCATCACAATCTGCCCTGACACCCTGCCGGATGTCGCGCGGAACTGCCCCAGCCAGCTCTTCGTCGTCCGTTGCGCCCGCCACGTCGAGCAACTTGTCGGTCATAGCAATTTTGCCGGCACCTAGTCGCGCGACACCGGTAAGGGCCTGATCGACGCAATTCTGCCATCCTGGAAACGCGCCGGGTGCGACTTGCAAACGGTTGTCGATCCGGCGTCCCGGAAACTTTTGCCGCGCCAATTGCACCAGCTGATCGCGGGCCGCCTCGGTCGGTGCATAACCTGACAGTACGACAGCGGTGGCGTCTGCAACCGCACTGGTCGTGTAGGGACTGATGGGCTTCGGCGCGCTCTCGCGAGCCGTGATTGCCTCAGTCAAGCGAAAGCCTTGCGGCATGCTGCGGCTTAGGCTTTGCCGAACAGCGGTTTGCACATCTTGATCAGACGCCACACCTTGCACCGAAACGGCCGCATCGCGGACGTCGGCACTGCCTTCCTCAAGGCGAGCGAGTTCTTTGATCGCGGAGGTAACGGCGGCCGCGTGCCCGTTGGCAGCACCCTCGGCTACGTCCATCCTGTCAGTCACGGTTGCCCTTGGAAACGCCGACCTGACCGCTGTGATGATGTCAGCCCGCGCACGTTCAGGCACAAAGCCTGACAGCAAGACCTGACCACCACTGTGCTTGGCCGACCAGATAAATGGTTTTGCAACCGGAGCCACCACCCGCTCGTCGCCCAGCTTCACACCGCGCGGCAGTTCGTTGGCAAGCGCAGTTTTAACCGCTCGATAGGCTTTACTATCGCCCGCCTCGCCGACCAGAGTGAGCGACAGCCCGTCGAGCTTTGCATCACCAGTCTTCAAACCAGACAGTTGCTTCAATCCAAAGCCGACACCACCCAGCCAAGCATCCGACGGAACACCGCGCGCAAGTTTCATTTCATCGACAACGTCATGACCAGGGAAATTGCTCTTTGCCGTCTTGACGATTTCAGCGCGGACACTGTCGTTAGGCACAAACCCACCCAGCGTCAGCCGCGTGCCGGCCTTCGATGCCGACCACTGATACTTGTCCACTTTGTCAACGACGGTCGCTTTATTCTCGACGATGCGCACACCCCAAATGCTGCGCGCGATATCGTTGGCGCGGCCAGGGTCAGCTTCATCTGCAGCCGTACCAGTGATCTGCCCATCGCGGCCAGAAAAACCGGTCTGTTGCCACTTGAAACCAGACGACGAGAGCTGACTATCGACCCGCTTTTTGAGATCGGTCTCGATGTCAGCGCGCGAAAATTGGGTTGCCGCCCAAGCCAGCAGTACGACTGGCAACAAGCCCCAGAGCCAGCGCAACGGATTGCATTTCATGCCACAACAACTCCAACCAGTCCGAGGCGCTTGCGGGTGCCGAGCTTATCGCCGGCACCGCGACTTCTGACGTAAGTTGGGATTTTGCCACCACCGCCCCTGCCGGTGCAGTCTCGTGTCGCCGTAAACCCTCGACATCCGTCGAACATTACCGGTCGTCCTCGTGACTACGCCGCACAGCAGATTGCCAAGCGCTAGAGCGCCTTGCCCCATCCTGATGACCGCGGTCCGTAGCACGCACGTGCCCTGCCCGCAGCCAATGAGCTGGGCTGTGACAAACTCCCCCATCGACGCCTTTACTATAGATAAAGTTTCGGCGCCATCCAAGACTTACGGGCCGCAAAAGAGCTAGTTCCAGACGTGGGCAGGGACGGACGGTTGCCGCTTGCAATCGTGTGGAACCTATGAGCGCGAAGGGCGCGCACAAGACAGTCCGAGAGAGACGGCTTTTGCGATGCGATTGGAACTATGCCAGCATCTCATCGTGCCGCACATGCGCCAGCGAGCGCCATCAATGAATGCCCTGGGGGCCCGTATGACGACCGCCGAGAAATCCACCGTGACGTCCGATCTCCGCGACGGTTACCACATCGTGACGCTGAACCGTCCCGACAAACTCAACAGTTTCAATGCCCAGCAGCATGCAGACCTAAAGGCCGCGCTTGATCGAGCGGAGGCTGACAGGACGTGCCGTGCGGTGATCCTGACCGGGGCCGGGCGCGGGTTCTGCGCTGGCCAGGACTTGAGCGACCGGTCCGTGACCGCGAAATCTGGCGAGACACCCAACCTCAATGACACCTTGGGCTTGCACTATAATCCGCTCATCCGCCGCCTGGCAGCGTTTCCGGTGCCGATTATCTGCGCCGTTAATGGAATTGCGGCCGGCGCTGGTGCCAACATCGCGCTCGCTTGTGACATCGTGATCGCAGCCAAATCGGCGAAGTTTCTGCAGGCGTTCGCGAAAATTGGACTGATGCCGGATGCCGGCGGAACCTGGACTTTGCCACGGCTTGTTGGTCCGGCGCGGGCACGCGCGCTCGCCATGCTGGCCGAACCGATTGATGCCACGACAGCTGAGAACTGGGGCATGATCTATAAGGCTTTTGACGACGCGAACTTGATCCCGGCCGCTGAAGCAATGGCGCAGAAGTTTGCCCAGTCGTCCACAACGGCCCTCGTGACGATCCGCGAAGCGTTATCTAAAGCCGAGACCAATACGCTCGATCAACAGCTCGAAGTCGAGCGTACCCTGCAGCAACGGCTTGCAACCGCGCCCGACTATGCCGAGGGGGTGACGGCTTTCTTTGAAAAGCGGGCACCGAAATTCGCCGGGAGACACTGAGAACGATGGCCGAGGCGATGAGTGCAGCCGAGATTGCGGAAAAATCTGCGGCTGCCATGTGGGCCGATGACCGGGCGACCAACGGCCTGGGGATGGTCATTGTCCGGGTGGAGCCAGGGATCGCTGCCCTGTCGATGACCGTGACGGCGGCCATGGTCAACGGCCACGGCCTCGCTCACGGCGGTTTCATTTTTACGCTGGCTGATAGCGCGTTTGCCTACGCCTGCAACAGCCGGGGGCAGCGGCACGTGGCGCAGCACTGCCAGATTTCCTATCTGGCCCCTGGTAAGCTCGGCATGACGTTGACCGCGACGGCGCGCGAACGCCAGCGCGGCGAGCGGTCAGGCATCTACGACGTGATGGTGTCCGATCACGACGGGATTGTCATCGCTGAGTTTCGCGGCCATTCCCGCGCCATACCCGGCACGCTCGTGCCGGGGCTTTAAGGCGCGGCATCCGGGAGCGTTCAAGCCGACAATTTGGACTTGTCGTAGGGGATATGTTTCTCGTCGAGGAGTTGCGTCAGCTCGCCTTCTTGGAACATCTCGCGAATGATGTCGCAGCCGCCGACGAACTCGCCCTTGACATAAAGCTGCGGAATGGTCGGCCAGTCTGAGAATGACTTGATACCTTCGCGAATACCCGCGTCTTCTAAGACGTTGACGTCCTTGTAGACAACGCCGACGTGGCCCAGGATCTGTGCAACTTGGCCCGAAAAGCCGCACTGCGGGAACTGCTTGGTGCCCTTCATGAACACGACGACGTCGTTCGACGACACGGTCTTGCGGATCCAATCGTGGACGGTTTGCTCGCTCATGGCGGTCTCCTGCGGCTCCTCGGCATCGCCGCCCGGGATCGGGCCAGCAAAGTGTGATCGAGATGTAGGCATTGGCACAGCGGTGTCAATGCCGATCCGCACTCTTCAGGCGGCCGCCTGATCGGTTTTGATGGGCCCAAAGCGCTCAGCCCAGCCCTGACGGCACAGGACCATAAGGGCGATGGTGACTTCGACGGCCTCGGCGGCACTGGAGACGGTGATGGCAGGCTGGTAATTGGCAAGTTCGCGGAACACATACTGATCATCAAGTATGCTCCACAACCCCAGCGGCCGCTCGCCCAGGATCACCAAGGTGCCGTAGCATGCGCCAGGCACCACCCTGCCTCCGAGTTCGGCGATCTCGCGTCGCGCAGCCAGGAGTTGATGAAGCGATTTTTCGCTCTTTTGTTGCGTAATCATTCTGCACTGCTCAGGTAATTTGCCCCTCGGGATCATGGGATAAGCAGGATGGCAGTTCATTGCAATGCAAACGATCAGAGACGGTGGATTTTGAATTAAACTGATCCAACACATCGACCATCGCCATTGTTCGGCGGGTCCGCACGGGGTGGCTGGTTCGCCGGCACTGAGCCCCGGCACTGAGCGATTGACCGTTATGCCTCACTTGCTATCACCCTGCCCGGTTGGCATTGTGCGAAAATCTCGGTCGGCAGCGCTCCGGCCCCCCGAAAACTGATGGACGTTTCGATTGGCTGACCGCCGCTCCACCGCTGTATTGACCTCGGATGGGCCCCAGCCCACGGCAGGGCCACACAACCTCAGGACCGAAGCCCCAGTGCGTCCGCTGGTAGCGGCGGAGTCCATCCCGGAAGCCGTGGTAGCCACGACCACTGAAAAGGTGCGGCCACCGCTCTCAGCCCTTTGGACGCTGAAGCCCTACATTCTCCGGCAGCGGCACATGCTGGCATGGGCGGCGCTGGCGATGCTTGGCTCGGCGGCCGCGATGTTGCTGTTGCCCATCGCTGTGCGCCGCATGATCGATCAGGGCTTTTCGGGTGGTGATAGCGCGATCATCAACAGTTCGTTTCTGTTCCTGATTGCGCTGGGGGCCTCCATCGCGGTGGCCAGTTCGGCACGCTTTTATTGCGTGAATTGGTTGGGCGAGCGGGTGGTGGCGGACCTGCGCGCGGATCTGTTCAAGCACCTGATCACCCTCGGACCAGCGTTTTACGAAACGACACGCTCCGGCGAGATCATGAGCCGGCTGACCGCGGATACAACGCAGCTTAAAGCCGCCTCTGGGTCAACGATGAGCCAGGCCGTGCGCAATGTGATTATGCTGATCGGCGCGGTGGCGATGATGATCGCGACCAGCCCGTGGCTCACCAGTCTGACGGCGCTGGCAATTCCCGCCATTGTGCTGCCGCTGATGGCAGCGGGCCGCGCCGTCACGGGAAAATCGCGGGCAGCTCAGGATACGTTTGCCGAGGCGTCGGCCTACGCCGCCGAGAACCTCGCCGCGATCCGCACGCTGCAGGCCTCTACCAACGAAGCGCCTGTGGGAGCCGAGTTTGCGGCTGCCAGTGAAACCGCATTTGAAGCGGCACGGGGTCGCCTTGCGTCACGCGCGGTGCTGACGGCAGTGACGATCCTGTTGGTGGTGGCCAGCATCGTCGGCGTGCTGTGGTATGGCGCAAGCCGTGTGGTGACGGGGGAGCTGACTGGCGGCACGCTCAGTCAGTTTGTCCTCTATGCGCTGTTTGCCGGCGGTGCGCTCGCCGAGCTCGCCGAAGTGTGGGGCGAAGTGGCGCAAGCCGCCGGCTCAGCCGGCCGACTTGCTGAGCTACTGGCGATTGCACCCGCTATCCAGGCACCCGCTCATCCCGTGGCCTTGGCCGAGCCGGCGCGTGGTACGATCCGCTTTGACAATGTCACGTTCCGCTATCCGACGCGACCGGATAGCCCCGCGCTCGATGGGGTGTCCTTCGATATCCGGCAGGGCGAGACGGTGGCCATAGTCGGCCCTTCGGGCGCAGGCAAAAGTACGCTGTTCTCGCTGCTGTTGCGCTTTTACGATCCGCAGTCCGGGCGCGTCCTCATCGACGGCGTCGCGGTGAACGAGGCCGATCCGCAGGCCGTGCGTCAGCGCATTGCACTCGTGCCCCAGGATATCGCCCTGTTTGCGCAATCGATCGCCGGTAACATCGCCTACGGTGCACCGGGCGCGGATCGGTCTGCCATTGAAGCGGCGGCCCGCGCTGCGGAGGCGGACGGCTTCATCCGCGCGCTGCCGCAAGGCTATGACACGCTGGTGGGTGAGCGTGGTGTGACGTTGTCCGGTGGCCAGCGCCAACGCATTGCCATTGCCCGTGCCATCCTGCGCAACGCGCCCATACTGCTGCTGGACGAAGCAACGAGCGCGCTCGACGCGGAGAACGAAGTGGCCGTGCAGCGTGCGCTGGAAGGCGTCATGCGCAACCGGACGACCCTGGTGATCGCGCACCGGTTAGCGACGGTTCTGGAAGCGGACCGCATTCTGGTTCTCGACCAGGGCCGCATCGTCGAGGAAGGCACACACGCTGATCTCGTCGCCAAGGGCGCGCTCTACGCGCGGTTGGCTGAACTGCAGTTCGGCGACGCAGCAAAGCGCTGAAAGAGACTTCACACGTCGCGCCGCCAGCTTATGCTATCGCTGCAAAGTCGCCCTTGCTGCACGAGGCCACCATGCCGTTCGACGCCCACGCCGCCAATCTGACTGTCGCCGTCATCGGCACGGGCACCATGGGCCGCGGCATTGTGCAGGTGGCCGCCCAGGGGGGCATGCGCGTCATCGCCTATGACGAGAAGCCGGGTGCCGCGAGCGTCGCGAAAGATTACATCGCCAAGATGCTGGCTGGTCTCGTCGAGAAAGGCCGGCTTGGGGCGGCAGAAGCCAAAGCGGCCGTGGACCGCATCTCGGTTGCGCACAGTCTGGAGGATTGCGCCAAAGCGAACGTGGTGGTCGAGGCTGTTGTTGAAAAGCTGGATGTGAAGCAGTCATTGTTCCAGCGGCTCGATCAATTGTGTGGGCCGGAGATTATCCTGGCGTCGAACACATCGTCACTGCCTGTGACGGCGATTGCCGCCAAGTGCCAACATCCCGAGCGTGTTGGTGGGATGCACTTTTTCAACCCAGTGCCACTCATGAAGCTTGTCGAAGTGATCGGCGGGCTCAAGACCGCGCCGTGGGTGACAGATGCCCTCATGATCATCGGCCGCCGCATGACGCGCGACCCGGTGCTGTGCATCGATAGCCCAGGGTTTATCGTCAATCATGCTGGCCGCGCTTTCACCACCGAAGCACCACGCATTCTGACCGAAAACATTGCCCAGCATTGGGAGATCGACCGCATCCTAACGGGCGCGCCGGGCTTCAAGCTGGGGCTGTTTGGTTTGGCTGATATGGTCGGCATCGATGTCGGCTATGCGGTGATGGAAAGCCTCTATCAACAGTTCCAGCACGAACCGGCCTACGCGCCCAATCCGTTGAGTGCTCTGCGCGCGGCGGGTGGTCTCTATGGGCAGAAGACAGGCGCGGGTTGGTACGCCTACAAAGATGGCAAGCGCGTTGAGCCGGATCTTCCGCCCGCCCCCAAAGTCATGCCGAAGTCTGTCTGGGTCAGGCCGAGCGAGCATCATCCGGAGCTGATCGCACCGCTCGTCGAGATCTTCAAAAAGTCCGGCGTGACCGTTGAGACAAGCGCACAACCGGGCAAGGACGCGCTCGTGGTGGTGTGCCAGATCGGCTACGATCTCGCGACTGCGATCCAGGATCTCAAGCTGGATAAAGCGCGCACCGTGTCGGTCGATGTGTTGTTCGGCCTGAAGGGCCCGCGCACGCTGATGGTGACGCCTGGCGTCGATCCGAAGATGCGCGACGCGGCTCATGCGCTGCTGGCGTCGGATGGCCAACCGGTGATCGTGATCAATGACAGTCCCGGGTTCATCGCGCAGCGCGTGGTCGCGATGATCGTCAACGTCGGCTGCAATATTGCGCAGCGGGCCATTGCGACGCCGGCTGACATCGACAAGGGCGCTAAGCTAGGGCTCGGGTATCCGTTTGGTCCGCTGGAGTGGGGCGATCAGCTCGGCCCCAAGCGGGTGCTGCACATCCTCGAATGTCTGCACGGCTTCTACGCCGATCCGCGCTACCGGCCGAGCCCGTGGCTGAAGCGCCGCGCAATGCTGGGGTTACCGCTGTCGGCACCTGAGGGCGTGCGCTGACGCTCAGCGGGTTCCCTTGGCGTCAAACGTCAAGCGGACGCGCTGGTGTCCGGCTTCGAACAGTTCAGCAGGCAGGCCAGTGTAAGGTGCGCATGTTTGAATAGCGCGTACCGCTGATTGAGCGAGTGCGACAGGTGTTGGTGCGCCGCGACGATGCACGATGTGTGGCACGCCCAGCAGGGTGCCATTCCGTTTGAGATCGAAGTCGATCTGGACGATGGCGACGGATCCCGTTGGTGTGGCGGAGGTATCGAAAACCCAACATTTGGCGATCGCCAGCCGGAGTTGCGGGACGACGCGGTTTTGCACGGTTGCTGTTGACGGTGCGACTGGCGCACTGGCCACGGGCCCACGTGTTTGCTGCGCTGACGCGGGGGCCGCGCACAGAACCAGCAGGAGAGCGGCCGATGTCGGTCGGAGGGCTATTTTCGTGATCATGCGCATCGTGTCTGTCTCAGGCCTTTTTGAGAAATTCTGTCCGTAAGACGACCGTGTTGCGACCGCCGCCAGCCTCGATGGTGTCGGTGTCGCCCGTCAGCCGGATCTTCTTGAAGATGGTCCCGCGCTTCAGAACATCGGACGCGCCTTTGACCTTCAGATCCTTGATAACCTGAACACTGTCGCCGTCTTTGAGCTGTTGGCCGTTGCTGTCTTTGACCACGATGTCGTCGCTCATGGGGCAGGTCCTCTGAGACGTCCATGCCGAAATGAAAGAAGCCCGGCGACGTGCCGGGCTTCTAGCATAATTTGCAGGCAAGTAGTCAGTAGACGACTTACGCCTGTTGGATGGCGCTGAGTTCCCACTGGTTGGGTTTGCCACCGAGCGGACGGCGGAACGTCCACACTTCGGTTGATTCCTGCGGCGTTGAAGCGTCGCCGGAGATCGTGCGGCCGGTGGAGATGTCCACCATCTTGTCCATCAACGAGAAGCGCATGGCGACGGAGGCGTACTCATCGCGCTCTTCGCGCCAGGATTCTGACAGGTCGCCCTGCAGCAGCTTGGGCGAGGTGATTTCGTTGCGCACACCCTTGCGGGCGTTCGCTGCGAGATCGCCGGCGAAGTACGACAGCATTTCCGGGGTGACACGATCACCAAGCGCGTTCTGGTCGGCACGGCCGTACGCGAGCTGGATTTCTCCCAGCAGGCGCTCGAACGTGTTGAAGTCGTCCGGCGAGATGACAAGCGCTGGTGCGCCACCGCCGGCTACAGCCGAAGCCGCGCGGAAGTTGGCATCCTGCGGACGCTGCATCGGGGTCGCTGACGCGTTAGCGGTTGCTAGCGCGGGCGCACCTTTGTTGCCCATGCGGTTGCGAATGAACGTGAAGGCCAGGAACAGCAGGCCGCCGATGAGGGCTGCTTGCAGAATGAAGCCGAGGCCGCTGGCGAGCGCGCCTGCGCCGAAGATGCTGGCAAGGCCGGCACCGATGAGACCACCCATCAACAGGCCACGCATGCCACCGAACATCGAAGGCTTGGCGGCGGCGGTTGCGGCCGCAGCGGTCGCGCCAGCTGCGGGTGCCTTGGACGCGGCACCCGGCTGCGTCATGGACCGATCCATGGGTGCAGCTGTCTTAGGGGCGGTGTTGGTTGTGGGGGGGGCGGAATAGGTGTGGCCGCCGCGACTGCCGGAGTTGGAGCCGCCGCCGACCTTGGCAGACGCCAGATCGGCAGAAACAAGGCCGAACGCGGCTAGACCAGCCGTAACGGCGATCGCACGCTTGAAGCCTGAGATGCGCAACATGGATGACCCTCCGAAGTTTTTGAATTTCGAGCGTTGGAGGACGTAGATCGCCCTCATGGCGGTAAGATGGTGGCAACACCGCTCAACGTCCAGTGGGGAGAAGGGCTGCCGCACAAATAAATAACGGGAAGTGGTGAACAAATTAAGAACAACGCCGGCGGGCTGGGATCAACTGGGATCAGTTGGCGTGATAGCGGGCTTGGCGTGGACCGAGATACTCAGCAGCAGGACCTACTCAACCACAGCGGTAACAACCTTTTGCACCTGAAGCCGCCGATGCGGTATGTGCTCGGCGCACGTGTAGACCGTCGAAATCCCCATCTTGAGAGGCCTCGCCATGAGCGCGCATCCGAACGCACATCCGACCGCCCTGGCTCGCTGGGTTTATGCCTTTGGCGGCGGCCGGGCGGATGGGGCGGCTCATCTGAAGAACCTGTTGGGTGGCAAGGGGGCGAACCTGGCCGAGATGAGCGCCCTGGGGCTGCCGGTGCCACCGGGTTTCACGATCACCACCGAGGTGTGCAGCGCCTTCTATGACAACGGCCGCCAGTTCCCGGCCGGGCTGGAGGCGCAGGTGGATGCCGCGCTGCAGCATATCGGGACGTCTGTTGGCGCAACCTTTGGTGATTTGGACAAGCCCCTGTTGGTGTCCGTGCGGTCAGGTGCGCGCGCCTCCATGCCAGGCATGATGGATACCATCCTCAATCTGGGGCTCAATGACCAGACGGTCGAGGCGCTGGCCAAGCGCAGCGGCGACAAACGCTTCGCCTACGACAGCTACCGGCGCTTCATCGCCATGTATTCCAGTGTGGTACTCGATCTCGACCACGGGACGTTCGAGGACATCCTGGAGAACCACAAAAATCTCAACGGCCAGATGGGCGACACCGAGCTCGGACCGGATGACTGGCTGGATGTGATTGATGGCTTCAAGGCGGCGGTGCAGTCGGCCACCGGCAAACCGTTCCCGCAAAACACGCGGGATCAGCTGTGGGGCGCGATTGGTGCCGTGTTCGGCTCGTGGCGCAACGATCGCGCCATCAGCTATCGCCGCATGTACGACATTCCGGACAGCTGGGGCACGGCGGTTAATGTGCAAGCCATGGTATTTGGCAATCGCGGCGAGACCAGTGCGACGGGCGTTGCGTTCACGCGCAACCCATCGACGGGCGAAAATGCGCTGTATGGCGAGTTCCTCGTCAACGCGCAGGGCGAAGACGTGGTGGCCGGCATCCGCACGCCGCAGCCGCTGACCGAAGTCGCACGCAAAGACGCCGGCGAAACCTTGCCGTCGCTGGAAGCGCTGATGCCCAAGACGTTCGGCGAGTTGACGGCGATCTTCGCGCGCCTTGAAGGCCACTATCGCGACATGCAGGATATCGAGTTCACCATCCAGGAAGGTAAGCTCTGGATGCTGCAGACGCGCGCCGGCAAGCGCACCGCCAAGGCTGCCTTGAAGATCGCGGTCGATCTCGTCGCCGAAGGCGTGCTGCAGCCGGACGAAGCGCTGCTGCGGATTGAACCGGCGTCGCTCGATCAATTGCTGCACCCAACCATCGATCCCAAGGCGCACAAGGTGGTGATCACGCAAGGGCTGCCGGCGTCACCGGGGGCGGCGTCCGGCGAGATCGTGTTCGACAGCCACGAGGCCAAGGCGCGCAAAGCGGCGGGGCATAGTGTGATCCTGGTCCGCGAGGAAACCAGCCCGGAAGATATCGAAGGCATGGTGGCGGCAGCCGGCATTTTGACCGCGCGCGGCGGCATGACCAGCCACGCGGCGGTGGTGGCGCGCGGGATGGGACGGCCCTGTGTGTGCGGCGCCGGTTCGCTACGCATTGACGCGGCGGGAGGCGTCATCAACGTGCTCGGCAAGCAGCTTAAGCGCGGGCAGATCATCACCATCGATGGCGCGACCGGCGAAGTCATCGAAGGCCAGGTGCGCATGCGCGAGCCGGAGCTCTCTGGGGATTTTGGCACGGTGATGGCGTGGGCCGACAAGGCGCGCAAACTCGGCATCCGCGCCAACGCTGATACGCCGCGTGACGCCAAAGCCGCCCGCGACTTCGGTGCCGAGGGCATCGGGCTCTGCCGCACGGAGCATATGTTCTTTGAGAAGGATCGCATTCTGGCTGTGCGCGAGATGATCTGCGCGGACGACGAAAAGGGTCGCCGCAAGGCGCTGGCCAAAATCCTGCCGATGCAGCGCGCGGACTTTGCCAAACTGTTTGAGATCATGGCCGGGCTGCCGGTGACGATCCGGCTGCTGGATCCGCCGCTGCATGAATTCCTGCCGCATCACGAGGCGGAAATGGCACCGGTGGCCGCGGAGTTGGGCACGACGGTGGCCAAGCTCAAGTCGCGGGTGGCGGAGCTGCACGAAGTCAATCCGATGCTTGGGTTCCGCGGTTGCCGTCTGGCGATCCGCTATCCGGAAATTACCGAGATGCAGGCGCGGGCCATATTCGAGGCGGCCGTTGCTGTGGCGAAATCCAGCGGCAAGCCGGTGACGCCGGAAGTGATGATCCCGCTGGTGGCGTATCGCACGGAGTATGACGCGCTGGCACAGGTGATCCGGGCGGCGGGCAAGGCGGTGGAAGCGGAGACCGGCGCCAAGCTCACCTACACCATTGGCACGATGATCGAGCTGCCGCGTGCTTGCTTGAAAGCCGACGAGATTGCCGGTGGAGATGGTGGTGCGGAGTTCTTCTCGTTTGGCACCAACGATCTGACGCAGACGTGTTTGGGGCTATCGCGTGATGACGCCGCGCCTATTCTGGGCAATTACGTTGAGCGCGGGATTTTCGAAGTCGATCCGTTTGTGTCGATCGACCAGGACGGTGTCGGCGCGCTCGTCGAGATGGGCGTTGCGAAGGGCCGCGCCGCGCGCCCGGGCTTGAAGATCGGCATCTGCGGCGAACATGGTGGCGACCCGGCGTCGGTGGCGTTCTTCCATCGCGCAGGATTGGACTATGTCTCGTGCTCGCCGTTCCGGGTGCCGGTGGCGCGGCTGGCGGCAGCCCAAGCAGCACTCAGGGGCGATGCGCCGAAGAGTGAGGCGTGAGGTGTATAAATTGGCATGACACCAATAGCTGCCTTCTCGCTCGAACAGCACACCGGCGCCTACGAGACGTGGCCGCTTAAGACGCAGCTGTTTTTCGATGGTGCCGATACGGGCACGTCGGTGCCGGGCTTCTGCATCGAGGCGCAGTATGAAAGCCGCGACGGCTACCTTCTTGCCACGTCGTGGGATTGCCCGTTCGAGGAGGTGAATGACTTTGTGTTGCTCGACCGCACCTTCAATGTGCTGGCCCGCAAGACACTGGGGGCTTGGTACCATACGTTTCTGCTGGAGTCGCATTCGGCGACGGGGCCCGATGTTGTGCGCTTCCTCTACAATGGTGGCATGCGGTGCGATGTCGGTATCGAACGTCCGAGGCTGCTTTCGTTAGGTAAGCCCCGCTTGAGCATGCGGCTGCTCGATGCGTAACGCTCAGTGGCCTGTTGGAT
>JANNEU010000398.1:0-6710 GCA_031379035.1 Hyphomicrobiaceae bacterium | reverse complement strand
CAGCGAACCTCTGGCAGCCGGTAGCTGTCTTTGCAGAACGCATCGTTGAGGTGCATCGCCGGCGCGTGCCGCAACGTGCCGTCCAGATTGTAAGTCCAGGCATGATAGGGGCAGACGATCACGCTGGTGTTGCCGGAGCCCTCCAGCAGCGTCGACATCCGGTGCAGGCACACGTTCGACCGCGCACGCAATGTCCCATCAGTGCCGCGCATTACAAAGATCGGCTGGCCGGCGAGTTCGTACGTCAGGTAGTCGCCGGGCTTGGCCAGCGCACTGGCTCGACCCAGCATGATCCATTCTTTGGCGAACACATGCGTCAGCTCCTGCGCGAGAAACGCCGGACTCGTATAGACGCTCGGTGGCATCGCATGAGCGCGCTCAAACGGCTGGCTGACATTGGCCAACAGATCGGCAACCGGCGGGATGAGTGTCATGATGCAAACCTTCTCGGAACCTCGCCATTTATAGCCTGACCGGCCGGCGATGAAAGCACGTTTGCAGTCGGATCAGTCATGCCGCTGCCCGCTCCCAACACCGCTGATTTCCAGACAACTTTCCGCTTCTTACCGCCCGTTGCCGCCGATGAACGAATTCTGCAAGCCGGGTTCAGCGATGGTTTAGCCGCCATGGATTATCTCTTAAATCATAAGAACTGATCCAACCGCCAAACAACTGGCCGACACCAAGTCCGCCACAATCCAGGGACCCGAAGCGCCATGACCGCCCTCACTAACAAGTCCGCCGTTACCAACAAGTCCGCCCTCATCACCAAGACCGTGCTCGTTGCCGCCACTGGCCTCATATTGGCCTCCGGTGCCGCCCTCGCCGGCCGCGAAGACACTATCGAAGCCAACCGCGACGTCCTCCGCCAGCGCATCGAGCAGGGCCGCTACAATGGCCAGCTGACCCGCCGCGAATACCGCGATCTGAACGCCGAACAGGCCAGGATCAACGCCGACATCGCCCGCGCCAAGGAAGACGGTCGCATCTCCCGCAAAGAGTACGAAAAAATCCACGACGAACAGATCGGCGCCTACCGCCACGTCAAATCCGAAAACACCGACCGTCAGGTCTCCTTCTGGCGCCGCTGGCTGTTCCTGACGAAGGATTGATGCCTCACAGACAAGCGTAGCCATTCCGAACCGCTCCACCGCCCCCGGTGGGGCGGTTTTTTTGCTCGCGCAGCGGCACACGCTGATGATACGCGCAGAGCCAGTGCTGCCGTGCGCACCTAGGGTCGTTCCGCTTTTGTTAGAGCCGAGGAACAACCCTCGCTCTTGTTTGTCGTGCTTCTTATCGGGAAAACCGCACACACTTTTCCCGGAAGCACTCTAGGAAACCCATCCCACATGTCCGTTCTGACCATTGTCGCGCCGATCTTCGTGCTCATCGCGGTCGGCTATGTGACGGCCCGCGCCCAGCTCTTGAGTGAGACTGCCCAGAAGGGCATTTCCGAATTCGCCTTCAATTTTGCCATGCCGGCGCTGCTGTTCCGCTCCATCGCCACCGCAGCACCAGGGCAACCAGGCTCGTCCCGCATCGTCCTCGCCTATTTCGGCGGCATCGCCGTTGTCTGGGCGCTGGCGACGGTCGGAACCCGCGTCCTCCTGCGCCGCCCGGCGATCGATAGCGCGACCATCGCCATGACCTCCTGCTTCGGCAACATTGTCATGATCGGCATTCCGCTGGTGCTCGCCGTTGTCGGACCTGACGGTGCCGCCCCCATGGCCGCCTTGCTCGGCATCCACACGCCGCTGCTCTGGTTCCTGGGTACCCTGCACCAACAAAGCGTTGAGCAGACCAAAGGTCGCTCGGCTTTTGCCGTCGCCCGCGATCTCGCCAACGAACTCGTCCGCAATCCACTGATCATCGGCATCGCCGCCGGCGCCCTGTGGCGGCTTGGCGAATTCAACCTGCCAAAAGCCCTCGACAGCAGTCTTGCCTTGCTCGGCCAAGCCGGCATCCCGTGTGCGCAGATTGCACTCGGCGCGAGCTTGACGCGGTTTGCGATCAAAGGTCAGGTGCCAACGCTGACGAGCGTGCTGATTTTGAAGTTGCTGCTCTTGCCGGCCGCAGTCTACGCGCTGGCGATACACGCCTTCGCGCTGCCACGAGTGGCGGCAGAAGTAGCGCTGATTTTTGCTTCAATGCCGGCCGGTGCCAACGCGTTTTTGTTCGCCCAGCGCACCACTCGCGTTGTCAATTCAGCGTCCGGCGCGGTCGCACTCGGCACGCTCCTCGGCGCAGCAACCAGCACGCTGCTCATTGCGAACCTTCGCTGGCTGGTCGGGGACTGACGTTAAGCTCAGTTCAGGCGGCCAGCGTCGCGCGCGGCGTGATCGCCGATGCGGGGACCTGGACCGCCGCGACGGTCGCCCGTTGCACAGTCATGATGCCGTCGATATCGGCCAGCAAACGGTGGACCGCCATCTCAACGGTATCGAGCTTGAGCGCCGCCTTGCTCTGAGTTTCCGACACATGGGCAGCCCGGATGTTGACGCCATCAATCAAGCTGGCCAGCCGGTCAAATTCGCGCCGATCAGCATCGCGCAGACGCTCCGTCGGAGACGGCGGGCGCGGTGGCTGCAGTGCGGCGTCGACGGCCATCAGACGGATCTCGGATCGACGCTCAGCACCAGGCACCGCGAATCGCAGTTTAGCACGAGCGCGAAGCCACAGCAGCCTGAAACCCGTGAGCCCAACGACGGCCACGAGGATGATCCCCACCAGTTGCTGGTAGGTCTCGATCACCGGAATGTCGAAATCGATGAGCACGGGCGAAAAATGTTCCGGCCAGGAGTCTGACGTGGGTTCTGACATACACAACCGCGAGGGCCACGGGACCTGAGGCAGCAGCACAAGATGGTCTGTTAACGGATACAGTTGGACAGGACCGCATCAGCTGTATTCATACAATAACTAAGCAAAGACCACTTAACAATAAGTAAAGATATGGTTTTTTTACTTCAAGGATGGGCCGAAGGAGGGACAGCTGCCGGGCGGCACGAGGCTGCCACAGACTTGGCACCGGCCTCGCAGCGCGCCCCCACCCCGCCACGCGTGACCGCAAGTGCCGACAGGCCAAGCCCCATCGGTGGTGTCCTCGGCGGCGTCAGCACCGCCTGCGGTTCGCCGTCCGCGCCGACCGCAACCGGTCCAGAACCCGGCACTGCCTTGGTGACCACCGCGACCGTCTGCAACGGCCGTTTCGCCAGCGCAGCCAGCACCACCCGGGGCTGCACCGTTAACAAATTGCGCGGCAACGCGGCCACCGCCACCGTGCTCAACCCGCGAAACCGGTAATGCCCTGTCATCTGATCGACAAACAGCGCGTCCTCGAGTTGCACACCCCAGCCACGGTTATGCGCAATCATCGGCCGGCCCGAAGGCGCCAGCTCATCGGTGACAATCGCAATGTGCGCCGTCGACGATTTATTCTGCGGCCGGTAGTAGGTGACGATATCGCCCGGCAGAAAGTCCTCGCTGTAAGGCGAAACCGGCAGGGATTCACCGTGCGTCGCAAAGAACTTCCGCAACAGCTCCGTGCGGCGGTGATCGATGCTGGTATCTGTCGGCCCCGTGCGGCTCTGATGCACCAGCTCCTGCAAATCGATATCGAGTGCCCGGTAGGCCCTTATCACCACGTCCGAACACACCCCGAACAATGCCGGCACATCGCCGCGCGGATAGGCGATCTGCATGTAGCGCGCGTTGTAGACCACCAGCTCCTGCGATTGCGCCTTTGCTGCATCTGAGAGCGCCAGCCCGAACCGCAGCGGATCATCAGCGAGCTCCAGGTCAGGATTGAGCGGTGGGAGCAGCGACGCGTGTTTTGATGCATCGCGCTTGGTGCTGCGCGCCTCCAGCAATCCAGCCGGTGCCCGGCAAGTCGTCGCCGCAGCCGTGTCGGCAGCAGCCGATTGTGTCGGCGGCAAATGCACATCTGGCGGCAATGCAGCGACGATGGGCGTCTCGGGTAGCGGCTGCGGCACAACCGGTGCGCGCGCCACATCGCGAGCCAGCGCTGTAACCGCGTAGGCCAGATCATGCCGCGCCATCGGCACTGATGCCACCAAGCCTTCGGCAGGCCGGCGGAACGGCGGAGCCCGTTCGGCAACATCACGCGCCAACAGGGGCACGACGACGGCGAGATCATGCGTGGCCCACGTTTCGGCCGGCGTCAGCGGCTCCGGCAAGCGCGCAAAGGGCGGCAGCGCGGCAATGGGCGGCGTGGGCACAATCGCAATATCGGCCGCAGGGGGCGGAACCCTCAGGCGCGCGACGAAGGCCGTCTGTTCGAGGGGTGCCTTCACGTGCGGCAAGGCCGCCAGCAGCGCGCCCGTAAGCAACGTCGGCAGCAATAGCAGAACCGCCGCCACCCGATCCGCTCGCCAGGCCGATGCAACACGTTGCCGCGCAAGCTGCCAAACAGGGATAGCGGCAACGTCTGGCGGCAGCGGCACAGCCAGGCGCGCTTCCAGCGCTGGCGAAAGTTTGCGGACCGAACGCGAAGGCGCAGCAACGGCGACCGGCTTGCGCGAAGGTTTGGGCGGTGGCGGACCTTTCGCGCGGCGGGACAGGGCCGCAGAAGGATTGTGCCCGGCCGGACCAACCGCCGCCCCATGCCAGCGCCACACATCGTCAGACCGCGTCGCCGCCGAGCGTTGCCTTGGCGACTTGGGCTGCTCTCGCGAAGAGTGTGTCGGCGATTGCGACTGATGCGGCAGCTTGTGGGGCAGCGTGCTGCCAGTCGTGACGTCAGCCGGCCGATGATGCGCCTCGACGGCAACCTCAACGGTAACCAGCCCGCCAGTAATCTTGGTCGCCGCAGCGGATGCAACGGCCTGCATCGTCCCAACCCGGCCGCTGGTCGTGCGCTTGGCAGCGCCACGGCCTTTCCGGTTGGTCTTGTGCGGGCGGGGCTTCTTCACGGATCCTCGAACTCACGTTAACGCAACAAATTTCATCAGCGCGCGGCCACCCCCGTCCGCGCACGCCAAACTCTACCATAACCAAACCCAAAAACCCAAGCCCCAGCCAGTGTTTACGATTACGATTGAAGGTGGGATATGGCCTGATTGGGCGGCCAACCCTGCCGTCTCGCCCCCTTACCCCGCCTTGATCCACACATGATTGTCGTGGAACGGCGCGCCGCCGTAGGGGGCGGCTTGGGCGGCGGAGGTGAGCGTGTTGATCCCCTCGCCACCGTCAAACTGGTTGTTGGGCGCAATGCCTTCGACGATGACGACGCCACGTTGCAAACCAGGGAAACTCTCCGCCCACAAACCGATTTCGCCACGCTCATTGCCCATGCGTATTTTCGCGCCATCGGCGATGCCAAGCTTGGCCATGTCATCGGGATGGATTTTCGCGCGCGGTTTCCCCTCGCGCTTCTGGCTCGACGGCGTCTCGTTGAACGATGAGTTGAGATAACTCCGCGACGGACTGGTCGCCATCCGGAACGGATGCGTGGCATCCGCGTTCTCGGTCACGTCCCAATGATCCGGCAGCGATGGCATGTGGCCGTTGCCAAGCCCCAACTCCATCCGCCGCGCCGACGGCACGTTGTCCCAATCGGGCCGGAACTTGAACTTGCCATCGGCGTATCCGAAACCCTTTATTGAGTGTGCCGTCTCAAAGTCTGGCTGGCAGTCGATCCACTTGGTTTGTTCAAGCGCCGCCAGTGTGCCCCAGCCGGAATTTTGCAAGGTCCAGTCGATCATCTCGCGCGGCGTCATATCGAAGCCCGGATGTTGCGCGCCGACGCGCTTGGCCAGCGCCGCTATCACATCATGGTTCGACCAGCATTCACCCGGCGGCTCCACCAGCTTCGGGCCTAGCAAAATGTGTTGATGCCCGCCGCCTTGATAGACGTCGTCGTGCTCGGTGAACATCGTCGCCGGCAGCACAATATCGGCCATCTCCGCAGTCGATGTCATGAACTGTTCGTGCACGCAGACAAACAAGTCTTCACGCGCGAAGCCGGCTTTCACCTTGCGTTGCTCGGGAGCAACCTCCACCGGGTTGGTGTTTTGCAGGATCATCGCCGTGATCGGCGGGCAACCTTGGAGATCGAGCGGATTGCCACACAGCACATCGCCGATGCGGCTCATGTCGAGCTGCCGCCCGTTCAGATCGAGCGCGTCGGGCGCTTCGATCATCCTCTTGTTCCAGTGATAAATCCCACCATTGTTGTGGAACGCGCCGCCGCCCTCATGGAGCCAAGCGCCCGTCACCGACGCGATACATGCCGCCGCATGCATGTTGGCAGACCCATTGCGCTGCCGCGCAAAACCATAGCCCAGCCGGAAGAACGTCTTCGGCGTCGTCCCAACTAATTTCGCGAACGCTTCGATCTCACCGACCGTCAGCCCCGTGATAGCTGCAGCCCACTCCGGCGTCTTTGTTTTCAGGTGCTTTTCGAGATCACGCGGGCAATCCGTGTACTTGTCCAGATACGGCCAGTTCGCATGACCGTCGCGGAACAACACGTGCATCACCGCGCACGCCAGCGCGCCATCCGTGCCGGGCCGCACACACAGCGCCATGTCAGCCTGCGCCATCGTACCGTTCTGATAGATGTCGATGGCGACGATCTTGGCACCGCGTTCCTTGCGCGCCTTCACCGCGTGCGTCATCACATTGACCTGCGTGTTGACGGGGTTGGTGCCCCAGATCACCACGCAGTCGGATTTTGCCATCTCGCGCGG
>JANNEU010000348.1:0-4702 GCA_031379035.1 Hyphomicrobiaceae bacterium | reverse complement strand
CGACCGCTGCGCCAGCTGCGCCGTCCGGTACACACACCTCCCTACCTATACCAGTAGATGGAGCACCCTTTGATGCTCGACCACTCTGCCACGACCCGGAAACCCCATCTTTTCGACGTGCGATCCACTCGCCTTGTGTCTTTTCGTCGGGGCAACGTGCGCCCTGCAACTCGTTGAGAGGGCAACCAAGGGCATAGTCGCGGTCAGCAATCAGTGTGTCCCATGACATGCCATCCGGCACCGTGAACTTCATCGACCGCTTGTCCGGGGCGCTTCGACGAGTCCCGCCGATGCCATAGCCGTCCGTTTGCAGGTAACCGAGTGCTTGAAGGTGACTGAGGCTGCGAACGATTGGCGTCCGCCCGTAACCAGAAAGGGTTTCCAGGCGCTCTATGCTCATCCATGCCGCGCCTTTGCTCCAGAACTGATGGACAAGCCCGACCAGAACCTTGTCGATTGGCGAGAGGCGCTTGTCGGTCAACGCGGCGAGCAAGTGTGCGCTTCTGGCGATCTCCGACGCTGCGCCCGCTGGCATTACCTCCACATCGTTGCTCGTGGCCTTCGATATGACGATGCCCGGCCAGCGCGCCAAGGACGCATCCCATTCCCTCGTCTTGGCCTGCGACACGACCCACGCCATGGTGACGAACCGGCCAGCGGCAACGGCAGCAATGGCCATCTCTCGCATTTCAGCGTTCGTCACCTTCGCCGTCTCGCCGTCCTTCGGCCTCCACTGCCGCGCCCATGAGCCCCACTCATCCCATGCAGGCTGATACGTGCCGTACTTCGCGGCGATGGCGAGCGCGGCATGGCTCCATGGCTTCCAGCGGTTGAAGTCGAGCCGCCAGATTGCGCTCATGTCTCGGCTGAAGTCTTGTGCGTTGCCGTTCCACTGGATTCGCTCTGCGATCTTGCCAGCGACGCGGGCGGCTTGAGACAACGCCTTCGTCGTCTTCTGCGCTGCCGTCTTCGATGACTTCGCCGTCTTCGCAACGGTGAAGTGATCGGCGAGCAACTGAAGCTCTGCAACGGTCAACTCAATCAGCTTGTCGCGTGGCGTGTTCAACAACGTCCGACTCTCATCCGCCCACGTGTAGGTCTTGCCGGAGTCTTTGTATGGCGTCGGCGGGATTGCGCCTTGGCGGCCTTGTGCCAGTATTTCAAAGCGTCCACCGGTCTGCGCGACCGTCAGGTTCCAGTCACTCAACTCAATACCTTCCGGAATGAGGACGACGATCTTTCCGCCACCTTCGGCCTTCGCACTAATGACGGTAGGCGTATCGGCAAGGCGCGGGATCATGCGAAGTACGTCTTCACGGGCGCTGGCGTTCTCGCAATCGAGCATGCCGACGCGGGCATGGGTTGCAATGCCTACGCCTTCCAGGGCGAAGCCGCGATAGCCCGCCGACCATTCCGTCTCGATCTCATCGAGCGAGGGGCGGCGATTGCAGAAGCGCTCGGTCCATTCAGCGATCCTGACGGACTTGTCGCCATCGCGTAGCGGGACGGGGCTGTAGCCGTTGATCCAGAGGGTCGCGGCGACAGAGACGAACGAGGCGTTCACCTTGCGCGTTTGGCGTTTTCTGATCCGCACATCAAGCAGGTGACGGTGCTCGGCAAGACGCTCGTCAATCTCAATCGCCTTGCGAGCGACAAGGCCGAACGAGACGATGACGCCATCAGTATCGGTCCACGCATCGCCCGAGAGCCGGTATTCGCCGAACTCTGTTATGTCGAAGAATGAGACGAGGCTTTCAACGGCGCGCTCAACGTCGCGCGGGATGCCGTAGTCAATTGTTGACGGCACGGGAATATCTCGCCCGCCCGTCTCGGAATGTGATACTGTCTCAGTCATAAAGTGATCGCCCTCCTGAGGCGGTTACAAGGCCGTTCCCGATTGGCGTCGGGGCGGCCTTTTCATTTTCACTCGTCAGAATAACACGGCTCGAAGTCGGCCATGCGCGATTCCAAAACGAGCCCACTCACCACGCGAAACGCGGCGCAATTCGCAAAGGTGAAGGGGAAGGGTGCGGGCGGTAGTTATCCGCCAAGCATTTATAAAGATGGGAGTTGTGTGCGGCGATGCAAGCGAGAGAATGAGCGGCGTGTAAAGATCAAGGTAAATGGCGTAGATGGGCCACAGTTACCTTCGGGTTTTCATAAGCCGTCGCGGTCGTGATCGAAGATCGTCACCACTTCATGCGGAGGAGCCTTCGCGACTTCGACGGCGCGCACGTGGCAAGGCTGACGGCAACGAGTGCCGCGATCATGACGGGGGTGTGCATGGTCAAGCCGCCCGTGCGAGCGGTGCGGAGTTGTTGTTGGCGCGGTAGCTCACCGGATCGGCCAACCACGCGCGAAGCTCGGCGGGTCGCCATCGGACGGATTTTGCGCTGATATTGATGGCGCGCGGGAAGCGGCCTTCGCCCATGAGCCGATAGATTTGGCTGGTGCCGATGCCGGTGCGCGCGATCACTTCGGGGCGCGACAGTAGACGGTCATCGTTGAGGGTCGTGGCAGCCATGGCGGCGACGCCTGGACGGGAAACGAAGTCGGACTTGCGGTTATGCTTCGGCGGATTGACTGCTGTGTAGGCGATCTGTGCAGGCGTCTTACGCGGGCGTCCGCGCGAGCGTTTGGCTTCGGTCGGGGTCGGGATTTCCTTGGTCACTTGTTGATGCCTCCAGATACATGCGCGGCTCCATTGGTTGGCGCGGTTGATGTGAATCGAGGCAGGACGAGAGTCCCACCTCAATGCGGAAGGTACAACAGGATTGGTTAACGGATCGTAAAGAGCGGCGTCATGCGCTCGCCTTCGAGGGCAACCGAACGACGTTCCCATGATCGCCACCGATGAAGGTCTGCCACGCGGCCATCAACTCGCGGCGCTTCTCAAGTAGGTTCCCGCGCCGGTAGGCGGCCTCGACCTTATTCTTGATCGTGTGCGCCAACGCCATCTCCGCAACGTCTGACGGGAAGCTGGTCCGCTCTGATGCCCAATCGCGGAAGGTGCTGCGCATCCCGTGCGCCGTTGCGTTGTCGTCGCCGCTGACGGCCTTGACGAGGTTAGCGTGGGTGTTCTCGGACAACGCCTTGCGACCACCAATCGAGAAGATGAGCCCGTCACGCTTGCCGCCGCTCATGGCTGCGATCTCGTCCAGGATCGTCATGCTACGGTCGGTCAACGGGACAACGTGCTCAACTTCGGCCTTCATCCGCTCGGCTGGTATCGTCCAGGTCTTTGCGCTGGCGTCGATCTCCGCCCAATCCGCACCGCGCGTCTCGTTCTGCCGTGTGGCCGTTAGGATCAGCCACTCAGTCGAGAGGCGCGTTACCAAGTCGGCGGCATCGTGGGTGCGCAGCTTCGCCATGAATCCGGGCATGGCATCGATAGCGAGCGCGCCGTGGTGGGCAACCTTTTTAGGTTGACTCGGGAGTCCATGCTCGACTCCGCTGCATGGGTTGTCACCGGTACGGTGGCCGTGCGTCTTGGCCCAATCAAAGACGAGCGCCATGCGCTGCTTCAGGCGATATGCCGTCTCGATCTTCGTGGTCCAGATTGGCGAGAGCGCCTTCAACACGTCGGCCTGCTCAACGTCCTTGACCTGCTTCGAGCCGAAGACGGGGAAGGCGTATGTCTCAAGCGACGTGAGCCACTGCGTTGCCGCCTTGGCGTTCTTCCAGGTCGGCTTGTAGGCTGTGTGAACCTCACGGGCGATCATCTCGAACGAGGGGAGGAGCTTGGCAGCGGGTGCCGGTCCACGGCGCGACCGGATGAAGGCTGCCACGTCTTCGCCGCGCATAGCGACCTTGCGGGCATCGACGGCAAGCGCGCGGGCTTCTGCGAGGGATAGCAGCGTGGCATTGCCGAGCCCTACCTCACGGCGCTTGCCCTTCACGCGTTGGCCTTCATGGTCGGCCACGGCCTGGACGAGTCGCAGTTCCCAACGCTTATTGCCGCCGTCATCGACAACCAGGTAAAGGCCGTTGCCGTCGCCGTACCGGCCGGGCTCCAGTTTGGCCTTCGTTACTTGCATCGCCGTCAATGCATTGGTCGCGGTTGTCATTGGTGTCTCGATTCGCTTGCGGTCTACTTTCAGCAATCACCCACAACGCCTTGAGCGCCCTGGGTTTCGTGCCGCGCAATGCGAACGACTTTGGGGCACCAACTGACGATTCAGGATTCGAAGCTGAATATCTATTCGATACCCGCCATCTTACCCGCCGTCTAGTGTGCGAATGGTTAACAACATCCGGGAACAGAAGAAATAGATCGAAGCGACTTTCGGCTGTGTTGCCAATACCTTGCGGAACATGAGAAATAGTTGGAGAAACGTCGGGGCGGCCTGCGTCTCCGCCAACCGCCTGTTTTGCAAGATATCACACTATCTCATTTAACTAGTTTTTAATCGTTGAATCAATAGCTTGCGCAAATCTGAGATCCTACGGTGTTGCGCGCCATCCCATGACATCCCATACTGTTTGGGGGATAAATTGGGGGATAGGATCGCCGGCACGCGGGTTGAAAAGAAATTGACGGCGCTGCGCGTCAAGTCACTGAATACGCCTGGCAAATACGAAGAGGCGGTGGCTTGCGGCTGGTCGTCGATCCCAGCGGCTCCAAACGGTGGGTTGTTCGTGTCACGGTAGCCGGCCAACGCCTTGAGCGTGGACTTGGTGGGTTTCCCCAAGTGTCCCTGGA
>JANNEU010000335.1:0-2455 GCA_031379035.1 Hyphomicrobiaceae bacterium | reverse complement strand
TAATGCCGCGCATAACGATGGTTCAGCGTGCTCAACTGCAGCATCATCAAGAAGTCGGCAGTATTGAAGTCAGGATCCCAATGCGGGGCGCCGCAAACAGTTGCGCCGGCACGGAGATAGCCCTTCATCAGTGGTGGCACGCTTGCTGTCGCGTCCGCATTCAGTCCTGCCAGATTGACGGGTGTCCTTGGCGTGACCCGGTAGTCAAGTGGCGCGAAATGATTGAGCGCCATGCGCCGGTGCAACGCAGCTGCGTTGTGCCCACCGTCGTTCATCGACACGCTCGCGCAACCAATGAGGATGTCACAGCCGCTGGCGTCCACCACATCCGCGATGCCAGCCCAGAGCAAATTTATAACACCGCCCGTCCGGTAGTCAGGGTGCACGCAAGAACGGCCAAGCTCCGCAATTCGCAGTCTCAGATGTGACAGTCGATCGAGATCAAATTCGGTTTCTGAGTAGAAACCTCCAGTATTCAGGGCGGCAAGGCCTGTAAGAATACGGTAGGTGCCGATGACCGTGTCGGTCGACACATCGCGCACTAGCAGATGCATGCAATGGCGATCAAACGCGTCGACGTCGTAGCCGTGTTCCTCAGAGGCAAGTCTGGCACCACCGTCTTCCGCGAAGACGCGCCAGCGCAGGCGTTGCGCCTCTCGGACTTCGCTCTCGCTGCGCGCGATTGACGTTACCAGGCGGCGCGCTATGCGAAGCCCACGTAGTTGCTGTTGCGCGACTGTCATCATCATCTCCCTGGGCGACTGAAGCCACGCTAGGGAGATTCTGTGACAGGCCGATTACGTGGAGATGAGCAGCTGGCAATCGTGAGCAATTCTTGGCAGCCTCGGGGTGTTGTTTTGTGCGTGTGTTGCAAGCGACGCACGCGTTATCGAGCAAATTAGAAATCGTCGTCATTCGTCAATCACAGTCAAAAGCACCCTCGTGGTAGTTTCAATAAAATTGCCGCTGGTGCCGCCCCTCGGCCAAGCAGCCTCGGGTCGCGCTCTCCGTCGCGGCCCAAGATCGGGCCGCTCCGCGGAGCCGCTGCCGAACAGCAGCGTCTCCGCCCTGCCGGGGTACGATCGCTCGGCCGAGGGACATGATTTGTGCGCGATGACGACTGTCAGCGCCGACGATACCAAACCCTCCGGGCTCACCAGAAAGCAGGCGCCGACCTGCTTTCCCTCGCCGCCGCCAGCCGGGGTGAACGGCGGCTCCGGAAAGCAGGTCTAGGACGGGTGCGAGCCCTGCCGCAGGGCGGCACTGGCTTGCGGACGACATCGGCTTTCGCCTGCTAAAAAGAAGGGTGCCCACGCGCCAGGAACCAGATTAGACAATTGAAAAACCTCAGAAATAACTCATTTTATCATTGAACAAATCAAGAACACATGCTATTATCTGTGTGTGGAGAGGTGAGGACAGCGACCCCAATTTGTTTTAAGTTTGGAGGACTTGTCATGCCGCAGACCATCACGCGAGGGATCGCGCCCAGCAGCAGTCGGACGGAACTGCACCGGGACATTTATGCGACCATCACGGGCAAGATCATTGCCGCCATCGAGGCCAACCCCGCCGAGCCCGTGCTGCCGTGGCACCGCGGCAGCTTCCAGCCGACCATTCCGACCAACGCCGCTACCGGCAACGACTATCGCGGCGTCAACATTCTCTCATTGTGGATCACGGCGCTGGAGCGCGATTATCAGAGCGGCACGTTTGCGACCTACAAGCAGTGGACTGCCCTGGGTGCTCAGGTCCGCAAGGGCGAAAGCGCAACTCCTATTGTGTTCTATCGTGAGATCGAGAAAACGCGCGACACACAAAAACTAACCACGAGCGACGACCCCGAGACGATCCGCATGGCGCGCGGCTATTGGGTGTTTGCCGCCGAACAAGTGGACGGCTATTCACTGCCCGCTGCTTTGCCCCCGAACCCCAGAGAGCGGATTGCCATTGCCGACGCGTATGTCGCGGCCACCGGTGCAGCCATCATAGTGGGCGGCGCCCAAGCCTACTATCGGCCATCGACCGACACCATCCATATGCCCGATGAGGCGCGGTTCTTTGGCGAGGATCAAAGCAGCCGCTCGGTCGCATTTTTTCAAACCCTGGCGCACGAATTGGCGCATTGGACGTCGCCAGAAAAAAGACTGAACCGACAGCTGGGCAAGCGGTTCGGGGATGATCAGTATGCGGCGGAAGAAATTATCGCTGAGACAACTGCGTGCTTTCTGTGCGCACGGCTCGGCATCGCGCCTGAGCCGCACCCCGATCATGCCAAGTACCTCTGCCACTGGCTCGCCGTCATGAAAACCGATAGCCGCGCCATGTTTGCCGCCGCTGCCAAGGCGCAGGAAGCCGTGACCTATCTCGACGGCTTCCAAAGCGTCGTCGCACAAAGGGCAGCAGCCTGAACCAACAAGCAGAGACGACACCAACCGGCGCGCGGCTTAGCGCG
>JANNEU010000283.1:0-2474 GCA_031379035.1 Hyphomicrobiaceae bacterium | reverse complement strand
GCCGTTGTCAGAGCCGTGGCAGTAGGGCATCGCATTCGACACCTCGACGACGCGGATCTTCGCCTTCGCCATCATGGCGCCGTGGTAGGTGCCGGCACCGCCGAAATTGTAGAAGCCGTTGGCGTCCTGCGGGCAGACCTTCAGGCACGCGACGTCCACCCGCTCGATGAAGCGCCGGTAGTTGTCGGGCGCCTCGCCGAAGTTCATGGGGATATAGTTGGTGCGCCCCTTGTCGTGCATGCGGCGGTCGTAGCCGCCAAAATGCCAGTTGAGCATGCCGAAGGCGCGCCCCTCGGGATCCTCCTCGAGCACAGCGCGCGGCTTCACCGAGAGGCAGGCACGGACCTTGACGCTCGAGAGCTCGTCGCGGCGCGCAGCAAGTGCCGTGTCGAAGGCGTCGGGCTGGCCCATGCCGAAGCCGTAGTCGACCCAGTCGCCGGACTTGACGAAAGCGGCGGCCTCTGCGGACGAAATGCGGCGCGCGCTTCTGCTGCCTCTGCTCGACGAAGTCATGTTTTTCGGACCGTGTTGGTTGGCTGACTCGGGTATCGTGATGCGGAGGACTATAGCGCAGGTTCTAGCCAGCGCGAACGGCGCATCCGCCTCGCTAGGCGGTGTCCGCCGGCGCAAAGCCGCGACGCTTGAATGCAAGGCGGACGAGGCCGATGCCGCAACTGACCGTTTTCGTAAGCGGGCGCTTACACAGCTTCCGCTGCCTCACCACGAGGCCAAGAGCGCTTTTGTGCGTTTGGTTGATGATTGTCTTAGCCAGCTAGTAGAGGCAGAGCAGATCAAGCACAAACCGCCTAGTGATAAACTACTTCACGGGCACCTAAATGTTCTCCTGCGTTGAGACACACGGGTGCATTTGCCAGAACCGTGTTCCTGTTTGATTCAACCCAAGAGGAATGTACTCTATGCTTGCATTGCCGTTTTTCTGTCTTCTAAAAAGGCTGTTGAACTTGGCCTCGAGGTAGGTTGTTTGTCCCGCCTGAAGTCTTTTTCTGCGTGATTTTTCTGGCGATGCCTCGATCGTGGCCATCGTACGTTCGATTGCGCGCTGGTGCTGCCTGCCACCTTACGCCTCTGCCAGCAGTCGCGGCATTCGGATCAGATTGTAGGCGGCCATCGTAAAGGTGAACTTGAACGCCACGCGCTCAGTTCCGCGCAACTTTGTCTTCGCAAGCCCGCCGATGGTCTTCGCCCAGCCGAAGGCTTCCTCGATCCGTTTTCTGACGCGCTGACTGATGGCGTAACTCTCGTGCCGCGTTGTCCGCCTGTCGATGGCACTCGAGCGCCTCTTGCCCGTTTTGGTCAGCGCATCATTCCGCGCGATGTGTGGCGTCACCACCATATTTCTCAAGTCGCCGACGAAGCTCTTTGCGTCGTAACCCTTGTCCGCACCGAGCGTGATGCGGCGCGACGAACCCGGCGATTGCCGCCTGATCATGTGGAGTGCAGCCTCGCGCTCAGCCGTGCCGCTTGCCGCGCTGACGTGCGCTTGAACGACGAGGCCTGAACGGTTTTCCATCAGCGCGTGCCCCATGAAGCAGATCTTCGCCGCCTGGCCGTTGCCCTTGCGGTAGAGCTTGGCATCGGGATCAGTTGTGCTTGCGTGCGTGTCGTTTCTGCGCGCTTCACCGTGAAAGTCGCGCTCGCCGTTGCGGCCGGGCGAAGGCGGTTTATCCGAGCCATCCTTGGCGCGAAAACTCTTGAGCGAAGCCCACGCGTCGACCAGCGTGCCGTCGACGGAGAAGTGGTCATCGGATAGAAAACGCTTCACCTTCCCATGACGCAGCACCGCTTCGAGGAACTTCGCGGCGACGTCCGCGTCGAGCAACCGATCGCGGTTCTTGGAAAACGTCGAATGATCCCAAACGGCATCGTCGATGCCTAAGCCCACGAACCAACGGAACAGCAGGTTGTAGTCGACCCTGCTCCATCAGCTGCCGCTCGGAGCGAACCGAGTAGAACGCCTGCAGCAGCGAAGCGCGCAGCAGTCGTTCCGGCGCGATCGACTGGCGGCCGGTGCCCTCGTAGAGCCGCTCGAACTCGCCGTCGAGCGCGCGCAAAACATCGTCGACAATGCCCTTGATCACCCGCAGCGGATGCGCCGCCGGCACCCGGCTCTCAAGATCGACGTAAGAAAACATCGACCCCGTTCGTTCATCCGATCCGCGCATAAAAGCCCCCTCGACCTGGGGCCCAATTGGAATCATATTCGCGCAAGAATGTCGCTGGTCGAGAATTTCAACAGCCTGCTAGCCAGGAGTAGGGCGGCGGCTCCATGCGATCAGACATCCACTGATCGCCAGTGCGACGACCGCCGCCACAGCATACGCCGCTCTCTGGCCGATCCAAAGCGTGGTCATACCAACAGTCGCAAAAAAGCCCGTGAACGCCAACAGCGACAGCGAAATGCCGCGCAGCACCTGCAAGAGACCGTTTTGGCCTAACTGACTTTGAGTGAATGC
>JANNEU010000264.1:0-4461 GCA_031379035.1 Hyphomicrobiaceae bacterium | reverse complement strand
GCCCAGAACGAGCCAAGCTGCATCCCGATCAGGAAGTTGACGGCCGTGAAACCGACCAGCGCGCCGAGTGTGAGCGCTTCACCCTGGCCGAAATTCAGCGACTTCGAAGTCGCAAACGTCAGCTGATAGCCGAACGCGATGACCCCATAGATCATACCAACCGTGATCCCGGACACCAGGATCTGTAGGAAATTTTGCACAGACGTCCCCCCAACGCGAACAGAGGCAGTCGGGAGTGGGCAGTCGGCAGTCGGAAACGCGCCCCGACTGCCGACTGCCGATTGCCGATTGCCTAGCTTTTCTTAGCTCTTCGGCTTCACGCGGAGTGCGTTGTCGCCTTCGAGGTCGGCAGGGTTGGCTGGAACCACGCGGCCGCCTTTGACGGTGCCGAGCACGGGGATGTTGGCCGTGATCGCTTCATGGTCCGTCGCGCTGAACGGCTTGTCGTAGGTCGTCACGACGCCTTCAACCTTGGTACCAAGGTTCTCAAGCGCTTCGCGGATCTTCTTGCCTTCGGTCGACTTCGCCTGGTTGATCGCAGCAGCGAGCAACAGCATCGAGTCATAACCCTGCGCGGCGGAAACCGGCGACGGGATGCGCTCAACCTTGTAAGCTGCCTGATAAGCTTCGATGAACGCCTTGCGCTTCGGTGTCGATGGTGCCTGGATGAACGTCTGCGGCATCAGAACGCCTTCGCTGTTGGCACCAGCGGCGTCGATGAAGCTAGCCATGGACAGCGTCCACGAACCCATCACCGGCACTTTCCAGCCAAGTTTGACGACAGCGTTGACGGTCTGCGCGAGTTCAGGCCCGATCGCATAGGTCAGCACGACATCAGCGCCCGCATCCTTGGCACGCAGAGCCTGCGCCGTCATATCGGTGTCGCCGATGTTGAACTTCTCAACCGCAACCGGCTTGATGCCGCGCTCAGCGAGCGCCTTTTCAAGGTCAGCCTTGCCGAGTTGGCCGTAGTTTGTGCTGTCCGCGATAATCGCGACCTTGGTGTAGCCAGCCTTCTTCACCGCATCAGCGATCATGGCCGACTGGATGCTGTCGTTGGCAGACGTGCGGAACACGTAGTTCGCCTTGTGCTCCGGCGGCAGGAACTGCCTAGTCACAATCGTACCAGTAGCGACGTTGTTCATCACCGGAATTTCGGCTTCCTGATAGAAGCGCTGCGAGGCGAGCGACACGCCGGTGTTGATGAAGCCAACAGTAGCGACCACCTGCTCCTTGTTGATCAGCTCCTGCGCGATTTGCACGCCGAGCTCGTTTTTGGCCTCGTCATCGCGCTCAATCAGCTGGATCTGCTTACCGAGCACGCCACCGGCCTTGTTGATTTCCTGCACGGCCAGCTTCACGCCATCGCGCATGCTCACGCCCATGGCGGCCGAACCGCCGGTGAACGGGCCGCTAATTCCGATTTTGACTGTCTGCTGGGCGTACGCACCCGTGCTCAGCAGCGCGCAGATTGCAGCTGCGGCGATTCCACTCTTGAATTGCATGCCCCACCCCTAGGTAGATTAACACGATGCGCGATCTCCGGGCTCGTGCTGGCCTGGCGGCCGTTGACCGGCGACCCTGGTCGCGGCCGCGCACTGGTATGCCAAGATGCGTTCATAGTCTATGGGTCGCAAGCAGTGATAGACTTTAGTGTAGTTGAATGCGCTATGTTGCGGCGCAGCAGAAACGAAGTTTCGCGCCACCGGTCTGTTGTTCATCCAAGCGAGCAGAGCGGCGCACTGAGGTCTGTGCCGGGCAGTCAAACCATCGTCGCAGTGGATTGGGGCAGTGGATTGGGCATGAGATAGCGATTGCGCGTCTTTGGAATAGCAGGCGACTGCTGACCGACTTGCCGTCGGCCGCGACGCCACCATTATCTTTGCTTGGGATTTCCGCCGCGAGCACCGCGATCAGATTGCCATCCTCATCCCAGCTGGCGAGCGACTCCTAGAAGATGCGACAGGCATCCTGGTCTTTGTTGCCGGTCGAGAAGTGGGGATTGAGGAGCGTGGGTGCCTGCCACCAGAGCAATTTCAGCGGTCCGCCGCCGCCGCGTCTCGTTGGTGCGTATTTGAAGTCGCCCTGTGTCTGCGCAATGCCTCGCTCAGCAAAACCTGGGCCGCGATCGTGCCTGAGAGGCCGGCTTGAACCAGTCGATCGATGAAGGACCGTCGCGTCAGCCGACCGGCCCTAACGTCGCTCACCAATGTGCGAATGCGATGATCGTTCATGGCCAATTTCCCTGGAAAGTTTCAGTGACAGGACCCGTCAAGCGATACGACTAGCGCTGCGCGTCGGGCACTTTGACCCGGAGCCCGTCCATGCCCTCGGCAATCTTGATTTGGCAGGACAGGCGGCTCTCGGGACGTGGTCCGCCCTCAACAAAGTCCAGCATCGCGGTTTCGCCGGCTGTTGGTGGCGGCAGGCGGCTGGCCCACTCGGGCGCGACGTAAATGTGGCACGTGCCGCACGCCATCGATCCTCCGCACTCGGCAACAATGCCCGAGATGCCGGCCCCTTTTGCGGCCTCCATCACGCTCATGCCTGTCTTGGCGATGACGGTTTTGGATGTGCCGTCGGCCAGTTCGAATGTGATTGCCGCCGTTTTTACCTCGGTCTTTGTCGGCGCGGCAGCGGTCTGTGCCGGTTTGGGTTTAGTAGCGGCTGCCGCTGGAATCGCACTCGCCATGACGGCCTCAAGACGTGTCATATCCTGTGGCGGCGTCGTTGCCGGGTCGGAGTTCGGGTCCATCTGCGGCGCGCCGAGCGTCATTTGAACCGGGATGAAGCCAGCCCACACTTCACGTCCGAAATCCTCGGGGTAGGGGGCCGGGAATCCGCTGCGAACCTTGGCGGACGCCTCATGGATCGGCAGCCGATAAACACTGACCGATTGAAACTCCCGTTCGGACGGTTGCCGGATCTTGTCCCAACGTTCCGGATAAAACCGTTCGATCAGCCCGCGCAGAGCCGCCAACTTCTCAACCGGGTCGGCCACCTCTTCGGCTCGACCATAGATGATGACGCTGCGATAGTTCATCGAGTGATGCAAAGCCGCACGGGCTGCAACAAAACCGTCGATCAACGTTGCGGTCACGCAGACGTCGGGGTCTTCGGTCACGGCACCAAACATCCGGTTCTTGGCGGCGCCGTGGAAGTAGATGTGATCGTCACGGCGCCAGAACACCATCGGCAGCATAGCTGGCGTGCCGTCTTTGGTGAACCCGATATGGGCAATCGGCGCCTTGTCGAGGATGGCGTAGACGGTTGCCGCGTCGAAACTGCCACGCACGGGAAAGCGGCGGAGCTTTGTGCGAGCCGTTCTCATGAGCCGAGTCTCGCGGTTTCAAGAAATCCGGTCAGACGTGCAAGGTCAGCCGGGTTCTTGTAACAGCGATAGGGGATCGCCCGCCTGACCCAGTGCAAATCGACCTCTGGCCGTGTCTGGCAAAGCTGTTTGACGCCCATGCGCGCGGACGCTTTATCGCCGAGCGCGACGAGGCACGCAGCCTGGTAGATGTGATCTAGATCGCGACCTTCTTGGCAGCGTTGCAAGTCAGTCAGCGCTTCACGATACGCACCAAGGCCGAACAGGACGATCCCGCGTTCCCGCCAATACCAGTCGGGATGCAGGGGATTTCGTTGGATGGCTAAGTCGATTTCACCAAGCCCAGTCTCGTGCTCGCCAAGATAACTCAAGTAGAGGCCGCCTTTGACAAGCACATGGGCGTCGTTCGGGTTCAGGTCACGCGCCCGTTCCAGGTGATGAGCGGCCAGATCGAATTGCCGCTGGAACGTGTGCAGGGCTCCCTTGATGCGGTGCGCCTCGCTTTCGGTCGGATCGATCGACAGGGCGATCGAAACCAAGCGCATGTTCCGATCGAGATGCTCCTGCGTGGGCTGTAGGGGCCAGAGGTGTGCCGCGGCACACGCGCGCCAAGCAAGGGCTCGGGCGTAGTTCGGGTCCAACTCCAAGGCGCGATCGAACCAAGCCACGGTTTCCTTGGCTTCCTCCACGCTCAGATGACCGTGATTGTGGATTGAGATCCCGCGAAGCACGCAATCATAAGCGGCGAGGCTGTTCGGCTGCTTCCGTCTGCCGAGATCCAACTCCCTATGGCGAACAGCTGGCTGCAACGCGCCGGCAACTTGCGCGGCGATGTGGTCTTGAAACTCAAATATGTTGGCGACGGCACCATCGTAGCGCTCCGACCACAGCTGGCTTGAAGTCTCGCTGTCCACCAGCCCGACGGAAACGCGAAGGCGATCGCCGTCATGCTGAACGGTGCCTTCAACGACGTAGCGGGCACCGAGCTTCCTTCCGACTTCACGGGCATCGACAAGCTTGCCCTTGAAGGCAAAAGCCGATTGGCGAGCAATCACGCAAAAGTCCCGCACGCGCGACAAAGCCAACGTTATGTCCTCAACCAACCCATCCACGAAGTACCCATTGTTCAA
>JANNEU010000238.1:0-15222 GCA_031379035.1 Hyphomicrobiaceae bacterium | reverse complement strand
CAGCCGCGGAAGCCGAGCGCCGGCAGGGCTTTGAGCGCCGCGGCGAGGCCTTCGGGTTTCACCGCTAGCGGCACATAGCGGCCGACAAGGCCATGCTTCTCCAGCCAGAAGTTGTGCAGCCGCGGCGAGCGCGAATGCATCACCGGATGTCCCATGATGCCGGCAAGCAGGAAACGGTCAGGGTGGGACATTGACGTTGATCCGGCTCCAGTGAAGACAGTTCTGCCTATCAGCAAACCAGGGACCCGCCAACACGTCGTCCCACTCTCACGACGACATTCGCACGCGGCGCGACCCTGTAAAAACACCAACGCCGCCTCGGTGAGAGACGGCGTGGGCAATCACACTGTTTTAGGGCCGGGGGTTGTTACTCCGCAGCCTCATCGGTTGCATCGGGACGGCGACGGCGACGTGCGGGCTGCGCCTCGCCTTCCGCCGGCGGGTTCAAGGCGCGCTCGGCGTCCTGCTTGGCCTTCTCCTTGGCGATCAGGTCGTCGCGATGCTGCGCGACCTTGCGGAGGCGGCGCAACATACCGCCGGTGCCGGCCGGGATCAGACGGCCGACGATGACGTTTTCCTTGAGGCCTTCGAGCATGTCGGCCTTGCCGTTAACGGCGGCGTCGGTGAGGACGCGCGTCGTTTCCTGGAACGAGGCTGCCGAGATGAACGACTTGGTCTGCAGCGAGGCTTTGGTAATCCCGAGCAGGACGGGCTTACCGTGTGCACGCTTCTTACCGGCCTTTTCGAGCGAGAGATTGTTCTCGTCGAAGTCTAGGCGATCAATGTGCTCGCCCTTCAGGTAGTCGCTGTCGCCGATCTCATCGACTTCGACCTTCTGCAGCATCTGCCTGACGATGACCTCGATATGCTTGTCGTTGATCGTCACGCCCTGCAGACGATAGACGTCCTGGATTTCGTTGATCAGATAGTTGGCCAGCTCCTCGACGCCCTTGATGGCAAGGATGTCGTGCGGCGCTGGATGGCCATCGAGGACGAAGTCACCCTTCTCGATGCGGTCGCCGTGTTGCACGGCCAGACCCTTGCCGCGCGGGATGAGATATTCAACGGCTTCCTGCGTGTCATCGTCTGGCTTGATGGTGACGCGCTGTTTGTTCTTGTAGTCCTTGCCGAACTCGACGGTGCCGGAGATCTCCGCGATGATCGCGTGATCCTTCGGACGGCGGGCTTCGAACAATTCCGCCACGCGCGGCAGACCGCCCGTGATGTCGCCGGTCTTGGCGGAGGCCAGCGGCACACGTGCGAGCACGTCGCCGGCTTTCACCTTCGCACCGATATCCACCGAGAGGACGCTGTCGACCGACAGCAGGTAACGCGCATCGACACCGCGCGCGACCTTGACGATCTTGCCACCCTTGCTATCACGCACGACCATCGCTGGCTTGAGGTCCGAGCCACGCGGGCTCGCGCGCCAATCCATGATGATGCGGCTGGTGGTGCCCTTGACCTCGTCGACGACTTCCTTCGAAGACAAGCCTTCGACGAAGTCTTCGACGTCGGCGATGCCGTCTGTTTCGGACAGAATGGGACGCGTGAATGGATCCCACTGCGCCAGACGCGTGCCGCGCTTGACGGCGTCACCTTCATCCACGTGCAGACGCGCACCGTAGACGACCTTCTGCACGGCGAGCTCTTTGCCAGCCTGATCGACAACGACAACAACCATGTTGCGGCCCATCGAGATCAGATGGCCCTGGCTGTTCTTCGAGATGTTGCGGTTGCGCATCTTTACGACGCCGTTGAAGTTGCTCTCAATGAACGACTGATCAACGTGCTGCGCAATGCCGCCGATGTGGAATGTGCGCATCGTCAACTGCGTGCCGGGCTCACCGATAGACTGTGCCGCGATGACACCGACGGCTTCACCCATGTTCACAGGCGTGCCGCGCGCCAGATCGCGACCGTAGCACTTGGCGCACACGCCGTTGGTGGATTCGCAGGTCAGGACCGAGCGAATGCGCACTTCTTGCACCTGCGCCGCTTCGATGATGGCAGAGTCTTTTTCTTCGATCAGATGGCCATTGGGCAGCAGCACCTTCTTGGTCGACGGATCAATCACATCTTCCTGCGTCGTGCGGCCGAGTACGCGGTCGCCGAGCTTGACGATGACGTTACCGGCATCCACCACCGCCTGCACGTTAATGCCCGCATCAGTGCCGCAATCGGCTTCGTTGATGATGCAGTCCTGCGCCACGTCGACGAGACGACGTGTCAGGTAACCGGAGTTCGCCGTCTTCAGCGCCGTGTCCGCGAGACCCTTGCGGGCACCGTGGGTCGAGTTGAAGTATTCGAGAACCGACAGGCCTTCCTTGAAGTTCGACAGGATCGGCGTTTCGATGATTTCGCCCGATGGCTTCGTCATCAGGCCGCGCATGGCGCCCAGCTGACGCATCTGCTTTTCAGAACCACGGGCACCGGAGTGCGCCATCATGTAAACCGAGTTGATCGGCTTGGCTCGTCCGGTGGCCTTGTCAATCTGAACCGTCGAAATGCGATCCATCATGTCTTTGGCGATACGATCGGTACAGCGCGACCAAGCGTCGACGACCTTGTTGTACTTCTCAAGCTTCGTGATGAGGCCGTCGTTGTACTGCTGTTCGAACTCGCGCACGAACTCGTTGGTCTCGGCGATCAGCTTGGGCTTGCTGTCTGGAATGAGCATGTCGTCCTTACCGAACGAGATGCCCGCCTTGAACGCGTGATAGAACCCAAGAGCCATCATCCGGTCGCAGAAGATAACCGTCTCTTTCTGACCGCAGCCACGGTAGACGGCGTCGATCAGGCCAGAGATGTTCTTCTTGGTCAGCAGTTGGTTGACGAGCGCGTATTTCACGCCCGGCACCTTCGGCAGGTTCTGGCCGAGATACATGCGGCCCGGCGTGGTTTCCACCACCTCGATAAACTCTTTGCCGGCGTCATCGAGCTGGGTGATGCGCGCCTTGATCTTGGCGTGTAGCGAGACGTGGCCACCGGCCAGTGCTTGCTCCATTTCAGCAAGCGAACCAAACGCCATCCCCTCGCCCTGTTCCTTGTCGCGCAGAAGCGACAGGTAGTAGAGGCCGAGAACAATATCCTGGCTCGGCACGATGACGGGTTGGCCGCTGGCAGGATGCAGGATGTTGTTGGTCGACATCATCAGCACGCGCGCTTCCAGCTGCGCTTCCAGCGACAGCGGTACGTGCACGGCCATCTGATCGCCGTCGAAGTCGGCATTGAACGCGTTGCAGACCAGCGGATGCAGCTGGATCGCTTTGCCCTCAATAAGCACGGGTTCGAACGCCTGGATGCCCAAGCGATGGAGTGTCGGCGCACGGTTCAGCATCACGGGATGCTCGCGGATGACCTCGTCGAGCACATCCCAGACTTCACTCTTCTCCTTCTCCACCAGCTTCTTGGCTTGCTTGACGGTGGCAGCCTGGCCGAGCGCCTGGAGGCGCGCGTAAATGAACGGCTTGAACAGTTCGAGTGCCATCTTCTTTGGCAAGCCGCACTGGTGCAGCTTCAGTTCTGGACCCACCACGATCACCGAGCGGCCCGAATAGTCGACGCGCTTGCCGAGCAGGTTCTGCCGGAAGCGGCCCTGCTTGCCCTTAAGCATGTCAGCAAGCGACTTCAACGGACGCTTATTGGCACCCGTGATGACGCGGCCACGGCGGCCGTTATCGAAGAGAGCGTCAACCGATTCCTGCAACATCCGCTTTTCGTTGCGGATGATGATGTCGGGCGCGCGCAATTCCATTAGCCGCTTGAGACGGTTGTTGCGGTTGATCACGCGGCGATAGAGATCGTTCAGATCCGAGGTCGCAAAGCGGCCGCCGTCCAGCGGCACCAGCGGACGCAGTTCCGGTGGGATCACCGGCACCACGGTCAGCACCATCCACTCGGGGCGGTTGCCGCTCTCGATGAAGGCTTCGATGACCTTGAGGCGCTTGCCTAGTTTTTTCGGCTTGAGCTCTGTTGTCGCTTCGGAGATCTCGATGCGCAGATCGGCCGCGATCTTGGGCAGGTCCATCGACTTCATCAGGTCGCGGATGGCTTCCGCGCCGATGCCAGCGGTGAAGCTGTCCGCACCGAACTCTTCGACGGCCTGGTTGAACTGCTCTTCGCTCAAGAGCTGGCGCTCCTTGAACGTCGTCATGCCCGGTTCGGTGACGATGTAGCTCTCGAAATACAGCACCCGCTCAAGGTCCTTGAGCGTCATGTCGAGGAGCAGACCTATGCGGCTCGGCAGCGACTTCAGGAACCAGATGTGGGCGACGGGGGCTGCGAGTTCGATGTGCCCCATGCGCTCGCGGCGCACCTTGGCAAGCGTGACTTCGACGCCGCACTTTTCGCAGATCAGGCCCTTGTACTTCATGCGCTTGTACTTGCCGCACAGGCACTCGTAGTCCTTGATTGGGCCGAAGATGCGCGCGCAGAACAACCCGTCCCGCTCCGGCTTGAACGTGCGGTAGTTGATCGTCTCCGGCTTTTTGATCTCACCGAACGACCAGGACATGATGTCCTCGGGGCTGCCGATGGTGATCCGGATGCGATCGAACGTCGGGGCAACCACGGTCTGCTTGAACAGGTTGGTGATCTCGTTCATCGGCTCTCTCCTGGCGGGACACTCGGTCGGTGCGGGGGGCTGCCGCAAGTCCGACGTGGCGTCGATTGGTCCACGCGCATGTCTTCAGTTTAACGATGCGTCCCGGCGCGAAGTCTCGCGCCGGGTATTAAGGGTCGTCGGGCTATTCGGCCATGGGCGTCGGCAGCGCCGGACGCTCCACGATCGGTGGTGCTTCGGTCGCCTCGGAGTTGACCAAGTCGACGTTGAGGCCCAGCGCCCGCATTTCCTTGACGAGCACGTTGAAGCTTTCGGGAATGCCCGCTTCGAAGGCATCGTCGCCGCGGACAATGCTCTCGTAGACCTTGGTGCGGCCGGCCACGTCGTCCGACTTCACTGTGAGCATTTCCTGCAGGGTGTAGGCGGCACCGTACGCTTCGAGCGCCCAGACCTCCATTTCGCCGAAGCGCTGGCCACCGAACTGCGCCTTGCCGCCCAGCGGCTGCTGGGTCACGAGCGAATACGGACCGATCGAGCGGGCATGGATCTTGTCGTCGACGAGATGGTGGAGCTTGAGGATGTATTTGTAGCCCACCGTCACCTTGCGATCGAACGGCTCGCCGGTGCGGCCATCAAACAGCGTCACCTGGCCAGAGCTATCGAAGCCGGCCAACTTCAGCATGTCGACGATGTCCTTTTCACGCGCACCGTCGAACACAGGCGTCGCAATCGGCACGCCGCCCGTCATCTTTTGGCCCAACGCGATCAGCTGATCATCCTTCAACTTCATGACCTGAGACTGATCACCATAGATTTGGTGCATCTTTTCGCGCAGCGGCTTCACGTCGTGGGTTGCGTGCCACTTCTCAAGAGCATCATCGATGGCGCGGCCGAGACCGCGGCATGCCCAACCCAAGTGGGTTTCCAGGATCTGCCCGACGTTCATGCGACTTGGCACGCCGAGCGGGTTCAGCACCACGTCGACATGGGTGCCGTCTTCGAGGAACGGCATGTCCTCGCACGGCACAATCATCGACACGACGCCCTTGTTGCCATGACGGCCGGCCATCTTGTCGCCCGGCTGGATCTTGCGCTTCACAGCGACGAAGACCTTGACCATCTTCATGACGCCTGGGAGCAGTTCGTCGCCGCGCTGGAGTTTGTCGACCTTGTCAACGAAGCGGCGCTCAAGGCCTTTCTTGGCCTCTTCGTACTGCTTCTGGATGGCCTCGACTTCGGCCATGGCCTTCTCGTCCGAAAGGCCGATTTCCCACCACTGGCTGCGTGGAATGTCAGCCAAGATCTCTTCGTTGATGTCAGTGCCCTTGCGAGCCCCCTTCGGACCCTTCGAGACGGTCTTGCCCATCAACGCGACCTTGAGGCGCGCATAAACGTTACGGTCCAGGATCTGCAGCTCGTCGTCGCGGTCCTTGGCGAGGCGTTCGATTTCCTCGCGCTCGATCGCCATTGCGCGCTCGTCCTTGTCGACGCCGTGCCGATTGAAGACGCGCACTTCGACGATGGTGCCGGACACGCCGGGTGGCAGCCGCAACGAGGTGTCGCGAACGTCCGAAGCCTTTTCACCAAAGATGGCGCGGAGGAGCTTTTCCTCCGGTGTCATTGGGCTTTCGCCCTTCGGCGTGATCTTGCCGACGAGGATGTCGCCGGGGTTCACCTCGGCGCCGATGTAGACGATGCCGGCTTCATCGAGGTTCTTCAGCGCTTCTTCCGACACGTTCGGGATATCGCGCGTAATTTCCTCAGGCCCGAGTTTGGTGTCGCGTGCCATCACTTCAAATTCCTCGATGTGGATCGAGGTGAAGATGTCCTGGCTGACGACGCGCTCGCTCATCAGGATGGAGTCTTCAAAGTTGTAGCCCATCCAAGGCATGAACGCGACGAGCACGTTCTTGCCGAGTGCGAGATCACCGAGATCGGTTGAGGGACCGTCTGCAATGATTTCACCGGCCTTGATGTGCTCACCAACGGTTACCAGCGGCCGCTGGTTGATGCAGGTGTTCTGGTTGGAGCGCTGGAACTTGCGCAGGCGATAAATATCGACGCCCGGTTTGGACGGATCGGTTTCTTCGGTGGCGCGGATAACGATACGCGTTGCGTCGACCTGATCGATGACGCCGGTGCGGCGGGCGGCGATCGCTGCGCCAGAATCGCGGGCAACGATCTCTTCCATGCCGGTACCGACGAGCGGCGCCTCGGCGCGGATCAGCGGCACGGCCTGCCGCTGCATGTTCGAACCCATCAGCGCGCGGTTGGCGTCGTCGTTCTCGAGGAACGGGATGAGCGCTGCCGCGACCGACACGAGTTGCTTCGGCGACACGTCAATGTAGTCGACCTTATCGGGCGAGGTGAGGAACACATCGCCGTTGGAGCGCACGGTGACCAGATCGCCGGTGAGGCGACCTTTGTCATCGACGGCAGCATTGGCCTGCGCCACGGTGTGCCGCATCTCTTCCATGGCGGAGAGATAGACCACTTCGCTAGTCAACTTGCTGTCCTTGACCTTGCGGTACGGGCTTTCGATGAAGCCGTACTTGTTCACCCGCGCGAACGTTGCGAGAGAGTTGATGAGGCCGATGTTCGGACCTTCGGGCGTCTCAATGGGACAGATGCGGCCGTAGTGCGTCGGATGCACGTCGCGGACTTCGAAGCCGGCGCGCTCACGCGTCAAGCCGCCTGGGCCCAAGGCCGAGAGACGGCGCTTGTGCGTAATCTCGGACAGCGGGTTGGTCTGGTCCATGAACTGGCTGAGCTGCGACGATCCAAAGAACTCGCGCACGGCGGCAGCCGCCGGCTTCGCGTTGATCAGATCCTGCGGCATGACAGTGTCGATATCGACTGAGCTCATGCGCTCTTTGATGGCGCGCTCCATGCGGAGCAGGCCGACGCGGTACTGGTTCTCCATCAACTCGCCAACCGAGCGGACGCGGCGGTTGCCGAGATGATCGATGTCGTCGATCTGGCCTTTGCCATCGCGCAGGCCGACCAGCGTCTGAATGACGGCGAGGATATCTTCCTTGCGCAGAATGCGCACGGTATCTTCGGCCTTCAGGTCGAGGCGCATGTTCATCTTGACGCGGCCAACGGCCGACAGGTCGTAGCGCTCGCTGTCGAAGAACAGGCTTTTGAACATCGCCGTCGCGGCTTCACGCGTCGGCGGCTCACCCGGGCGCATGACCCGGTAGATGTCCATCAACGCTTCGTCCTGGCTGGAATTCTTGTCGACGTTGAGCGTGTTGCGAATGAACGCGCCCACTGTCACGTGGTCGATATCAAGGATACGGAATTCCTTGATTTTGGCTTCCTGGAGGACCGTGATCAAGGCTTCGTCGATCTCGGCACCCGCCTCGCCCCAGATCTGCCCAGTCTCCATATTGACGATGTCTTCAGCCAGATAACGGCCGGCGAGGTCCTCGACAGAGACCAAGACTTCCTTGAGGCCTTCTGTTGCCAGATCACGCGCGCGCTTAGCGGTGATTTTCTCGCCGCCTTTGGCGACAACTTCGCCGGTCTTCGCGTCAACCAGATCGGACGTCGGCGTCATACCGCGCATCTTCTCGGCGACGTAAGGGATCTTCCAACCCTTCTTGGTCTCCTTGACCGGGATCGCGCCGTAGAACGTCGAGAGGATCTCTTCCTCATCGAGGCCGAGCGCGTAGAGCAACGACGTCACCGGCAACTTGCGGCGGCGGTCGATACGGACGTGGACGATATCCTTGGCATCAAACTCGAAATCGAGCCAGGAGCCGCGATAGGGAATGATGCGGGCCGCAAACAGCAGCTTGCCTGACGAATGGGTGCGGCCGCGATCGTGGTCGAAAAACACGCCCGGCGAACGGTGCATCTGCGAGACGATGACGCGCTCGGTGCCGTTGATAACGAAGGTGCCGTTCAAGGTCATGAAGGGCATGTCGCCCATGTAGACGTCCTGCTCCTTGACGTCCTTAATGGACCGCGAGCCGGTCTCTTCGTTGACGTCGAATACGATCAGGCGCAGTTTGACCTTGAGCGGTGCCGCGTACGTCATGTCGCGCTGCTGGCACTCTTCCACGTCGTACTTCGGCGCGTCGAAATCATAGCGCACGAACTCAAGCGTTGAGCGGCCGGCGAAATCCGAGATCGGAAATACCGATTTGAACACGGATTGCAGGCCGGTATCAGCACGCCCCCCGGGCGGCTCCTTGACCATCAAGAAGTCATCATAGGACGCTTTCTGCACCTCAATCAGGTTCGGCATCTCGGCGATTTCGCCGATGTGACCGAACTGTTTGCGGATGCGGTTGCGACCGTTGAAGGTCTGAGCCTTGAGAGATACCATGTCGGTCCTCATGTTTCGCGTCTGTGTGCCGCGTGTCCGTGCCCGCCGTCGCGCTGCGAGCCTCGCGTTGCGCCTTAGAGTGTTGCCACCCCGAATAAATCCACCGGCGATGGCGCACGCCACCGGCTTAGAACGATCAGCGCCGGTTCGCCTTGCAGCATGCCCGACGCCTGAAACGGCTCACCGGAAGACCCCGTGCAAGCATGTTGCTCGCGCAGGCCTTCCGGAGAACCGTCGACCCGGCCCTGTGGCCGGCACTCTTCATGATGGGATGACACAACCTAACAATAGTCATCCCATCCGCCGACCACAAGGGCCGGCGGATAAGGTATGCGTAACCGGTTACTTGACTTCGACGGTCGCGCCCTGGTCTTCGAGCTGCTTCTTGATCTTGGCGGCATCGTCCTTGGAGACGCCTTCCTTGACGGTCTTGCCACCGGCCTCGACGAGGTCCTTGGCTTCCTTGAGACCGAGACCAGTGATGGCGCGGACTTCCTTGATGACGTTGATCTTCTTCTCGCCGCCGCTCTTTAGGATGACGGTGAACTCGGTCTGCACTTCGGCAGGAGCCGCTGCAGCAGCGGCTGGGCCAGCAACGGCAACAGCAGCGGCAGCAGAAACGCCCCACTTTTCTTCGAGCATCTTGGCGAGTTCAGCGGCCTGGAGAACGGTGAGCTTGGAGAGATCGTCAACGATTTTTGCGAGATCTGACATGGGTTACTTTTCCTAGTTCGAACCTGATGATTGATGAGGGTTGGGCTCGTCTCAATTCCACTAAGCGGCGTCTTCGGTCTTGGCGGCTTTCGCCTGAACGACACGCGCCAACTGCGCACCCGGCTCCATGAGGATACGAGCAATCTTGGTGGCGGGTGCATTGAGCAGTCCGGCCAGTCTTGCGCGCAGTTCATCAAGCGAGGGCAGATCAGCGAGAGCTTTGACACCTTGGGGATCAAGAACGGTGCCGCCCATCGTTCCACCGAGGATCACGAGCTTGTCGTTGACCTTGGCGTACTTGACGGCAGCACTGGCGGCAGCCACCGGGTCCTGCGAGTAGGCGACGAGTGTCGGCCCCTTGAACAGGTCGATGATACCGCTGGCGTTCGTGTCCTTCAGTGAAAGCTTCGCCAGCCGGTTTTTGGTTACCTTGACCGTTCCGCCAGCCGCTTTAACGCGGCCACGGAAATCGTTCATTTGGGCAACCGTCATACCGGCATAGTGGGCGACAACGATCGTGCCTGTGTCTTTCAACGAGGCCTGAAGCGTGTCGATGAGCTCTTTTTTTCCAGCTCTATCCACTCGGCTACACTCCGATTTCGCGGGAGTAATCCCCGCGGGTTGCACCTTGAAGAAAAAGAGTTTGAGGGGTTAGGTTTGAGAGGTTAGGGAAATCCCTCACCCCTCACGCCTAAAAGCTAAAACCTAGTCTTCCTTCGCTCAGGAACCTGTCCTGACCGCGTTCGCGCATTGCTGCGTTCGCACAGTGCAGACCTCAAGAGGCTCGAACCTAGTTCCGGTTGCCCGGCACGTGAATTCGTCTCTCCCGTCTCATGCTGGACCCGGAACATGGGATTAAAGCGGTCACGCCACGAAGGCCGTGGCCGCCACCAGCAATCTCGGACAGGCTTGGACGCTGGCAGATCACCACCAACATCCGGCATCCCGATCACACGCGCATTAATGCGTATGATCGGAAACTTCGCAGTTCAAATCAGACAACCGCGCCACTGGTGACAGTCGCTGCTTCAATCTTGAGGCCAGGCCCCATAGTCGACGAGAGCGAAACCTTTTTCAGGTAGTTGCCCTTGGCACCCGTCGGCCGCGACTTGATCACCGCGTCAACAAAGGCGCGGATATTCTCGACCAGGGCCTTCTCGGTGAAGCTCGCCTTGCCGACGCCGGCGTGTACGATGCCCGCCTTCTCGACGCGGAACTCGACGGCACCGCCTTTGGCACCTTTGACAGCGCCAGCGACATCCATCGTCACAGTGCCAACGCGTGGGTTTGGCATCAGGCCGCGCGGACCCAACACCTTACCGAGACGACCAACGAGACCCATCATGTCTGGCGTCGCGATGCAGCGATCAAAGTCGATGGTGCCCTTCTGGACAATCTCGACCAGATCTTCGGCACCAACGATGTCTGCACCGGCTGCCCTGGCTTCGTCTGCCTTGGCACCACGAGCAAACACGGCGACCTTAAGCGTGCGGCCCGTACCGTTCGGCAGGTTGCAGACACCACGAACCATCTGGTCGGCGTGCTTGGGATCAACGCCGAGGTTCATGGAGATTTCGACAGTCTCGTCGAACTTGGCTTTCGGGCGGCTCTTGATCAACTTGACTGCATCTTCGACGGCGTATGCCTTGTTGCGATCAACGCCATCGTAGACCTTCGCCATGCGCTTGCCACCGGCCGTGCGGATCGCCGAGAGCTGTTCTTTAGAAAGGTTTGCCATGGCCTCAGCCCTCCACAACTTGAAGACCCATCGAGCGTGCGGACCCAGCCATTGTCTTGGTCGCAGCGTCGAGATCGTTCGTATTGAGGTCCTTCATCTTCAGTTTCGCCACGTCGCGGATCGCGCTCATCGTGATCGTCCCGGCGCTTTCACGACCCGGCGTCTTCGAGCCTTCTTTGATCTTGGCTGCCTTCTTGAGGAGATAGGCCGCCGGCGGCAGGCGCATTTCGAAAGTGAATGAGCGGTCTGAATAGACCGTGATCTTCACGGGGATCGGTGCGCCCTGCTCCAGGTCTTTCGACTTGGCGTTGAACGCCTTGCAAAATTCCATGATATTGACGCCACGCTGGCCAAGCGCGGGACCGATCGGGGGCGATGGATTCGCCTGCCCTGCCGGGACTTGCAGGTTAATAAAGCCTTCTACCTTCTTCGCCATAGGTCTCCCCTGGGGTTCAATGAGCGCAACATCTCAGCGGAGATGCCATGCCCTGGGTTAGCGGTTCTCGGGCGGCGAGCCCTCCCGCGACAACAGCTTCGTGCCCGCGACAGCACCAAGCACACATGCTCTATCAAACCGGGCATCCGCGCGCACCCGGCATCATGTCACTGCCGTCAAGTCTGCAGCTTCTGAACTTGTCCGAACTCCAGTTCGACGGGCGTTGGCCGGCCGAAAATAGAGACCGCGACTTTGAGCCGCGACCGCTCCTCGTCGATATCTTCGACGATGCCGTTGAGGCTCTCGAACGGACCATCAGCCACACGCACCTGCTCGCCAATTTCGAACAGGATCGCCGGCTTTGGATTTTCGACGCCTTCCTTGACGCGGTTGAGCATCGTCATGGCCTCGGCTTCCGAGATCGGAATGGCCTTGTTTTCGGCACCGAGGAAGCCGGTCACTTTCGGGGTCGTTTTAATCAGCAGAAAGGCGGCATCCGTCATTTCCATCTTCACAAACACATAGCCTGGAAACAGCCGACGCTGTGTATGGACTTTGCGACCGCGCCGGATCTCAACGACTTCTTCCGATGGCACGACGATTTCCTCGAATGCACTTTCGAGGCCGGCCATTCTGGCGCGCTCCTTGATGCTCTCGGCCACTTTCGGCTCAAGATTGGAGTAGGCGTGCACAATATACCAACGCTTGGCCATCTCGTCCGGTCCTAGGCCCTGCATAGCACAGGGCGACTTCTTGATTGTCTCACGAACCACGAACGAAAGCCCCGCAGCTCAAGTTTGCAGCAGTCGCATCGGCGACGCCGCAGAATGATTCTCTGTGATTTGCTCTATGATCTATGCCTGCAGACCGAGACCCAACACGGTCTTAACCACCCAACCGATGACCAGATCGGCGAACATGAAAAAGATCGATGCCAGCGCGAGCATGACAAGCACCATCAAGGTGGTTATCCAGACTTCTTTCCAGCTCGGCCACGTGACCTTGCTGACTTCCTGCCGCACTTCTTCGATAAATTGGATGGGATTCTTTGCCATTCCGCCTAACCATTGCCAATGACCGCGCCTGCAGCCAAAACCTACGTTGATCACTGCTCAGCCCTCGGTCAAACCAAGCACCAAAGGCGATCCATTTTCCACATGCACATAGCCACCTCGACGCGCCAAACTGGGGTCAAGATGGTCAACTCTCGGTGTCGTGGCAGGGGCTGGGGGGATCGAACCCACGACCTTCGGTTTTGGAGACCGACGCTCTACCAGCTGAGCTAAACCCCTATGTCGACATCGGTCCCTGTGAAGAGCGCATGAACTAACCGATTTCGCGGTGCTTGTCACACATTTTTATTGACACTGCAATGGACGCTGCAGCCGGATGCAAAATTGCGATTCATTTCGTTCAAGAACAACAGGTTAGTGGCATTGACATGCCCGCGCCCACATTCACCGTTGCGCCGCCGGTTCGATAACCACCGCAGTTCCGTAGGCGAGCACTTCCGTTACTGCCGAAGCAATTTCGTTGGCGTCATACCGCATTGCAATAATGGCATTGGCGCCCATCTCGGTGGCCTGTGCAATCAGCAGGTCGAACGCCTCCTGCCGGGCCGTCTCCGCTAGCTTGGTGTAGATGGAAATGTTACCACCGCGCACCATCTGCAGCGTCGCGCCGATATTGCCAACGATGGACCGCGAGCGGACCGACAGGCCACGGGCCAGCCCCAACACCTTGACGACGCGATAGCCCGCCACATCATTCGTCGTCACAACCAGCATGGTCCCAATGCCCCCTCAGGCCGCGCCAAACACCCGCGCAAAAATCGTATCGACATGCTTCAGGTGGTAGGCGTCGTCGAACATCGAGTCGAGGTCTTTGGCGGACAACTTGGCCGTGACGTCTTTGTCCGCCTTGAGCTCCGTGAGGAAGTTCTTCCCGTGTTCCCAGGTCTTCATGGCGTTGCGCTGGACCAGCACGTACGAGTCTTCACGGCTGACACCAGCCTGCGTGAGAGCAATCAAAACGCGCTGTGAGTTATGCAGCCCGCCGAGGCGATCGAGGTTTTTACGCATGTTCTGCGGATAGACGACTAGCTTGTCGACAACACCGGCGAGCCGATGCAGCGCAAAGTCCAAGGTGATCGTGGCATCCGGCCCGATCATGCGCTCGACCGACGAGTGCGAGATATCGCGCTCATGCCACAGCGCCACGTTTTCCAACGCCGGCACAACGGCACTGCGCACCATGCGGGCGAGGCCGGTGAGGTTCTCGGTCAGCACCGGGTTACGCTTATGCGGCATGGCCGATGAGCCCTTCTGGCCCGGCGAGAAGTACTCCTCAACTTCCAGCACTTCAGTGCGCTGCAGGTGCCGGAACTCTGTCGCAAGGCGCTCGATGCTGGAGGCGACGACTCCGAGGGTCGCGAAGAACATCGCGTGCCGGTCGCGCGGGATGACTTGCGTTGAGACAGGCTCAACCGCCAGACCGAGATTTTTGGCCACGTGCGCTTCGACGCGGGGGTCGATGTTGGCAAACGTGCCGATGGCACCAGAGATCGCGCAGGTGGCGATCTCTTTGCGGGCGAGAACAAGCCGCTCGCGATTGCGGGCGAACTCCGCGTAAGCCAAGGCGAGCTTGATGCCGAACGTCGTCGGCTCGGCATGAATGCCGTGACTGCGGCCGATCATGATGGTGTTTTTATGCTCGAACGCGCGCTTCTTCAGCGCCGCAAGCAAGGCATCGGTTCCAGCGAGCAACAGATCGGCTGCGCGCGTGAGCTGGACATTGAGACACGTATCGAGCACGTCCGACGATGTCATGCCCTGGTGCACGAAGCGTGCATCAGGCCCGATAAACTCGGCGAGATGCGTGAGGAAGGCGATCACGTCGTGCTTGGTGACGCGCTCAATCTCGTCGATTTTTTCGACGTCGAACTTGGCTTTCGAGCCCTTCTCCCAGATCGCGTCGGCGCTGGCCTTTGGAATCATGCCGATGTCGGCCATGGCGGCTGCCGCATGCGCCTCGATCTCAAACCAAATGCGAAAGCGCGTCTCTGGCGACCAGATCGCCACCATCTCAGGGCGTGAATAGCGGGGGATCATCGGCAGGGCTCCGTGCGACTTATCGCGCCGCAGGTACCACGCAAAAATGGAGACAGCCACCTTTTCGCTCATCCCGCATTGGTAACTCTGCCGGCAACGCAGCTGCTGAAGAGTGGCTGGCCAAAAAAGGGCACGCCACACCTTCCCCTCCAGGCGCCAATCGGCGTCTGAGAGCGGAGCACGGATGGCGCCGCCGCGGGGCTTGCACCCGCTTCGCTTGTCAGGGCTTTCACCTGCTCGCTGGTCAGGGCTTGCACCTGCGCGCTCGTCGGCACTTTCAACCGCTTCAGTTCGTGGCCGCCTTTCAGGCCCTTACCGCTTGTC
>JANNEU010000157.1:0-5420 GCA_031379035.1 Hyphomicrobiaceae bacterium | reverse complement strand
GGCATAATTGAGGTAGAGCACCTCTTTGCCAGGATTACGCTCGTTGTACTTCGACACCCAGTCAGTCAGGGCGGCTGCAACTGATGAGCCGTTGCCTTGCGTGATGATGCGAGCGCCGGCATCGACGGCTTTCTGCGCCTGAATCAGACTTTCCTGCGGGTTGGTCTTGTTGTCGTAGCCGATGATTTCGTATTTTTTGCCGGCGGCACCACCCTTGGCGTTCAGTTCGTCGGCGAGAAACTGAAAGTGCTTAAGGCCGACTTCGCCCACGGTGGCACCAGGGCCGGACAGCGGGTCGATGTAGGCGATTTTGATAGTGTCTTGAGCATACGCGGCGGTGCCGAGCGTTAAGGCACCCGCCAGCGCGCCGCTCGCGATCAGTGCGCGTCGTGTCATCGTTCCAAAAATCATGGGTTTCCTCGTGCGTTGCCACCGGTGGATGGCTTAGGGCCATCTCATTTATAGTTGGCTGAACGATTACATGGGCGATGGCCGTTGAAAAGCCCCTGCCGGAGAGGAAAGAGCTGCGCTGGAATTATTCCTCGGCACCGGAGTGGCCCTTTCGCCGATAGCGGCGGTCCTCGTCGGCACCCACAGTCGGATCGGCGTCGAATTCGATACGGCTGTGGCCGGCGAGTGCCACGAACCGCTTGCCGCGGGCACGGCCGATCAGGGTCAGACCAGCCTTGCGGGCCAAGTCCACACCCCAGGCGGTGAAACCGGAGCGCGAGACGAGAATTGGGATACCCATCTTGACCGTCTTGATCACCATCTCTGAGGTGAGGCGGCCGGTGGTGTAAAAAATGGTGTCATCCGGCGCGATCTTGTTGAGAAACATGTAGCCGGCGATCTTGTCGACGGCGTTGTGGCGGCCGACGTCTTCCATGTAGAGCAGGATTTGATCGCCACGCGCGAGGACGCAGCCGTGGATGGCACCGGCTTTGAGATAAAGGCTTGGCTCGGTGTTGATGGCTTTGGTCAGCGCATAAAGCCACGACGTTTTGAGCCGCGCCGTCGGCGACAGCTTGATGTCGTCAAACGCTTCCATCAGATCGCCGAACACGGTGCCTTGGGCGCAGCCGGACGTTTGCACTTTCTTTTTCAGCTTTTCCTCGTAGTCGGTCTGTCGCTTGGTGCGGACAACCACGACTGAAAGATCGTCGTCGTATTCGACGGCGGTGATCTCATCGTCAGGACGCAGCATGTTCTGGTTGAGCAGATAGCCGACGGCGAGCAGCTCCGGATGATCGCCGATGGTCATCACGGTGACGATTTCGCGCGCATTGAGAAACAGTGTGATGGCGCGTTCGGTGACGACGGTGGTTTCGACCACGGCACCGGTCTGGTCGATGCCTTCGACGACACTGGAAAGCCGCGCGTCGTCAGGGGTGGGGCGGATCAGGGGGGCGGTCATGGTGTTGTGGTCCCGGGCGTGCGCATGGGTTCCCAGCTCACGAAATAGATCGAAGCGGCAGTGGCGAGGCCGTAGAGGGCCATGGCTGCAGCGATGAGGGCGAAGATGGTCCAGCTGGGGGCAGCGGTGACGGCCAGCCACCAGCCGCCAGCGATGACCAACAGCAGTCGCGACGTACCAGCCAGCACCGGCCAGATGATTTTGCCGGAGCCTTGCGCTGCAAAGTAGAGGCACAGACCGAGGCCGAACAACGGATAGCACGGACCAACCCAACGGAAGTAACTGCGCGCGGCGGCCAGCACCGCAGGATCACTGGTAAAGGCTTGTGCCCAGGCATCCGGAAAGATCGCGACGAATACACCAACGGCGCCGACGAGGCACGCGGCCAGCAGTCCGCCGGTCCAGGCCACGGCGCGGGCACGGGCGATGTCGCGTGCACCCATCGCCATGCCGACCATCGGCACGCAGGCCACGCCAACGCCGAAGGCAATGGGGATCAGCAGGAACTCTAGCCGCGCGCCGATACCGTACCCCGCCAGCGCTTCGGTGCCAAAGTTGGCGACCAGCCGGGTCAGCACCAGCACAGTCAACACCGATTGCAGCGGCGAGAGGCATGCGACGCCGCCGACTTTGAGAATGTCGCGGAACATCTCGCTATTGAGCAGGCGCGGCGCAAATTGCAGCCGGACCCGCCCGCGGCCACTGACCAGATACCAGATGAGAAATGCTGCGGCGGCGGTTTGAGTGATCACGAAGCTGAGCGCGATGCCGGCCATGCCGAGTTTGGGGAACGGCCCAAGTCCGAGACCGAGCGCTCCGCCAAGCACGACTTGTGCGGCAGAGGCGAACAGCAAAGTGAGCGAGGGGATCTGCATATTGCCACCGCCGCGCACAACGGAAGCGAGCGTGTTGGTGAGCCAGATGCCGAGTGCGCCAAGGAACACCACGTTGGCATAGATCAACGCCTGATCGAGCGCCGCACCCCGGCCGCCGAGCAGCCGGAAGATGTCGCCGCCGCAGGCGAGAAACAGCACGGTGCAGCCCAATCCCGCGACGGTCCCGATCACAAATGCATGCAGCGCGAGGGCTGACGCCCGCGCTTCATCGCCGGCACCGATGGCGCGGCTGATAGCTGACGAAACACCGCCACCCATGGCACCCGCTGACAGCATGCCGAGCAGCATCACCAGCGGAAACACCAGCGCCAGGCCAGCCAGCGCGGCCGTGCCCAGGCGGCCCACGTAGACGGTCTCGGCGATGGCGACGAGTGCGGACGCGACCATGGCAAGCATGTTGGGCACGGCGAGACGCACCAGTGTCGGCAGGATGCGCGCCGACAGCAGCGGATTGGTGGAAGGCGGCGCGATGGCAGCAGCGCGGGTCATGAGGCGTGCTTTTGCGTGGCCGCGTTATCTTCCGCCTGCCAACGTTGGGCGATGACGCTGATGCCATTCAGTACGCCCTTAAGTTCGTGCCCGCGAGTTGTCAGTGCGTAACTCACCTGCGGCGGAATCGTCGGGCGATAGTCGCGGCTGACAAGGTTCGCGGCTTCGAGGTGGCGAAGGCGTTCGGTCAGCACCTTGGACGAGATGGCCGGCATGCGCGCTTTGATCTCGCCGAAGCGCAGCGGTCCCTGGGTTTCGAGCAGCCAGACGATGTAGGTGGTCCAGGGGCCCATCAGTAGCTTGAGCACAGCATCCATGGGGCACTGGCCAGGGACGTGGCCGGCTTCATGGCAATCGCTCAATGCGATGGGCTGATCTTGGGGCTGATCTTGGGCCATGGCTGGTTCCGGAACTTACCTGCAAGTCTTCTAGTTACCACAAGGTGCCTACTTACAAAAAGTAATTTCATTCCCTATGTCAACCGTGCCCGAGCGCCGCGAGGTTGAGACTTGGGAGATTGATCGGAGCAAGGTCCACACAATGGCAAAAGTCGGCATCATCTATTTCAGCGGCTACGGCCACACCAAGAAGCAGGCCGAAGCGGTGCACGCGGGCGCGGCATCCGTGCCCGGTGCCGTCGTCCACCTGGTGGCGATCAGCAAGGATGGCAGTTTGCCCGAGGGCACCTGGGAAGCGCTGGCTGCCCAAGATGCCATCATCTTTGGTAGCCCCACGTATATGGGTGGCCCGGCCTGGCAGTTCAAAAAGTTCGCCGACGAAAGCTCTAAGGCATGGGGCGCGCAGGCGTGGAAGAATAAGATCGCCGGCGGCTTCACCAACTCGGCAACGGTCAACGGCGATAAGGCGTCGACTATCAACTACTTCGTGACGTTCGCCATGCAGCACGGGCAGATCTGGGTGGGAACCGGCTTGATGCCATCCAACACCAAGGCACACGGCCCGGCAGATGTGAACTGGACGGGCGGCTCGACCGGCGCCCTGGCCGTTTCGCCATCGGACGCCTCCGCCGAAGAAGCGCCGCGCGCAGGCGACCTGGAGACTGCACGGCTTTATGGCAAGCGGATTGCCGAGCTTGCCGGGATGGCGAGAGGGTGAGTTTGACTAAGGCTGGTCCCGCTCGCACCGATCGATGTGAGTGGGACCTCTTGCTCGGGGCCAAGCGCCTGTTTGTAACAACCGGCATCGATAGGCATTCCGCCATTGCAACGAACGCAGGACCTTGGGTACTTGTTGCTATGCGTCTGTCACACGCAGGCATCGCACGGCTCCGTCGACTTACGGACGGATGTTTCTCACAGGTCTCGCATTGATCAAGCTTGTATGAATGCAGCTATGGCTTAGGTTTTGTCAGTCCGCAGCCTGATCGCCGTGCACTGACTTGTGCGGCCCCGCGCCGGGGCGAAACACAGGAACTCTCATGTCCAAAACCGCCGCCCATATCGCCTCGCTCTCGATACCCGACGATGGGCCCGGCGTTATCGCTGCAGCTGTCTATTCCGGCGGGCATCGGGTCGCCAACATCGCCATTGAAGAGATCGGTGAATGGGCGAGCAAGCCGGACCACGTTGTCTGGATCGGCCTGCATGAACCTTCCAGCGATCTGCTCCGTCGTGTGCAGACACAGCTCGGTTTGCACGATCTGGCCATTGAGGATGCGCGCAAGGCCCACCAACGGCCGAAGCTGGAGGAGTATGGCGACGCCCTGTTCCTCGTGACGCGAACGACCCAGCTCGTCAAACATCGCATTGTGTTCGGAGAGACGCACATTTTCGTTGGCGACAAGTTCGTCGTCACTGTCCGGCACGGCGCTTCCGCATCGTATGCGCCTGTTCGTGGACGTTGTGAGTCGAGCCCCAAGTCGCTCGCACAAGGCACCGAGTTTATTCTTTACGCGATCCTCGATTTCATCGTCGACAACTACATGCCTGTTCTTGAATCGATCCACGCCGAGGTCGAGTCGATTGAGGACGTCGTTCTTGGCAAGGGCCTGAATCATGCAGAGATCGAACGGCTCTACTTGCTGCGGCGCGATCTGCTGCGTTTGCGAAACGCCGCGGTGCCGCTGGTCGAAATCTGCCGGCGGTTGGAACATTCCGAACTGCTGAAATGTGATGAGCCGATGCGCGAGCGTTTTCGCGACATCACCGACCACGTGCGCCGGGTGCAAGAGGAGATCGAATCGTTGCGGGAGGTCTTGGCCTTTGCCTTCGAGGCCAGTTTGATGACCAGCCAGGCACAGCAGACACTCATCAGCCGGAAACTTTCGGCCGGTGCTGCGATCCTCGCCATCCCAACGGCCATCGCCGGCATCTATGGCATGAACTTCAAGCACATGCCGGAACTCGAGTCGGCCTACGGCTACCCGATCGTGCTCGGCGTCATCGTCACGAGTTGCAGTTTTCTGTTCTGGCGCTTTCGCAGATCCGGATGGCTGTAGGAACGAAACTGAGGACAGCCGCCTCTAGCGCGCACCATGCGAAAACCGGGCTGCGACCGTGCATCACGGCGGCCGTCCCCCATGTCGCGCAGGTCAACGATGAGTCGCGCGCTTCCGTAGATCCATGTCAACGGCACGATTTTGCGCCGTGTTCCGAGGGCGG
>JANNEU010000140.1:0-7155 GCA_031379035.1 Hyphomicrobiaceae bacterium | reverse complement strand
GATCGGCGCGAGATCATCCGGCCCAAAGTCGCGATTGAGTGCAGGCAGGTGCGGGCCAAGCCAGCCATAGTCGCCGCGCGCGATGGACCAGAAATGCTGATGGGCATCGATGCGCATGATGCGTAGCCCCAAGTTATTTTCGTCAGGCAACCGTCGGCTTGATGACGCCCTTGCGCAAGAGGATGTTGCCGTAGAGCTGAGTTTCGCCGGTGGCGATGATGGCGAAGGCTGCGCGGGCGGCCGCATAGAACGCCTGCCGCTCCAGCGCGGCGAGGGCTTGACCCAGCTGCGGTTCGTGGCGGGCAAGGCAAGCGCGGAAATCAGCGAAGATCGGCATTTCGGCAGACGGGTCGCCGACCACTTGCATGCGCTGGGCTGCCTCCTGTTCGAAATCATCCAGCGGCAATAGGGAGAGGACCGCATCAAGCACACGCACGGCACCGTGGCCATCAAGCCGGATCAACCGCCGCGCGTTGGCTTCAGCGGGAAAGTTCGCATCCACAATCGCGATCGTGTCGCCGTGCCCCATCGCGCGGAGCGTTGCGAGCAGATCGGGAGAGAGGATGGGATCGATGGATTTGAGCATGTGGTGGATGACGCTGCTGGGAGGGACGACGAGCCGCGATGCGGCGTGGTCGAAGTATCAACGCAGGTGCCATGAAAGGGCAAGCGGACATCCGGGCGTTGATAGGTTCGGGGTTCAGGTTGGTGGTGAGTGACCCGTTGCCGAAGTGGCTGCCGCCTAAAGTTCCCTCCTCCGGTTTCCCGGAATGCGGCGACCGCGTTCCGCGGGCGTCGCATTCCGGGAAACCAAATAGGACGGGTGTCTCCTTGTGCCCCATCTCGACGTATTCGCCCGCATCGGCGCGGACACAGCAATCAGAGGTTCAGCCGACATGCTTCGCACGTGCATCACTCGTTGCTCACCCAACCTTCACCCCCGTGAAGCACGGAGAGAGTGAATTCTCGAGATGACCGTTCCTTCCTCACACCACCTTCGTCGCAGCTGTCAGCCACTTCTTCGTCGCCGTATCCACTTCCCCACTCAACGCCTCACGCACGCGCGTGTGATACGCGTTGAGCCAGGCTCTCTCTGCGGTCGTCAGCAGCGACCCATCCACCAAGCGCAGATCAATCGGCGCGAGGGTGATGGAGCGGAAGCCGAGCATGGGACGGTCGCCGCCGGCGATGGCGCTCGCTTCCGTCACCACTTCCAGATTTTCGATGCGGATGCCAAAGGCCCCGGGCTTGTAGTAGCCAGGTTCGTTGGAGACGATCATGCCCGGCTCCAGGGGTGCCATGCCACGCTTGGAGATGGACTGTGGGCCTTCGTGCACCGACAGGAAGCTGCCGACGCCGTGGCCAGTGCCGTGATCAAACTCGCAGCCCGCTTGCCACAACGCATGCCGCGCGAGCGTGTCGAGTTGTACGCCCCGCGTCCCCACCGGAAAGCGCGCAGTGGCAATCGCGATGTGCCCCTTCAGAACTTGCGTGAAGCGCGTGCGCATCTCCGGTGTCGGCGAGCCGATGGCAACCGTGCGGGTGATGTCGGTGGTGCCGTCCTGATACTGTCCGCCACTGTCGACGACGATGATCTCGCCCGATTTGAGAACGCGGTTGCTTTCGCGACTGACGCGATAGTGGGGCAGTGCGCCGTTGGGGCCAGAGCCGGCGATCGTGCCGAAGGAGATATCCTTGAGCACGTTGGTTGCACGGCGGAGAGCTTCTAGCTTTCCGACAACGCCGATCTCGTCGAGTTTGCCGGACGCTGCGGCTTCATCGAGCCACGCCAAAAAGCGCACCATCACGGCGCCATCGCGCACATGCGCCACGCGCGCGCCCTCAAGTTCCGTCGCGTTCTTACGGGCTTTCGGCAAGGTGCAAGGGTCCGCGCCATGGGCAGCCGCGCCGCCAAGCAATGAGACGATCCACTGCGACGTGGTTGCCGGATCGACGCGCACTTTCTTTGTCTTGTCTTGGCCAAAGGCTTTCAACCGATCTGCAAGATCAGACGGCGTTCCAAGCTTAGCCAAGCCGCTGAGATGTTTCCGCGTCTCCGGCGACAACTTCGCTGGATCGATAAACAGCTCCGGCTTGCCCTTGGCCGGTACAATCGCGAAGCATAGCGGCACCGGGTTGTGTGGAATATCGCTGCCGCGAATGTTGAACAGCCACGCGATGCTGTCGGACATGGTCAGCACCACGGCCGCTTGCTTGTCGCCAACAAGCGTCTTCTGCAGCTCGGCGATCTTGATCTCGGCGGCTTGGCCGGCCAGCGCCAGCGGTTGGATCGCGATGCTGCCTGCGGGCGGCTTCGGCTGGTTCTTGCCCCACGCGCGATCGACCGGGTTCTGCGTGACGGGCTTCGGCGTGAAGCCGTGCTTGAGTGCGTCGGACTTCAGCGTGGTCACAAAAGCTGCGGAATGGAGGCGTGGATCATAGCCGATGGCACCGCCCGCTGGGACACGCAGCGCAAGCCATTCGATCCAAGGTTTCTCCGTGCTGTCGATCACAGCGAATGTGGGGGCGTGCACCTGCGCACGGGCCTGAATGGTATAGCGGCCATCGGTGGCAAGGGCTGCGGATTTGAGCGCAATGAGGCCGAGCCCGGCGGAACCAGTGAACCCTGTCAGCCACGCGAGGCGTTCGGCGGACGACGGCACATACTCGCCGAGATACTCGTCGCTGCGTGGCACCAGGAACGCAACCAGCCCGGCCTTCGCCATCAACGCGCGCACCGCCTCCACACGCGGCGGCCCGAGCAAGGGATCAGTGACGGTATTGAAAGTTTGGAACATGGATGCCACAGATTGGGGACCGTACCCGCAAACCCAGACCGCACATACGGCCGTCGCTGCAGGGCGATCCGTTTCAGACTTCAGTGCACCATAATCAAATGGTGCCCGGATGCAATTCGACACCCAGGTTGCTTTGGTTGTTCATGCCAACCGCTCAGCGGTCGACCGGGTGAACTTTTTTTGTGACAGGGCACCAGGCCAGGGGAGCAGGGCGACAACGTCTGCGGCAACGAGCGAAATGGTTCAACGTCGGTGGTGAGATCAACGGCGACACGGCTACTGGCGCTGCGAGGAGACTTCCAAGTGGTCACACCCGCAGAAACGCGCCTCTTCTACCTTACGATCACGGATTTTTATTGCGTCAATGAAACCGCTGCAGGCCCGGATGATGCAGCGCGGTCTCCGCTCTAAATTCTCGAACGCATTTCACACGGCGGCGCTTCCGGCTATACTTGCGGCGCGGACGACTTTTGTTACATTGCGCCAAGGTGACACTTCCCATGCCCCAAATCCACATTTGCTCGCTAAAGATGGTCGATGCGCTCGCGACCGCTATCAAGCCGAGCCACGTGCTGAGCTTGCTTGGCGGCATTACGCCGTTTCCGGAGACGCCGAAAGGCATTGATCCGCGCAATCATCTCAAGCTCACGCTCGCCGATATTGCCGAACCGCAGGAGGGGATGGTGCATCCCGGCGAGGATCACGTCCGTGCGGTGATCGATTTTGCAGAACGATGGGCGCAAGAAGGCGGCAGCAAACAACCGATTGTTGTGCACTGTTTTGCTGGAATTTCGCGGTCGACGGCGAGCGCACTGACGATCGCCTGCATGCTGCGGCCGAGAACGGCGGAAGTGGCCTTTACTCAAGCCCTGCGCGCGGCATCCAAGAGTGCTCAGCCCAATGCGCTGATGATCGCGCATGCGGACACATTGTTGGGCCGCAACGGCCGGCTGGTTGCGGCCGTCGAGGACATGGGTCTCGCGGATTTCTCACAGGCCGGCCAGGCATTTGTGTTGCCGCTCAACGTGTAGTCGCGGGTGCCTCAGCCGCGCACAAACAATCCTGGGCGTTTCACGATCATCTCGCCGATCAGCAGAAAACCAAAACAGATTAAGGCCAACGCGGCCCAGCGGCTGAACTGCGCCATGCGCGCTTCGTCGAGCGTGTGGCGAATGCCGCTGATAAGCCGCGACACAACCAGCCAATAGGCAAAGCTGCCGCCCATGACGGCCGCGACCATCGTGAGGGCATCAATGTAGCCCTCGATTTCGACGAAGGTGGAGACGCCACCAAAAATCGCGATCAGCCCCAGCACAGCACCCGGGTTGGTAATGGTCAGCAGGAATGTTTGCGGAATGTCCCAGATGTAATCAAGCAGCGTGGCATCGGCTGCTTCCTGCGCTGAGGCGAACTCAGGCTTGGTAAAATAGAGCTTGGCACCGGCGACAATAAGCGCCAGGCCACCGATGATCTGGATGGCTGTGCGGTAGTCCCGAATGGCACCGGATATCGCGTTGACGCCCATCGCGGCGCAGAGCGCGATGAGCCCATCGCCCAACATGATGCCTAGCCCGGCGGCCATGCCGCCGAAGAAGCCACGCTCCACGGATCGCTGCAAACCAAGCAGGTTGACCGGACCAATAGGGAGTGCCAGCAGCACGCCCACAATGAGCCCAATCGGAATGATCAATGGGTTGGGAATGTACGTCATTGCCGGATTATGCCATCACCTGTGACAAGACGCCGTCCTGAGACGACGCGCACGCGCACGGAACGCCACAAGCTGTCGTCATTGGGCCAGTTGGCGGGATGGGGCACGGACTGGCATCGCACTGACTGGCATCTCCCGGACTGGCATTTCACAGACTGGCATTTCACGGACTGGCATTTCACGGACTGGCATTTCACGGACTGGCGTTTGACAGCGTTGTAGCTCTTAGCGAACGCTGTCCAGGAAATCACACCCGAATACGCGTCCGGTGCCCCCAAGAAAGGCCGCGCGACAACCAGTTTTCAAGATGAGGTGACGATTACATGCGCTCCCCATCGATCAACCGTCGATTAGCTCTACTGATGGCGACTGGCCTTGTCCATGTAGCTCTTCCGACAAGTCCCATGCCGGCGCGCGCGGGAACGAGTACCGCCTTGCCGCCGGGCGTCGTGGACATGCGGACAGCAATCCTGGAAGCCGTTCAATCCGGCCGGTTGGAAGACCTCAAGATCGCCGTCGATTTGAACGAACTCAAGCCCGAGCTTGATGCCGCCAAAGTGCCAGATCCAATTGCCTTTTGGCTTACAAAGTCCAGCGATGGAACGGGCCGGGATATCCTGGCCGCTCTTGGGGTGCTGTTGGATGGATCCTACGCCATTGAACCGCTCGGCAAAGACCCCGAAAACACGCGCCTGTTTATTTGGCCAGCCTTCGCCGAACGGCCACTCGCCAGCCTTACGGCCACCGAAGATGCGCAACTGAAGCTACTCGAACCACCGGAAAAAGTCGCTAAAATGAAGGCCGGAGGCCGTTATTCCGGCTGGCGTGTCGTTATTGGCGCGGATGGCGTCTGGCACGTCTTCCGGCGCTATGATTGAGATGACTTGATTGGCGCGATGAAGACGGTAACCATATCACTTAAGACCCGTCGCGCCGCATCGTCCAAGCGGTTATTCCAAGACTAGCGGTGAGGTGCCGGGTTCTTGGGTCCGGGCCGACAATTTGGCAGCCTTTTGGGCGGGTCCGAGTGTCGCCATCTTAAACCGCATCGCTTTCAGCACATCATTTGGGCACATGGAGACCAGTATGCGGCGTTCAATTTCAGTGTTTGCGGCGCTTGGCGTCGCCCTGCCACTGTTGGCAGTTGCTGGGGCGAGTGGCCTCCAGGCTCAGGATCGCAGCTGGGTGCCGTGGTATGAGATCGGTGTACCCAAGAACACAGGTGCCAAGGGCCGCGCTGGCAAGCCGGGGCGGGGCTCGTCGTCGGATGACGATGATAGTTCGCCATTTGCCTCTGGGCCGTCGCAGGGTGGCCAGTATGGCTACCAAAAATCGCAGGTGAAGTTTCCACCCCTGCTGCAGGGCGGCCCGCGCCCGGACATTTCGGCCCAGGCCCCACAGAGCGTGGCATTCGGCGCTGGCTACGCACAGGGCTCGATTGTCATCGATACCAACGGCCGCGCGCTCTACTACGTGCTCGGCGGCGGACAAGCCTATCGCTATCCGATCTCGGTCGGCCGCGACGGCTTCACCTGGCGCGGCACCGAGAAGATCAGCCGCGTGGCGGCTTGGCCCGACTGGCGCCCGCCCCAGGAAATGCGCGAGCGCGACCCGCGCCTGCCCGAGCTGATGACCGGCGGCGTCAACAATCCGCTCGGTGCCAAGGCGCTTTATCTCGGTAATTCGCTCTATCGCATCCACGGCACCAACGACGCCAAGAGCATCGGCTACGCTGCCTCGGCTGGCTGCTTCCGCATGATGAATGCGCATGTGCTGCATCTGTCGCAGATAGCCGGCGTCGGCACCACGGTGCATGTGCTCGACCGTCTGCCGAGCCGCTTGGCGGACACGCCGTCGACACCGGTGCCCGCGAAAGCCAAAAAGAGCGGTTGAGAGCGGCGCTTCAGAGCGGCGCTTCAAAGAGACGTCTGAAGGTTATGGCAGCGTCACGAACAGTGGCGCTGCCTTATATTCATGCTGCCGAAGTTTGACAGCTTGGCCGTGGTCGGTTACCCGAACCTACCACATGTCCTGGCTGGCCACAGTATCTGCTGTGGTTGAAGCCAAGTGCACCTGGAGAGGTGGCCGAGTGGTTGATGGCTCCAGTCTTGAAAACTGGCGTGCTTGCAAGGGCACCGTGGGTTCGAATCCCACCCTCTCCGCCAGATATTTTTTCAACACATTGAACGACAATGGAAAAACTGGCCGCGCCCAAATCGACCCATGCCAAAACCCATGCAACGGCGCGAGCTTGGGCGGTTCACAGGCGAGCAAGTCCGGTCTTGACCCGCTAGATTGATGCCCGGGTGATCGCGTCGCGGATCACGCCTTCGCCTGAATCAAATTTCTTCTCGGGCGGCGACGTGAGCCGGGGGGCTCCGATGGCTACAGGGATGAAGTGCGATAGATCCATCAATTGCCCGTCAGGCGAGCGAACCACGTAGCTGTCGTATAGCCACGCGCCATCGGGGCCGTTGCAGCTAGCATAAACGGCGCGCACGACGCTGCCGTCTGTCGTCGGAATGTCGTGCTTGCTCGTCTGCAACGTGCCTTTGCAAAGCATCGTTATGTTCGCCACAATGGACCCAACAAAGCTGTCTGCCGGGCGGGTATCCTTACCTGTACTCACTGTGAGGGTGCCTTGTA
>JANNEU010000126.1:0-2482 GCA_031379035.1 Hyphomicrobiaceae bacterium | reverse complement strand
TCGGCCGAAGTGCTGCCGATCAGCCGGGAGTACTTTCGGCTGCGCCGTCCCATCGACCGGCGGCTTTATGAACTGGCGCGCAAGCATTGCGGCCGGCAGGCGACCTGGCGCATCGGGGCCGCCAACCTGCAGAAGAAATGCGGGTCCAAGCAGGCCGGAAAGCATTTGGCGGCGCATCTGCGCGGTCTGGTGCGCAGCAATCATCTGCCGGATTACACCGTCGCGCTGGATGGTGAGCACGTCGTGTTTTCGCGCCGGGCCGAAGTGATCAAGGCCCTGACGGCGGGGAGGGTGCGGGATGTGCCGGTCGACCGCAACCGCCGCGTCATGATTTCATCCAGGGCTATCGAACAACTTTACGACGTGGCACCTCGCTGGGACAAACACATGCTCGAAAGCCTCTACGCCGAATGGGCCAAGAGCAAGGATGCGGCTCGCAACGAAGACGCGCGGTTTCTTGGCTGGGTCAAGAGCTACACCAAGGGCAAGCCCGCGCCGTAGTATTCGTCGCGCACCAGCTTCAGGTTTTCGCTGGCACACCCAACTGGCGCAGGATGACCGCGAACGGTTCAAGGCGCTCGGCGATGCGCCGGTCACCGCGTGCCAGCAGTTGCATCCACGTTTCGACATTGAATGTGGGCGTCTTGGCCAGATGCTGCCGGATCGCTTTTGCGGCCTCTTCGGGTCGATTGAGCTTTACGTAAGCAATGGCCATCCAAGGCCGGGGATTGCTGTTGTTGCCGTTCGCCTGAAGTGCCTTGTGCATGAAGTCCAGGCTCGCCTTGAAGTCGCCGAGCTGGGCTGCGGCCATACCTGCCCAATGGTACCAGGCCGACGCGACATGATCTGTGGGACTGAGTTCCAGCGCGCGCTCGATATGGGTGATCGTCTCATGCATGCGGCCCATGTCGAGTTTCGTACGTCCCAGCTCCGCATGGGCAAGTACGTAGTTCGGGTTGAGGGCAGTGGCGTGTTCGAGTGAGGCAATCGCGCCATCGTAGTTACCTTTGACGCGCTCGATTGACCCCCGCAACAGGTGCGCACCGACAGTGGACTTGTCGATGGCCAGGATGCGGGCAACAGCTACTTCGGCGTCGGCCAGATGCCGTGGCCTGTCCGTTGCCGGAACCCAGCCGTTGCCAACTGTAACAACGCGGGTTCGGGCGTACCCGAGCAGCGCCTGGATGTGTTTTGGGTCCATGGCCACGGCCTTGTCGAACAATGCCATGGCCTTCTGATTTCCGGCCGCGTCGCGCTCGCCCTCAAGAATAACGCGGCCCTGCAAGGTAAAGTGACCAGCGCGGGGCCTCGGCGGCAACGCGCGGATGTTTTCGGCCGTGCGGATCTGTATCGCGACCTCACGGGCAATCTGCGCCGCCAGAATGCTCTGGTTTCTGATCCCGTTACTCGGCTGGATGTATTGGGACGACCAGACTTGCCGGCCGGTCGGGCCCTCGACCAGATGCACGATGATCTGGCGCGTACCTGCTTCCTCGCGTGCGCCGGTTCGGAGGAGGTAGCGGACGTCGAGACCTTTCGCTGCGGTCTCGGCGGCTTGGTCGCGATAGCTTTGCGGTACCGAAGCCTTGATCGCGAGATCGTAGCCTTTGGGTGTCCGGCGCAACTCACTCGCGATCTCTTCGATGAAGGTCTGCAATTGCGTCGGGGCTTCCGCCTGTGCCGCCGTTGCCGGCAGCAATGCGACTGACGGCGTGGCCATCATGTGCGGGCCGAACGCCGTATCCGTCGGGGGTGCCGCCGGGCGGGTCCACAGCACCAGAAGCATGACGACGGCGAGCGCTGCGGCTGTCGCGACGGCACGCTTTCCCAACTGCCAAGGTTGCCCATCCAGGACAGATTTAGCGTTTGATACTGCCTGTGGCTCCGTGAGCACATTGGCCGGGTCATCAATGGGCAGTGGATCGGTTGGTGGTTGTTCGCGCTCTTGTGGGTCCTCCTGCGACAGCGGGGCACCAAGTGCGGCCGGCGCGTGAACAGCGGTCACTGTCGGCGAGAACCTATAGCCGGTGCCAGAGACGGTTTGCACCATCCAGTCATGGTCCGAGCCGAGTGCTTGGCGGATGTCCTGGATGCACTTGCCAACTGAGCCTCTGGGGTCGGCAGGTGGCGTTGCCCCCCAAACGGCATCGACGATGTCGTTGATCGGCACGGCTTGGCCGGAGCGCTCGACCAGAACCAGAAGCACGTCGAACGACTTCGGTCGCAGCGGCCGTTCATGATCATTGTGCAACAGACTGCGGCGATCCAGATCGATTTTGAACGATGCAAACTGCCAGCCCGTCTGTCGCGACTTTTGCATCTCCATCCCCGGCAAGGCAACGCTGAAGGCGCTGAATTTCATACGATTTCGTCGGTCTTTCGGAAAATTTCGGAACCTTTCGGATTACAAAACAACGCACCCTCGCTAGCCAAGGAGAGTTAGGCACTTTCGCCGGAAGAGACCTACCATGAAGCTGGAACT
>JANNEU010000121.1:0-3120 GCA_031379035.1 Hyphomicrobiaceae bacterium | reverse complement strand
GCACCTCGACCCGCTGATGATCGGCCAGAACCTCAAAGAAGTTCTGGAGTGCGACCTCAAGGCCGAATACAGCGCGCGCGAACTTTACGCCAAAGGCCGCGAGATCTGCCGCAAAGCGGGCGACTATGCCTCTGAGCAGTTGTTCGTTGAACTGCTCGTCGACGAGGAAGAGCACATTGATTTCATCGAGACCCAGCTCGACCTGCTGGCCAAGATCGGCATCCAAAACTATGGACAGTTGCAGGCTGGAGCGGCCGAAGATGGCGGTGACAAGTAGAGGCACACAGCAGGGTGGCAATTGTTGCCATTCCTGCGCGGAAGCTACCGTTTTGGCGTCGCGCTATAGAGTTTCCGCCCGCTCAGTCATCGCACCACAGGCGCGTCAAATTTGCGACGCTCTTGGCCAGCAGGTCAGCGTCGTCCTTGGAGTTTCCGTGCCGAATCATTCGATGCAGCACCGTGCCGAGGTCGAACAGGATTTCACGGTGATCGACACGGCGCACATAGCTTCTGATCCAACCAATGGCAGCCAATCGCTCGCCGCGCGTCACAGGCGCCACACGATGCAACGTCGTCGCTGGATAAATAAGCACACTGCCGGCCGAGAGTTTCACCGCCTCCTCGTTGGCCGGGCTATCGGTGATCAGTTCACCGCCCTCGTAGGCTGCGGGGTCGCTGAGAAACAGCGTGAACGCCAGATCCGTGCGTTGGCCGGCCATGATCGGGTCGTCGACATGGCGACCGTAGCTTTGGCCAGGACCGTAATGCGAGAACGTCGGGCCGATGATAGCCTTGGGACGCGTTGCAAGACTGAAGACAGGATGCGCCATAAGTCTATCACGCACGAACTCGCGCACGGGTTCGATGTCGATGCCCTGCGCCTGGGTGTTGTCCTTGACCGCCCCCGCGAGCTGTCCGGCCGTGACGCAACCATCGACGAACGCAACCTTCGCCAGTGCCGACCTGATCCGGTCCACACCCGTGGGATCCAGTATGTGCGCAATTGCCAAGTGCATGCCGATCCCGGGTCCGTTGACTCCGCCGCCAAATCGCCATTTCTAACTGGTTGGCGACGCGCGGTAGTCTGCCATATCCGCAGCTGTGCGTGGAGGGCGGCATGAGCACATTGCGAAAGATTTGGGTCGGCATCGGCGTTGCGGTCGTTACGCCCGGTGTTGGCCCGTCCCTCAACGCAGCGATATTGCCAGTCGGTGCCCCAAAGGTCCAGCAACCTCCCTTGCACCGGATCGGCAAGGATCATCCGCCGGGTCAAGCGGGTGCCGTCGGGGGCGAAACGTACCTGCGTGACGGTAGCATCAGTGATACCCGCACCCGCTTCTCGCGCGACATGATCCTGCTGCAGGGACACGCCCTCATTGCCGATGAAGCGGTGGCGGACGCGGCATGGAGCACGGCGCTCGCACACCTGACGGCGTCGACCGAGGACATCCGGTCGAAACTCGAGCCGTACATGAAAGGGCAGGGCGTCGCGCCGTTCTCGGCCGTTATCGCGCGCCTGACCAAAGCAATCGACGCGAAGGACCAAGGCGCCTACGCCGCCGCCCGTCGCGCCTTCGATGATCATGCCAACCGTGCCGCGCTCGCGATCAAGAAGTTTCAAGAGCCCTACATCCACTTTCAACTGCGCGCGGTCGTCGAGGCTTTGAAGGCTGCCTCCAGCGCCTATGACGCGGCCATCTCCGAACAGAACGTCACGGACATCAGCGAGTATCGCGATAGCCGCGGCTTCGTGCTGGCGGCAGAGCGCGCCCTCGTTGCGGTGAGCGCAGAACTGACGAAGATCAACGAACCACGCGCACGGGCCATCAAAACGCTGGTCGTCGAACTCAAGGCCGCATGGCCGTCGTTCGCGCCGCCCACTGTGATCGTCATGAATGCCGAGGATGTCGCCCTGCTGGTCGCAAGGATTGAAGTCGAAGCGATGCCCTACTGGCAGTAGTACGCCGAACCATGATCAACGGAGAATGACATGCCGCGCCGCAATGTTCGGGCCATCACCATCGCAATAACCGCATTTATCGCTTGTGGTAGCGCTGGTGCTCAAGAGCTGAAGGGAAAGTCCTTGCTCGCGGCCCTCAAGGCCGGCGGGCATATCATCTATTTCCGGCACTTCGAAACGGGTGCGGATTTTGCCGACCAAGTCACCGCCGACATCGACAATTGCTGGACGCAGCGCAACGTCAATGCCCAGGGCCTGCGCGATGCGCAGCGCATCGGCAAGTACATCTACGATCAAAAAATCCCGATCGGACGCGTGATCGCAAGCCCGTTCTGCCGCACGCGCCACTCTGCCGACCTCGCCTTCGGTCGCTACGAGCGTGCCGACGGCCTAAAGATTCTGCCGTCAAAGGACTACACGCCTGAGCAAAATGCGGTGATGAAGGCGGCGCTGATGCCGTTCGTAGTGCCACCCGCCGACAGTAAGAACACGGTCATCATGGCGCACGACGACAACCTAGTGGCGGCCGGTGGTCCGCTCCTCGGCGTGCAAGGGGAAGCCGCCATTTTGAAACCTGATGGCAAGGGCGGGTTCATCGTCGTTGGGCGGCTCAAGCCGGATCAGTGGCGCCTTCTCGGTACGAAGTAAGGCTGCTACAAATGAATGTTGTGCGGCCCTGCCAGTGACTTTTCGGGTTTTCGCTCGCTTACTCAGCTCCAAATCTCGTTCCGGGGCAACGAGATGCAACACGCGGTCCAACTGGGACATGGGCGAAAGTGCGCATAACCGTTATGATTTCGAGGCGACTTGCGGTGTTCGTTCCATTGAGATGACGCGATTTCAAGCAGCAAATCGATAATATCTTTGGTTTTCTTGCCATTAATCTCGGAGTAATCTGGTGTATTTTCGTGCAGCACGGGAAGTGGAATAATGACATCACGATAAAAGACGCGTGCGCAGCCGCGTTTAAGTAGTCGAAATATTACGAATTTATATATGCAGACACTAGTGCCTGATTACCCAGCCTCATCCGCGCTCTGCCACAAAGGCTTGATATTGCTGATTCGTGGCGATGGCAGGGAGACACTGGATGTCACGAAATCCGATCCAGCTGCAGAAGGGGCTCAGCCTCAGGCAGCTGCAAGCAAAATACGGCACGG
>JANNEU010000109.1:0-7161 GCA_031379035.1 Hyphomicrobiaceae bacterium | reverse complement strand
TTATCTGCGATCTGTTTGGCTGAGACGCTCTTGCGGTTGAGGCGCTGCTGAAGATCATTGAAAGGCTGCACGATGCCATCGCGCAGGATCAGCAACTCACCATCAGCGGTGGCGTCGATGTTGGCGAAGCTGGTGGCGATTTCGGGGAAGGCGGACGAGATGTCCTCGCCGGTGCGTGAGAAGAGACGCACAGCGCCGCCGATGGCAGCGATCTGGATGCGGATGCCGTCCCATTTCCATTCGGCGGCGAAGTCGGAAGGCGAGAGCCCTGGCCAATCTTGTTCTTCGATGGGGCTGGCGAGCATGAGCGGTCGGAAGACGGGAATGCCTGCGGTTTCGGGGCGCGGGCCGCGGCCTTCAAGCCAGGCGAATAGGTCTGCGTAAGGCGGTGCCAACGCGTGCCAGACTTCTTCGATCTCGCCGACGTCGCGGCCATAGGCTTGCGCGATGGCGGTTTTGGCGAGACGGGCTGATACGCCGACGCGCAGCGCGCCGCCGATGAATTTGAGCGTCGCCCAGCGTTCAGTGACATCGGCGGCATCGAGGGTGCGTGCGATGATGGCTTCGAAGTCGCGTTTGTGTGCCAACTGCAGGGACTGCACGATGGTGGCGAGTGTTGGCAGCATCTCCGCTGGCGTTGCTGGTTCGGGCCACAGCAGCGCGACGGTTTCGGCGGTGTCGCCGACATAATCGCGGCTGAGTTTGGTGAGCACGGGATCGGCGCGGGTTTGCATCAAGGTGCTGAGCACGCGGCGGAACGGGATTTTGAGCGGCACGCCATCAGTGAGGGCTGCCAGCGCCCAGCCGCGGTCCGGGTCCGATGTGTTTTTGAAGTAATCAGCCATCAGCGCCAGTTTTGCCGTGCGGCTGGCGCGGGTGCTGAGGTCATCGAGCAAACGGGCGAAGGCGCGCATCTAGTGATCCGCGCCAGGCCGTTGGTGTCGTCCGAAACTCCTAACACCTGTCATGGCCGCGAAGGCGGCCACCCAAGCAAGCGGGCAATTTCGCGAGATGATCATTCCAGGCACCATCTATATCGAGCATCGGACGACCACTTGCGCAAAAAGGATGCTTGCTTGGGTGGCCGCCGTCACGCCCCGCGTGCTCTGCACGACGCGGCCATGATGAACTTGGGAGTTGGGGATCAAAATTCAGACTGACAATACCAGCTACTCGGCCTCCTCGTCGCGGCCGATGAGGGCGAGTGCGCGGGCGCGGCGGCCGAGTGTGCCGAGGTGATGGACGAGCGCGTCGTCGCGACCGTGGGTGACCCACACGTCTTCGGCGCCGGTGGCGAGGATGGTGTCGATCAGCTCGGGCCAATCGGCGTGATCGGAGATGACGAGCGGGAGTTCGGCGCCACGCTGGCGGACACGGCCGCGCACGCGCATCCAGCCGGAAGCAAACGCGGTGACCGGATCGCCGAAGCGATGCGACCAGCGGTCGTTGAGCGATGATGGCGGGCATAGGATGATCGCGCCAGAGAGATCTGCTGGCGGCGTATCAAGGGCGGGCCTGAGATCGCCGAAGTCTTGGCCGAGTTGCTCGTAGAGGCGGGTGATGGCGATGTGCGCGCCATGCAGATAGATGGGCCTGTCGTAGCCCGCTTGCCGCACAAGCTTCAGCACGCGCTGGCATTTGCCGAGACCATAGGCACCGACGAGATGGGTGCGGTCGGGTTGGCTGGCGAGCGAACGCAGCAGGCGGCCGATCTCAAGCGCGGCATCGCCATGCCTGAAGACGGGGAGCGCGAACGTGGCTTCAGTGATGAACACGTCGCACGGCACCAGCTCGAAGGCTGCGCAAGTGGGATCGGCGGCGCGTTTGTAGTCGCCGGAGGCGACGATGCGGGTGCCGGCATGTTCCAACACGATCTGCGCGGAGCCGAGGATGTGGCCGGCGGGCACGAAACGAACGGTGACGCCGTTGATGGTTCGGCTCGCGTCGAGGTGTGCTGTCTCGAACGTGCTGGCGCAGCCGGCGCCATAGCGCACTTGCATGATGGCGATGGTTTCGGCGGTGGCGAGCACGTGCCCGTGGCCGGCGCGCGCGTGATCGCTGTGGCCGTGCGTGATGAGCGCGCGATCAACGGGGCGCGGCGGATCGATGTAGAATTGGCCTGGCTCGCAGTAGAGCCCCGCGGGCGTCGGATACAGCCATCTCTCAGCAGCAGGCATGGCGTAAGCAGCTCATCGCATCCCCGTTACCCGGCCGACCGGCCACCGCCGGCTTGGTTTTCGGTGAAGGCCTTGCGTTCGGCGCTGGTGGCGAGGGCACCGCCGTGCATAGAGCGGAGTTCGTCCTTCAGTTTGCGGACATCGGAGGCGACGAGGAAACCAAACGAGACGCAGCCCTCTTTGCCGTGCACGGCGTGGTGCATGCGGTGCGCCTGCACGAGACGCGTCATGTATTTGCCGCGCGGCATGACCCGCCAGGGCCAGCGGTTGTGCACGAGGCCATCGTGGACGAAGAAATAGAGGAAACCGTAGGTCGTCATGCCGAGGCCGACATACAGCGCCCAATGATCGTAGTAGGCACCGAGCACGCACAATCCGGCCGAGGGAATGGCGAATACGACGGCGTAGAGATCGTTGCGCTCGAAGAGTTCGTCGTGGTTAGTGTGGTGGCTCTCATGCCACGACCAGCCCCAGCCGTGCATGATGTACTTGTGGCTCAGGTTGGCGAAGGCCTCCATGAAGGCCACCACCCCGACGACAATGCTGATATTAATAAGCACATTCATGCAGCAGATGCCCCAAGCGGCCGAATAGGCGATCACTTAACCGCAAAATGAACGGTTCCGAAGGAACTGTCCATGTGGCGGGGTGCCCATTCAAGCATGAGCGGAGCGGTGGATGAAGGCGCGGGTGAGCAGCAGCATGGCAAAGGTGAAGCTGACCAAGCTCAGCAAGGCGGGCATCAGATCGGCCAGGCCAGCGTCGCGCCAGAGCAGGCTGTGGTAGGCCTCGATGACCCAGGCGTTCGGGATGATCCAGCTCATCTGCTGCAGGCCGACCGGCATCAGGAAGCGCGGCACCATGCTGCCGCCGAGCGCTGCCAATACAAGCACCAGGAAGGTGGACGCGGTTTCAGCCTGCTGGCGAGTGCGGCAGATGGCTGCCAGCGCGAGGCCAAGTGCTGCGGCTGCTGCGGCTGCGGCTATGGTGATCAGCAACCAGAGGGGGAGTTTGTCGAGGATCTCCACCCCATACACCGTGGCGGCCAGCAAGAAGATCAACGCCACCTGGACCATGCCCTGCAGAACCAGGAACAGGAACTTTCCGGCGATCAGCGGCAGGGCGCCGGACGCCCCCTGCAGGATGCGGTCGGTGATGCCGTTCTGGCGCTCGTCGATCAGGGTCATGGCGCTGTGCATGGCCGAATACATGAGGAACAGGATTGCCACGGCGCCGGCATAGTAGACAACGGTGGCACGGGCCCGGTTGAGCGCACTCAAGGTCGACTGCGCGACCAGCGGCGGTGTGGCGCGCTGGGCAACGGCCTGCTTGAGGCCGGCCGGCGCACTGGGCTGAGTGCTGCGGGCGATGAACTCCAGGATGCCATCGGCGCGGGTGCGTTGCTCGGCCGTAAACGGAATGATCGTTTTTTCGAAGTCGACGAGCACGCGGCGATAGGCAGCGTCGGGCAGCTTTTCAGCGAAGATGCGCTGCACTTGTCCGGCGACGAGGGCGGAGGCCATGGCCTTGGCGGCATCGCCATAGACGACGATGGGCGAGAGGCCCGGCGTGGCGGCGCTGACGCTTGGGTCGGCCCTCAGCACGACGCCGACATCGGCTTGATCCTGGCGGACAAGTTGTTCGAGATCTGCCAGCGATGTTGGCTCGCGGCGGGCGCGCCGGAGCGAGGGTTCATCACGGATCGCCTGCGTGAGGCGGATCGAGACGGGGCTTTTTACCTCGTCGAGGATGGCAACGCGCAGCTGTAGTTCGTCGCCGGTGGCACCAGCGAAGATGGCGGCGAAGATCATGTAGATCAGCGGCGGCAGCAGGAAGACCATGGCGAGGGAGCCACGGTCGCGCAGCAGGCCGAGCAGCATCACCCGGAAAATCGCGAGGCTCATGCCGGTGCGCCGGTTTTAAGGGCAGCGACGAACAAGGTCGCAAGGTCGGGATCGCGCACACGCAGTTCCTTGACAGTGACGCCGGTCGCAGTAATGCGCCGCGAAACGGCCTGCAGATCGATGGCAGTCGGTGGTGCCAGACACATCCATGTGCCTGGCGTTGCCGCCGGCATTAAACCCAGAGTGCGGAGTGTCGCACCACGGGCGGCATCGACCTTGCCGAGTACCGCGATCAACTCCGTCTGGCCAGCAAACGCCTGACGCAGAAGATCAGCCGGAGCGCCCTCGCGAATAAACCGACCCGCTTGCAGAATACCGACACGATCTGAAAGCGACTGGGCCTGGTCAAGATCGTGCGTGGTAAGAAGAATAGACGTGCCGCGACTGCGCAGGTCGAGCAGGACGGCATGGATCGCCTCGCGGGCGTCGATGTCGATACCGACGGTCGGCTCATCCAAAACCAGCAGGGCCGGGTTGTGCAAAATCGAGGCGCAGATGTTGACCCGCCGCTGGTACCCGCCAGACAAGGTCCGGCAGAGCTGGTCGGCGCGCGGCGTCAGGCCGGTGCGCGCGAGACTGCGGGCAATGGCTTCCGGAATGTAAGGCCTTGGTACGCCCGCCAGTTCGGCAAAAACCGCCAGATTTTCCCGCACGGTGAGATAACCGTAGAGGGCGATATCCTGGGGCACGAAACCGATCTTGCAGCGGGTCGCGGGGCTGGTGTTTGGGTTGGTACCGTCGAGGTGGATGGTGCCGCGATCCAACGAGAGGCGGCCGCAGATGGCCTTCATAAGGGTCGATTTGCCGGCACCGTTGGGCCCGAGCAATCCAAAGATTTCCCCGGGGCGGATCTCCAGATCGATGCCGGCAAGAGCCATGCGGCCAGCGAATGAATGTGCCGCATCGCGGACCACGAGGCGGGTATGCTGGCCCGGGGTATTGGCCGCCGGTGTCCGCCTCAGCTGAAAGGCTGAGCTTGAAAGGATGGTGGCCATGGCGGGCTCGGTCATCCTTGTTTGGATGTGGGTTGAGACGCGGTCGGCGGCAGTTCAGGCAATTGCGCAAAACTCGCTTCAAAAAAGGCGGTTAAGGGACTGCGGTGCGGGCTCATGACGATGAGCGCTGCGCGGGCTGCGTCGAGGTGTTGATCGAGGGTGCGGCGGGCGGCGGGGAGGCCGAGCACGGAGACAAGGGTGGGCTTGTCCGCGTCTTTGCCGGTATCCTTGCCGGTTTGGCCGGCGAAGGCGGGATCGTCGAGCATGTCGTCGGCGATCTGGAAGGCGAGACCGAGATGGGTGGCGAAGGTGCGGGCGGCGGCGAAGCTGTCGCCGGTTGCGCCGGCGATGATCGCGCCGGTTTCAACGGCGGCGACGAACAGCGCGGCGGTCTTGAGTTCGTTGAGTTTTTCAATGCGGCGCGGGTCCATACCCTGGCCGCGTTCCTTGAGGTCGATGACCTGACCGCCGACAAGACCCTCTGAACCGATGACGCGCGCGAAAGTGCGGACCAGGCCGGCGCGCGCCGTGTCGGTCACATTGTCCATGTTGCCGATGACGCCGTAGGCTTGGTTCAGCAGCGCCACGGCGGCCAGAATGGCGATCTCTTCGCCGAACTTGCGGTGGGCGGTCGGCTGGCCACGCCGCATCTCGGCGTTATCCATGGCTGGCAGGTCATCCATGATCAACGAGGCCGCGTGCACCATCTCAAGCGCGCAGGCGGCGTCGAGGGCGGTAAGGTCTTTGACGCCGAAATGGAATGAGGCGAGCAGCGTCAAGATAGGACGCAGGCGCTTACCGGGCGCGAGCAGGCTGTAGCTCATGGCCTGATGAAGCTGGTGGGGCTGAATTTCGGCATGCGGCACCAACAGGCGCAGGCGGCGATCCACGACCGTGCGCAGGCTGTCTACCGACCAATCAGAAGTCCGGTCCAGATCCATCTCGCCCCGGTTCGCTCCGTCCATCCTGCTGTCCCTCGCACAGGTCCGCGCGTAGCGGGGTTGCCGCGCTGTGTCTCGCCAGACCGGAGGCCCGGCCCGGCAAACTCTGACTGCTCTGCCGTCTGGCCTACCATTTGGCCTACCATCTGGCCCGGTGCTGTGCTTACGGCACCACGCATCTTGACGCCATCGGCCCGGACGCCGCAACTGGCACGATGACAGGAACCCGATGCGCGCGCACCGCCGCACGGCTGACGGATATGGCCAAACCCCCGGGAGTGCAACGACTTTGGCATACTTGACGATCAACCGTGGCCGAACATGGCACCGCGGCCACGGCTCAGAGGGGTTGCTGAGGGCTTGGAGAGGGGCGCCTGATGAGCGCGGATGACGAGCTGACGCAGCGGAAATCGGACCACTTGCGGGCGGTGCTGGCGGGTGCCGGCCACGCGCATGTTACGACCACCGGGTTCGAGCAAGTGCGGTTTGAGCATTGTGCGTTGCCCGAATGCACCATGGGGGACGTGGACCTTTCGGTGACCTTCCTCGGCAAACGGCTTTGCGCGCCGCTGCTGATCAGCTCGATGACCGGGGGACCGCAGAAGGCAGCGCTCATAAATCAAAGGCTTGCTGCGGCGGCACAGGCGCACGGCATTGCGTTTGCGGTCGGCTCGCAGCGGATTGCGCTGGAGGGCGGGCCGGATAACGGCATCGGGCGGGCGATCCGGGCGGCGGCGCCGACTATTCCCATCTATGCGAACTTCGGCGCGGCGCAGCTCGGGCTTGGCTATGGGCGGGATGAAGCGTTGCGGGCGATCGACATGATCGGTGCGGATGCGCTGATTGTGCACCTCAATCCGTTGCAGGAGGCGGTGCAGACGGGCGGCGATCACGGGTGGGGGGATCTGGCACGGCGGATCACGGCGCTAGTAGCTGGCGTTGATGTGCCCATCATCGTCAAGGAAGTGGGCTTTGGGATTTCGGCGCCGGTGGCTGAGCGGTTGGCGGGGTGCGGCGTGGCGGCAATCGATGTGGCGGGCGCGGGCGGTACGAATTGGGCGCTGGTTGAAGGCGCACGGGCGGCGAATGCGCGTGACCGGGCGATTGCCGGAGCGTTCGCGAACTGGGGCATTCCGACGGCGGC
>JANNEU010000099.1:0-9500 GCA_031379035.1 Hyphomicrobiaceae bacterium | reverse complement strand
CAACCGGTTAAGAAACGCTTCTTTCTCTCCTTCTGGTATGGCCTCGCTTATTTTTGCCAGTAGCTCGGAGTACCTCGCATTGTAGATTTGACGCTCCAACTCTGGCACGCCTCTGTTTGGATCGCCTTGAAGCTTCCGCTTGCTAGCAACTTGCAGCAGAACCTGTCTATACGACGGGGGCTCTTTACCGAAGATGAGTTTGAAATCGTTGGCAGCTGAGGATCGAAATTGCAGGTCGACTTGATCGAGGTATTGTTGATGATCTGGAGAGAATTGTTCGTACTTTGGGCTAGCAAATAGGTTCGTCGTCACGGCCTTGTTAATCAACTCGACGAGAGGGTCCAGTTCTTCGTTCGTGCAAACGCTGAGGAATGATAGCAGATCTTCGCTGTTTAGTCGCTCGGAGGTAATTTTGTCCCGCCCTTGCCGCCGTGACGGTGGGATTCGATTCCGCATAAACGCGTTTGCCAACACGTCTACATCTTCCACCGCAATGGTATGAGTTTCGTTGTAAGGGGCTGGGATGCCTTTGCCAGGATCGAAGCCTGGGCCGTGAGTCGAGTAGAGCTTTCCGGCGGCCCTGGCGGCAGTAATTTCCTTCTTCACGTAATCCGAATTTGCCGAGGCATTAGTCCAAATTACGACAACAGCCTTCGATGAACCCAACTCTTCGTTGATCGCTTCGTGAAACGATCCGGTTGGCTGGAGGTCAGTATCCCACCACACCGAGTAGCCTCGGGCTTCAAGCTGGGAGGCCAGCCTTTCCGTCAATTGACGATCCTTCTGCGAATAGCTGATGAACACGTCCGTCAAGTGCGCCTCCCCCTCGATAGCTCATCTAAGACTAGATCATTCAACAACATCGGCAGTCCGCTGTGCAAGCGCGATAAGTCGGACAGCGGACGGATCGGCGACAACTCACAATGGCCGGTGGTGGCCCACACCGTTTTGTTCTTCTCTGATCTGTAGTCGGCGCTGTCAGAGCACAAGCGGACGCTGTTGCAAGCTGGATGCGTGTAAATTTTTAGTGAGAACGCTCCCACCATCACTCCGCAGCCGCCTCAGCCTGCGTCGCAGTCCCCCGCGGCTCGCGCGGCGCGAGTGCTTTCGCAATCACCTCTGGCTCGCGAGCGATGGCGAGCAGAAAGGCCTCGGCCACGGCGTCCGGCTGGGCGGTTCCATCCTCCCAGGCGCGCAACACGTCCACGGGCAAACCGTAGCGCTCGGCGAATTCCTCGACCGTCAGCTTCATCCAGCGCCGCAGCACGCGCGACCGCGGCACCTTGCGCCACACCGCATCAGCTTCCGGGTCGGCAAGGTCATCGATTGAGGTCGTAGATGACGTGCTCATGAGGTTCGGCCTCTCGGGCTGAGACTATCCGTATCCGTTGACGACGCTCAGTATATATCACAACCAGCAGGCGCTGTCCGCTCAAGGCGATGCGCTTGGTCCGCAGTTCGCCGTAGCGCATCGACACATCGTCCTCCTCAAAGGCATGCCGGTCGTCGAAAGCAAACGTCGCCTCTTCGAACGTGATGCGGTGCTTTGCAACGTTTTGCACCGCCTTGTCGTCGTCCCACTCGAACTCGTCGGTTTGCATGGTCGCCCCGCCACACGCGCTGACTTCATGACACAACCATTGCGGAAACCTCAACAATGTACGAGATCGGCAACTCAAGGCATCTAGGGGCCGGGAAAGCCTCCGTCACCGGCAACAGTCCCGGCGATCACGGCAAGCATCCCCCATCACTTCCCACCACCCCGCCCACCTTTCCCCGCCGCGCGCCGTCCCGCCGCAAACGCGAGCTTTACCCATATCGCCAGCGCGTCCGGATCATCCACGGCATCGGTTGGAATGCTCCAGTAGGGCATGCGGATCGTCTTGCCGCGCTTGAACTCGTAGGTCCATTGGGTGGCACCGGCGGCCGCAAACTGCGGCTCGGTTTCGGCGTCGGCCTTGAGCAGCACCTCGCCATCCATGATCGCGCCGACAATCACCCCGCGGTGATAGACCCCTTTGCCGCCAAATAGCCGCTTAACGGTCACCGCACCGAGGCATGCGAAGATCTCCTTGATGTCCGCGTCGTCCATGTCACGCTCCATGCCGTGGCACCGTGCAGCAGAAGTTCACTAAGCCGCGACGCCGTCAAATGGTGCTCCAACCCTCGACACCTCCGCGCACCTTGACGAACAGCCAATCACGCCTTATTTCATATTAGTCCACTTGACTAAGCCCTAGAGCCCGCCATGGCTACAACCGTCACCGTACACCAGGCCAAAACAAACCTGTCCGAACTACTCCGCCGCGTCGAGGCTGGGGAGGAGATCATTATCGCGCGAGGCGATACCCCGGTCGCCATCCTGCGGGACTTTAAAAGCGAAGACGTCGCCAGGCGCCGGGCGACGGGCCTGGGAAGCCTTACGGGCACGTTTGCCGTACCTGCAGACAACGCGTTGTTTGACCCGCTCACCAGTGCCGAAATCGAGGATCTTTTCGGGCCGCACAGCGAGATCTTCAAGTGAGACTGCTCGTCGATACACATGTCCTCATCTGGTGGACCGGCGCCGCGCATTTGCTGCCGCAAACGGTTCGGGACGCACTCCTGGACAGCACCAATGAAATCATCGTGAGCGCGGCTACTGCCTGGGAAATCGCGCTCAAACAGCGACTGGGAAAGCTATCCTTCAGTCCTAACTTTCTCGTTGATTTCGATGCCAATGTCCTGGCTCTATCGTTCCGGCCCATGCCCGTAACGGCAGCGCACATGGTGGCCGGCGCGGAAATCACCGCGCCACACAAAGACCCGTTCGACCGCATGCTGGCCGGTCAAGCCCGGGTGGAGCAATTGGCGGTGGTAACCGCTGACCAGCAGTTCCAGTCTCTGGGCGTCCAAGTGTTCTGGTAGTCGGGACCCAGAGCACGACTGGTTCCACCTACGTTCCCGATCCCACACAAACTATTTTTCGCCCGCGCCTTGCCCTTGTCATTGCACTCCCCCAGCATTGCCCCCACATAGCCGCTGCCACGAGACCGTGGCGTCCACTCTCTGGTCCCAACTCTGGCCCCATCTGCGGCCAACCGTAGGAGCTCCCGTCATGACGCCTGACGAACGCAATATGATTATGGGTCTGTTTGACCGTATGCGCTCTTTCGGGAGCGTGGAAAAAGAGCACGAGGCAGAGACCCTTATTAACACGCAAGTCCGCCAGATCCCGGATTCAGCCTATATGCTGGTCCAGTCGGTGCTGGTCGGCGAGCAAGCACTGACTCAAGCGAGCGAGCGCATCCAGCAGCTCGAGGCCCGCGTGCGCGATCTCGAAACCCGCAGCGCCCCTCAGCAAAGTTCTGGTGGCGGCTTCCTGGGTGGTCTCTTTGGCGGTGGCAGCCGTCCGCAGCCAACCAGCGTTCCAGCATCGCGTGGCGCTGCACCAGCCAACAGTCCGTGGGGTCAGGCAGCGGGTGGCCAGCCCCAGTATCAGCAGGCCCCGCAGGCCCCCATGCAGCAGACCGCGCCCCAGCGCGCGGGTGGTGGTTTCATGGCCCAAGCGATGACCACAGCCGCAGGCGTCGCTGGCGGCATGCTGGTTGCTAACGCCATCGGCAACATGATGGGCGGGCACAAAAACGACAGCTCGAACGCATCGAACACCGGCTTTGATCAGGCCGCCGCTGATCGCGCGCAGGACGCCACCCAGGATCAGGAGTTCGCGCAGCAGCAAAGCTATGCCGACGACAATGATCCGGGGTCATCCAGCTCTGCTGATAGCGGTTGGGGTGGCAGCGACAGCTCAGACGCTTGAGCTTTCGGCCAGTCAGGTTCACCATAAACGGCACCGGAGAGATCTCTCCGGTGCCGTTTTTCGTTTCCGATGCCCGCGACCATTCCCTGAGAGGCCCCGATGTCTGAATTCCTGCGCACCATCGAAGACGGCGTTATGCAGCTGGTGTTGAACCGGCCAGAGTCGTTCAATTCACTGTCGCTGAACATTTTTGACGGCCTGTTGTCGTCGCTGGAAGAGGCTGCAAAAGACCCTGCGATCGGCTGTGTTGTGGTGCGTGGCGCCGGCGACAAAGCGTTCTGTGCGGGCGGCGATGTGAAGTCCATGGCGGCGGGCCGCAATCTCGACTGGACGATCGAGATGAAAATTGCCGATTTGCGCGCCAAAATGCGGATTTCGGAGCTGCTGCACGAGATGCCGAAGCCGACCATTGCGATGGTCAACGGCGTTGCGGCCGGTGCCGGGCTGTCCATTGCCCTGGCTGCTGATATGCGGTTCGCTGCGAGGTCCGCCCGCATGACAACCGCCTTCGCCAAGATCGGGTTGGCCGGGGACTTCGGCTCGCACTATTTCCTGCACAAACTGGTCGGCACGGCCAAGGCGCGCGAGTTGTACTTCACCTCCGAAGTGCTCGATGCAACCGCCATTGAAAAGCTCGGTCTCGCCAATCGCATCTGCGACGATGCCACCTTGGAAGCAGAGACGATGGCATTTGCCAAAAAACTTGCCGCCGGCCCGCGCACCGGCTGGTTCCATGCCAAGCGCAACATGAAGGCAGCGGAAGACGGCGCGCTGTCAGACGCCCTCGATCTCGAAGCTAGCGGCATGATCCTCACCATGCAGACTGAAGATCACAAGGCGGCCGCCAAAGCGTTCGCCGCGAAGGCACCAGTGACATTCAAAGGGCGCTGAAAAGCAACCGCGTCACTCAAGTCCCGCAGAACGTCGCGCGGACAATCTCATGCTCGGCAGGTGGGGCGAGGTAACCCGCCGCCTCTGGTTGGTCGTCATAGGGATGCGCCAGCACCGCGACGAGCGTTTCGAAAGGCGCAAAGTCGCCACTTGAAACTGCGGCGGTGAGGGCCGCCTCGACGCGGTGATTGCGCGGAATGAAAGCGGGGTTCGATCCGCGCATCAGGTTTGATCGTACCGCCGCCGCAACCTCTTCCATGGCCAGTCGCCCATGCCAGCGCGCAGCCCACACATCAAAGCCCGCCGGATTGTCGAACTGATCCCGCGCGCCCGCCCCATCGCCCTGCGATAATGCCCGGAACGTCAGCGTAAAATCTGCGTTACCACGGTCCATGCATCCCAGCAGATCCTCATACAGCGACAGGTCATCGGCACCCTCAGTCACCAATCCAAGCTTTTTGCGCGCACCAGCCAACAAGGCGTCCTTGTAAGCGGGCGCGAAGCCCTCGAGCCGTGCTTGCGCCTCCGGGATGGCCGCATCCGCAGGGTCTGCAATGAGCGGCAGCAGTGTCTCGGCGAACCGCGTCAAGTTCCACAGCGCGATACCCGGCTGATTGGCATAGGCGTAGCGCCCATTCATATCAATGGAGCTGTAGACCATCTCCGGATGGTAGGTATCCATGAAGGCACAGGGACCATAGTCGATCGTTTCGCCGGAGACGGCGCAGTTGTCTGTATTCATCACGCCATGGATGAAGCCGATCAGCATCCACTGCGCAACCAATCGCGCCTGCGCGCCGATCACGCCATCGAGCAATGCGAGATACGGTTTGTCAGCATAAGCGGCATCGGGATAGTGCCGCGCAATAACATGATCAGCCAACGCCTTCAGCGCCTCCACATCGCCACGCGCAGCAAAGTACTGAAACGTTCCCACCCGGATGTGGCTGGCCGCAATGCGTGTCAGCACGCCACCGGGTTGCGGCATCTCGCGCTGGACGATCTCACCGGTCGTCACGGCCGCAAGCGCGCGCGTGGTCGGCACGCCAAGTGCGGCCATCGCCTCGCTGATGATGTACTCGCGCAGCACCGGCCCCAACGCTGCCCGCCCATCGCCGCGCCGCGAAAAGGGCGTCGGCCCTGAGCCTTTGAGCTGCATGTCACGCCGGTGGCCGCGGCGGTCGACAACTTCCCCCAACAGCAATGCGCGTCCATCACCCAGCAGCGGCGAGAAGCCACCGAACTGATGGCCTGCGTAGGCAGCAGCGAGCGGCTCGGCACCTGTTGGCACGCTGTTACCCGACAGCATTGCAACACCGGCCGCCGATGCCAACAAAGCCGGATCGAGCCCCAACTCAACTGCAAGTGCTGTGTTGACCTTAACCAAGCGCGGTGCCGCGACGGGCACTGGACCTTGACGAACGTAAAAACGATCAGCAAGCCGCGCGTAACTGTTGTCGAAATCAATCTGCAGGCCAGCCAGCGGTTCGGTGAAGGACATCGGGATTGCTCTGGGCTCGCGTCGCCATGGTCAGTCTCTGTGGCCGCTCGCCCTTAAAAAGTCGAGGCCCGGACCGCCAAAAGCCTTTACGGCCGGCCGCTGTCACACAAGCTATACGCATGGGCAACCGCCTCGCCGCGATTCTTGAAACGGCCGGTAATTTTGCCGCCTGGGGCGTGGCTGGTAATATAGGACTGTGCTTGGCCCTGCTCGTTGCCACCTTCGACATCGAGCGCAGTCAACGTCACGCCCTTGCCGGTTTCAGCGCGAATGAGCAGTGTCACCGCGCCGCCATAGCTGGCGCTCATGACTTGGCAACCGGGTGCACCCAACACAGCGGGACGCACGACCGGGCTACTCGCCGCCCCACCAGCGGCACCGAGCGCTGCGCGCGAGCTATCAGCCTGCACATCGGTAGCCTTACGAGCCAGATCAGTACCCCGCGACAGCTTCGCAGGCGACGCCACGACAGCTTTTGTCGGCTCCATCGCAGCCACCGGCGTCTCGATGGCATCCGCCCCAGCGCAGTGAGCGGCTACAAAACGTTCAGCGACGGATACAATGGAACGCGCATATTGGCTGTCGGCCGCCCACCGGCGTGTCAGATCGCCGAAGCGTACCGCGCGGCCCAGCCGTTTGGACTGCGCAACGATGCCGTCCTGCACGTCGCGTGTGCGCGGTGCGACGGGATTATCGACCCGCTCACCGGAATACGCGACGAGGTGCTGCATCTGGGCCAGCACGCCCGTTGAGACATCGGGATAACTGTCACCCGGTACGCCGCCACCCGTGGCACCAATGCCGGCGAAATTGTTTTGACGCGGTTTCACATCGCCCGGGTTGCCATCACCACGGCGAAACTTCAGATAATTGGTTTCCAGCAGCATCTGGTAGAATGCAAAGTCCCAGCGGATTTTAAGGGCGTCGCCGTGGCGCTTGTAGTCGCTCGCAATCGTCTGGAACTTCGGATCGAGTTTGTCGTTCTGCCCGGTCATGAAGGCCATCAGCCTGTCAGGCGTGACGCACTTCGGCACCGTGTTCACGGCCGTCAAGCGGATCTCCGGTGTTTCCGGACCACGGTTGACGGGCGCGGCATTGCGGCGGCGTGCGGCCTCAGCCGTACTCGCAGCCGCGCACGACAGCACGGCTGCCAAAACCGAAATCCCAATTCCCCAACGCGTCATACAGATATTCCTCGACAGACAGGCACGGGGGCACGGCATTGCTCAGCCTTCAGGGCAGAGCTCAAAGGCTTTTTCGAGGGCTTTGTTCTGGTTGGCGAACTCGCCGGCCAGCGAACCGCCCTTGGCATAGGCGGCAATAAAGGCTTCGGCTTCACGCGCCTCCTGGCCTTCGTTGACATCGAGAACGGTGAAGTTGGCGACGCTGTCGATCACCGACCTGACAATCACGGCGCGCTGGCCACCGTAGCTGGCGGTCCACACCCGGCACTGCGAGGTAGGCACGGCCGGTGCGGCCGTCGGTGCCGCCGGGACCGCCTGGAGTGCGGACTGAGGCGCTGTTGGCGGTATCGCCGAAATCTCGGGTTGCGGTGCCACAGCCTTGGGCATCGCGCCCACAGCGGCGGTCTTGGTGACGGCCGGCTTGGCCTGCGCCGCAGCTGACTTGGCCGCAGGTGCCTGCGGCGCTGCCGGCGGCTCGACTGCGGCCGGTGCTTCAACGACAGCCGGTGCGTTCAGGATCTTCACGCCTGCTGTCGCACCCAGGGGCACGCCCAAGGTCACGCCCAGACCAGACTTCGCCCCATCACCAACCACCGGCGCTTGCCGCGCAAGAGCGACGCCTGAGACTTTTTCCGAAATCTCAGCCGTGACAGGCACCACTGCAGCGATCTGCGTTCCCGCCGCCCCACGCGCAGCCGCAACATACTCCGGATGCGGATCTGCTTTCTTGCACTGCTCAGAGGTGAATCTCTCGGCGACCTGTTCAAAGCTCTCGACATACGCCTTCGACTTCGGTGCCCATTTGGAGGCGAGATCAGCAAACGTAATCGGTTGCTTGAAGCCCTTATGCCAATCCGTCAGCACGCCCCATTCCTGCACCTTGCGGGTGCGCTCGGCGACCGGATTATCGAGCTTTTCGCCCGCGTACAATAGCACGTGTTGCAGATGCGCGCGCACGCCGGTGGCGACATCGGGGAAGCTCTCGCCGGGCACACCGCCGGTCGCGCCGAGACCGGCGAAATTGTTCTGCGTCGGTTTGACGTCACCAGCGCGATTGCCGTTCTTGTAGCTGAGTTGACCGGTTTCCAGGATCATATGGAAAAAAGCGGTGTCCCAGCGGATGCCGAGCGCCTCGCCTTCCCGCATGTAGTCGATGGCGATGGACTTGAAGCGGGCGTCGAGCGCGGGATTGCGGGCCTCAAGATAGGCCTGCAGGCGGCCGGGCGTCGCGCACGCGGCCACGGCATTGGCTGCGCTGACCTTGATGGCGGGTAAGCCCTCGGCCAGAGCGGGCGCAGCACTCAACGCCAAGATCGCAGCAAGCGCTGCGGCGGATACGAACCTATGGCTCTGCATGCAACACCACCTGATACTTGCGTGACGCGGCACCCAACCGGGCGGACAACGAAAAAGGACGGGCCGAACAAAAACGCCCGGCCAAAAACCAATCCTGATGTAAACCCAGGTTGGTTAACGATCTGTTGTGCGCCCCCACGAACCTGCCAGAGAGCCGACCATTGCGGCGCGAGTTGGAAGCGATGGTGGCGGCAGCGTGGCAGGTTGTATGCAGTCTGGGGTTGGCAGCGCTTTCCCGGTTGAAAATCCGGCTGGAGCCGACTATCCCCGGAGCAACGAAGCGCCGCGGCAACTGCGGCACGCTCAGGAGCAGACCATGGCCCAAAACCAGATGGACAGTGTTCTCATCATCGGCGCTGGAGCGGCAGGCTCGGTCACCGCCCAGAAGTGCGCCATGAACCGCGACGTGTTCAAGCACATCCACCTCGCCTCACGCAGGCTGGTGAGCTGCGAGAAGGTACAGAAGCAGTGCATCACGCCCATCGGTATCTCCCAGGTCGACGCCGACAACGTTGCCGAGACGGTCGCACTGATTAAAAAGGTCAAGCCGCACCTGATCATCAACATGGCGCTGCCCTATCAGGACCTCGCCATCATGGATGCCTGCCTGGAGACGGGCGTGCATTACATGGACACCGCCAACTACGAGCCGCGCGATGTGGCCAAGTTCGAATACTCCTGGCAGTGGAAATATCAGGACCGCTACAAAGCCGCAGGCTTGATGGCCGTGCTCGGCTGCGGCTTCGATCCGGGCCAGTCCAACATC
>JANNEU010000078.1:0-3466 GCA_031379035.1 Hyphomicrobiaceae bacterium | reverse complement strand
ATGGAGAGCAGCCGATTCGTGGCCCTTCTTTTGGCGATAATGCTGAGCAGGCCTCAAAGGCCATTGCGTAGCGCCAACTGTGTTGATCTGCGCTTTATCGTGCGGCCAACAGGGAGGTAGCTATGCCCACAGCGGACAACCCGCCCCATCAGAATGCCGAGGCAGAGCCCTCATGGTTTGAGAGCCTACGGAAACTGCCGGCTGCCAGGGGGCCTTGGGATGAGCTGGACAGGATTGAGAAGATACTCGTCGAGATGGCCATCTGTCATGCGCTTTTGACCTTTGGTCGAAAATGCATAGATGAACATCCGGACATCGTTGTCCATGGGCGGAAGCTGATCTGCTTCGAGGTCCATTTCCAATACGGCGCAATTCTGTTTCTGATGCCCGCCAACAACGGCGTTACATTGATCATGGCGGATCTATACCTGGACAACGCGAAGCTGCACGAAGAGCGCAATACGGTAGAGAGACACTAAAGCGAACCCAAATCCTTGCGCAGAACGGCCTTGATCAATCGATTTCGTCTCCTGTCGCAGCTGCAAGGTACACCTTCCCATGACCACCCGCCGCTCCACCGGCCGCACGCAAGTCGCCAAGGCGCTCTGGTATGTGAGCGCGGGCAAAGCTGAGCTGCGTCCCGAAACCGTGCCGCCGCCTCGCACCGGCGAAGCGCAGGTGCAAACGCTCTACACCGGCATCAGCCGCGGCACTGAGCGTCTCGTGCTCGCGGGGCAAGTCGGCGAAAGCGAGTGGGATCGTATGCGTGCGCCCATGCAGGCTGGCAACTTCCCCTTCCCCGTCAAATACGGCTACTGCGCCGTCGGCCGCGTGCACGCCGGCAGCGATGATCTGCTCGGCAAGACCGTGTTCTGCCTGCATCCGCACCAGGATTGGTTCAACGCAACGCTCGACCGCCTCACCGTCGTGCCCGACGCCGTCTCGCCGCGCCGTGCGACGCTCACGGCCAACATGGAAACCGCGCTCAACGCCCTGTGGGATTCCGGCACCGGCCCTGGCGACCGCATTGCCGTTGTCGGCGGCGGCATTGTGGGCTTGCTGGTTGCCAGCCTCGCCGGCCGTCTTCCCGGCGCCGACGTCACGCTCGTCGATGTCGACGCCACGCGCGCCACACTCGCCAAGCATCTCGGCGTCAGCTTCGCCATTCCCGCCGAAGCACCGCGCGAGTGTGATGTTGTCTTCCACACATCGGCCACAGCACCCGGCCTCAACACCGCCATCGCGCTCGCGGGCGAAGAAGCCACCATCGTCGAGATGAGTTGGTATGGCGCGCAAAAAGTCGCTGTCGACCTCGGTGGCCCGTTTCACAGCCGCCGCCTGAAGCTCGTCTCGTCGCAAGTCGGCAAGGTCTCACCGTCGCGCCGCATCCGCTGGAACTACGCGCGCCGGCTCGGCACAGCGCTCAAGCTGTTGGAAGACCCGCGCCTCGACGCCCTCGTCGCCGATGAGATCGCCTTCGCCGACGCCGCCACGCGCGTGCCGGAAATCCTGAGCCCCGGCGCCATCGGCATCGCGCCGGTGATCAAGTACGCGGTCTGATTATTGGCGATACAAACAGCAGGTTTCCAAAGGCCTCAGGCCTTTGGCGGGTTCAAAGGGCAGAGCCCTTTGTCTAGTTCGTCGTAATTGCGAGATGCTCAATTCGACTGCTGCGCAACGCCCGCATCCAGCGCCAACACATGCCCCGCGAGATACAGCGAGCCGCAGATCAGCACGCGCACCGGCGTCTTCGTCTCAGCCGCAATCCGCGCCAGTGCTGCTCGCACGCCATCGCTCGCATCCGCCGAAAATCCCAGACCCGTCGCCACCGCCGCCACCGCTTGCGGCGGATGCGGTGCCTCATGCGCACCCGGGATCGGCACAGCCACCACCCGCTTCGCCAGTCCGCGGAACGGCGTCAGAAACCCAGCCGTATCCTTCAAGCCCATCATGCCCACGATCAGATACAACGGCTTCGGTGCCTTTTCTTCCAGATCGGCAAACGCCTGCGCGATGGCCTGTCCGCCAGCCGGATTGTGCCCGCCGTCGAGCCACACCTCCGATCGCTCCGGTAATCCAGCCAACCATCGCGCGCCGTCCAACCGCTGCATGCGGCCTGGCCAGCGCACATCCAGCAACCCGCGCTCAATGCTCGCATCTGTGATGCCCAACGGCTTCAACTGCAGCGCTGCCGCCACCGCCGCGCCCGCATTGACAATCTGATGCCGCCCTAGCAGCGCTGGCAGCGGCAAATCGTGCACTTCGTTCTCGCTTTGAAACAGCAGGCGGCCGCGCTGCTCGAACGCCTCGTAGTCTTCGCCCCACACAATCAGTGGCGAGCGCGTTTGCCTGGCCCGCGCGCGAATAACGTCCAGCGGCACGGCCTCCTGTTGCGAAATCACCGCCAGCACATCCGGTTTCAGAATGCCGGCCTTCGTGCCTGCGATCCGCTCCAACGTGCCGCCAAGCTTCTCTGCATGATCCATCGCAATCGGCGTGATCACGCACAAAGCTGGCCGCTCAACGACATTGGTCGTGTCAAAATCGCCGCCAAGCCCGACTTCTAAAATCAGCACATCCGCCGGCGTTTCCGAGAACGCGACAAACGCTGCCGCTGTGGTGATCTCAAAGAACGTCACCGGCGCACCAGCATTGATCGTGGCAACCCGCGTCAATAGCGCAACCAGCGCGTCCTCGCTGATCGGCCGGGAAATGCCATCCGCGCCCGCAAGCGAAATCCGCTCATGAAACTGCACCAGATGCGGCGATGTATAAACGTGCACACGCTTGCCCGCGGCTTCAAACATCGCGCGCAGAAACGCCGTCGTCGAACCTTTGCCGTTGGTGCCTGCAATATGCACCACCGGCGGCAACCGCGTGTGCGGGTTGCCCAGCTTCTCCAGCAACACTGCAATCCGCCCCAACGACAAGTCGATCAAGATCGGATGCAGCGTCTTCAGTTCCGAAAGCAGCTGATCGGAAGTTGGCATACGGCATTCCTCAAGCGACGGCGCTGAACTCGTAGGTTGGGTTAGGCGGCCCTTCGCCGCCGTAACCCAACTTCCACGGCCAACGTTTGAAGTCTGAGTAAGCAGTGTTGGGTTACGCTGCAAAAGTGCAGCTAACCCAACCTACGCGGCACGGATCGTTCGACGATCAAGGCACCCGTGGCGGCAACGCGCGGCTCTTGGCTTTCGCGTCGGCCTCGCGCTTGGCTTTCTCGCGGGCATCCACAGCGGCCGCGTCAAATCGCTTGCTGCCATCAACCGGCTCCAGAATGTCCGACCCGCGCGCCAAGTTCTCGACGAGCTTGCCGTCCACGGCATGCCCATTCATGCTCTGAATGTAACCCGCCGGCTTCTTACGCTTCGCATCGGCCACGGTCTTGCCCGACGCCGTCCCCGCCATCAACACGCGCACCAGTCGCGACAGCGTCTCGCGCAGCTTGTGGCGGTGGATGACCATG
>JANNEU010000064.1:0-24095 GCA_031379035.1 Hyphomicrobiaceae bacterium | reverse complement strand
AGCCCGCCGGTGCAGCGGCACACCACGTCGCGCTCGCCGGTGGCGGGATCTGTTTCGCGAACGGCGGCACTGCCGCATTCGGGGCAGATCGTTGGAAATACATAAGGCCGAGAGGCAGTCGTGCGCTTGCTCAGCACCACTTCAACCACTTGCGGGATGACGTCGCCCGCGCGCTGCACGACGACGGTGTCGCCAATGCGAATATCCTTGCGCTCGATTTCGTCGGCGTTATGCAGCGTGGCGTTTGAAACCACCACGCCGCTGACGGTGACAGGGGCGAGCTTGGCCACGGGAGTGAGCGCACCCGTGCGCCCAACCTGGATTTCGATGTCGCGCAGTTCTGTGGTCGCCTGCTCGGCCGGGAACTTATGCGCAATCGCCCAACGCGGGCTGCGCGAGACAAAGCCGAGACGCTGTTGCAGATCAAGCCGGTCAACTTTGTAGACGACACCATCGATGTCGTAGCCGAGCGACGCGCGAGCAACGCCGATCTCGCGGTAAAAGGCGAGCATCTCATCAGCGGATGTGCAACTCCGCATGCGCGGGTTGGTCGGCAAGCCCCAGCGGGCATAGGCGGCAATGACGCCAGTTTGCGTGTCGGCCGGCAGTGTCGAGACCGCGCCCCAGGTATAGGCAAAGAAGCGCAGCGGCCGGGTAGCGGTGATCGACGCATCAAGCTGGCGCAGCGCACCGGCAGCAGCGTTGCGCGGGTTGGCGAAGACCTTGTCGCCGGCCGCGATCTGCGCCTCATTGAGGCGGCGGAAGTCGTCGTGCCCGAGATAGATTTCGCCACGGATGTCGATGCGCTCCGGCACGTCTTTGCCGGTGAGCGTGTGGGGAACTTCACGGATCGTTTTGACGTTGCTGGTGACGTTTTCACCCTCCGCGCCGTCACCCCGTGTGGCGGCGTGAACCAACGCGCCGTTCTCGTAGCGGATGGAAATAGAGAGCCCGTCGATCTTGGGTTCGGCGGTGAAGACGAGCGGCGCTGTCGGATCAAGCGAGAGAAAGCGGCGGACGCGCGCTGTGAAATCAACAACGTCGGCATCTTCGAACGCGTTCCCAAGCGACAGCATCGGCACGTCGTGTGCAATCTTGCCGAATGCTTCGACCGGTGCTGCGCCAACGCGTTGCGAAGGGCTGGCGGCGGTGGCGAGCGAAGGATGTGCCGCCTCAATGGCCAGCAGGTCGCTGCGCAACGCATCATACGCCGCGTCAGAAATTTCCGGCGTATCGTCGCGATAGTAAAGCGCGTCGTGCCGCGCAATCTCGGCGGCGAGCCGCGCATGGGCGCGTGCGGCGTCATCAGGAACGGCGGCAGTGGCGATTGGTTTGGTGGACTTCTTGGGCATGGCGAGAGCTCGACGAAGCGTCTGCAGATTGCCGCGACATAGCAGACTTCGGCAGGTCGAACACGCCCTGGCGCACACACCGGCACATCAGTGTCACCCGATCAGAGTGAACCCACGCGATAGAAGCATGACCGCAAACCTGAGGCCGCGATCAACGTTCAACGCGACATTCAAGAGAAGAGCGCACGCCGATTACCGGATCGGCTGGCTACCGTTCGCAGTCAAACCGAGGCCGAACTGCTTCGGCTTTGCATTGCTGGCGGTCGGAATGTTACTACCGGCTGGCGGGTTGGCCTTGGGCAGTTGATCCGGTGTCGGCAGGCCTTCTGGAACCGGCTGCGTCGGGGTCGTCGACTTGGCTTGTGCCGGCTGGAACGATTTCCAGGCATTCGACAACCAGCCAGTGCCAGCCTGCGGTTGGACGCCGCCCGTGGCGAGCAACGCATAGGCGTCTTTGTACCAAGTCGAATTCGGGAAGTTATGCCCCAGCAGCGCGCCAGCAGCTTGCGCTTCCGGCACGATCCCCAACGACATGTTGGATTCGACCAGGCGGTACAGCGCCTCTTCAACGTGCGCCGTCGTTTGGTACTCCGTCACGACCACCTTGAAGCGGTTGATGGCGGCGACCAGATTGCGATCTTTGAGATAGTAACGCCCAACGTTCATCTCAGACGCGGCGAGAATATCCTCGGCAATCAGCACGCGGTTCTCAGCCTGCTTCGTGTAAGGGCTGTCCGGATAGCGCTGACGGAGCGTACGCAATTCAGTGAGTGCCTTGCGTGTCGCTGTCTGGTCCCGCTGCGGATCGCGGATCTCGTCGAAGTGCGCCGACGCGATAATATGATGGGCGAGCGCTGCTTCCTTCGTGCCTGGATGCATCGTGGTGTAGCGCTGGGCAGTCGCAATCGCTTCCGGATACTTGCCGGCTTTGTAATACGAGAAGGCTGCCATGACGATGGCGCGACGGGCTTCCGGTGCGTACGGGTGATCGCGATCAAGATCTTCAAAGCGCCGCGCCGCGGACGACCAGCTCCCCTTCTGCAGCGCCGAATCGGCGTCGGCGTACATTTTGCCGGGAGGATCAGGGTTCAGCGCCTTCGCGGCATCGTTGGATGCACACCCGCCAGCATGCAATGCCGCGAGACAACCACACAGGATAAGGGACTTCTTCAGCACCGGCGTATCCTAAACTTGATCGCTGCCGCGCGCCCCAGGACCCATATCGAACGATGGGCTGCGTGTGCGCGACTCGAATTAGGGATAGTCTCGTCAAAACTGGCCCAACTGTCCAGTCCGCCTCGGATTTTCCCCCAAAGCACGTTTGCAGGCAGATGCGCGCCGAATTGTGGCAAAACACGTCTTAGTCGAACCTGCTATTGACCCTTTAAGGCCCAGTTCGAAAGGGATCAGCGGCCGATCAAGACCGGTCGGCAGCGTAGTTCACAGCCAGAATGCCGGCCGAAATGTCCATGGGAGCGGCTTCGCGCATGACACGGGGGGCACGTTCCCAACGCCAGGCTTCACCTTCGCCACCCGCAAACAGCGCTTGCAGAACGTGCGCATTGAGACGGTGGCCACCGCGAACGGACTTGAATGTGCCAAGGATCGGCGCGCCGGCCAGAGCCAAATCACCCACCGCGTCGAGCATCTTATGGCGGACGAACTCTTGCGGGTGACGCAGACCTTCTGGATTGATGATCTTGTCGTCCCCAAGGGCAATTGTGTTGTCGAGTGAGGCACCGAGTGCAAGGCCAGCTTTCCAGAGCTTTTCAACATCGCGCATGAAGCCGAACGTACGGGCGCGAGACAATTCGGAGCGGAAGCTTGCCGGTGTCAGTTCAAGCGCGAGACGCTGACGGCCAATGAGCGCCGTTGGGAATTCAATTTCAACGTCGAGGTGGAAGCCGTTGCTTGGCGAGAGTTCACCGTAGCAATCACCGTCTTGAACGCGCACCGGCTTGAGAACCCTGATAAACTTGCGCGGTTCAGACAATTCGCGGGTGCCGACTTCTTCAATCGCCGCAACAAAAGCAGCTGAGCTGCCGTCCATGATCGGGACTTCGCGGTTATCGATCTCGATGTAGCAGTTGTCCACCCCAAGCCCGCGCAGCGCCGCAAGCAGGTGCTCTACCGTTCCCACTGTGACGCCGGCGTCATCGCCGATCACGGTGCAGAGCGTAAGATTTTTGACCGACTTCACATCGGCCGGGATGTCCGCGACGATGCGGCCACGACGGCTGACAAGGAAGCGAAAGCCGACGTCGCTTTCTGCCGGATGTAGGTTGATAGAGACCGGAGCGCCGCTGTGAACACCTGTTCCAGACAGCTCGACCTCTCGCGCCAGCGTCGTTTGGCGCGCCCCAATGAAACGTTTCGACATGCGTAAGTCCCTCGATCCCCTACAGTTCGGGCCTCGGTTCAAACCAACGCGGTGAGCAACGAAAACCCCAACTACCCCGAAAGGACGCTTGCCTATCTGTCTCTGCGTAGGACTGACCCGTTGATCGGAAGCCCTGCAGAATGATTCGGTGCATCTCTTGACGGTGTACTTACGACGCGACACACGTCGGGACAAATCACGGTTTCTTACACTGTGTTACCGGCCGGACTCAAAACGCTCGGGCCCGCCGTCGTCTTGCTTGGGTTGCTCAGCGCTTATTGCGCGCCAAGAATCCAGGCAACTCACTCGTATTCGGGGGCGGCACAGCGTCCGAGGCATTCGCCTTGCGGACCCGGCCAGCACCGGTAATGCGTTGAAGTAGACCAGGTTTTTTGACCGGGCCCGGATGAACGACCGCCGTCTGTGGAGGCACCTGCGGCAAGCGCTGCGGCTGCCCGTCGACGCGGGTGCGGTATTCCTGTTGGGCGTGGGGTGGAAAGTCCTGGAGCTCGGCCGGCCGCAGCGTGGGCCGCGCGGATGGCACAAGTGTTTCGCTTCGGTCCTGCTGGGCGTACCCTTTTTCGTAGCCTGATTCGCTGTGGCCCGCGCCATTGGTAGGGCGGACTGCGGCAATGTGGTCCAGATATTGAGGATCGCGAACCTCGATCGTCACGTCCGACACGCGGCCCGAGGCAGCGGCCCGATCACCAGCCCGATCACTCGGACGCGCGCCCAACGAGGCATCCCGGCGTGCCGCATCGTTCGACAAGGCGCTGGACAGCGACGCGGCCCCGGTTCCGGCAGCCCCCCCGCTTCCCGCAGCTCCTAAGGGACCATCGAACTTCGAGGCATAGCCCGTACCCGGTTCGATGGCGTCTGCAAGGCGGCGTTCGAAGTCGGCCTGCGATTTTGGTTGCAGATTGGGCATGCCCGGCAAGGGCGGCGGCATCCCGGTGGCCGGCTTGATGAATTGCGGCCCTTGCGGATGGCCAGCCCGGTACATCCCCGACGCGACGATCGAAACACGGACGCGGTCACCCAGTGTTTCGTCAAAGGTGGCACCGACGATGATGTTGGCGTCCGGATCGACCTCCTGGCGCACGCGAGTAGCGGCAGCGTCCACCTCATAGAGCGTCAGATCATGACCGCCGATGATCGAGACCAGCAAGCCGCGGGCACCCTTCAGCGAGATGTCATCCAGCAGCGGATTATGAATGGCTTCTTCAGCGGCGAGCCGCGCGCGGTCCTCGCCGGCGGCCTCGCCCGTCCCCATCATGGCTGTCCCCATGCCCGACAGCACCGTTTTCACGTCGGCCAGATCGAGGTTGATCAGACCTTCTTTGATGATGAGATCGACGATGCATGCGATGCCGGAGTAGAGCACCTGGTCGGCCAGCACGAAGGCTTCAGCAAACGTGGTACGCTCCGTCGAAATCCTGAACAGGTTCTGGTTGGGAATGACGATCAGCGTATCGACGGCGTTCTTGAGTTCGGCAATGCCGGCTTCCGCAACACGCAGACGCCGCGCGCCTTCGAATTGGAATGGCTTTGTGACCACGGCGACGGTGAGAATACCGAGTTCACGCGCAGTCCGGGCGATGACGGCCGCAGCGCCCGTGCCAGTGCCGCCGCCCATGCCAGCGGCAACAAACAGCATGTGGCTGCCAGCGATCTGCGCTCGGATATCGTCAATGGCTTCTTCGGCCGCCGCTTCACCGATCTCTGGCTTGGAGCCCGCGCCCATGCCCTCAGTCAGATTTGTGCCAAGCTGGATGCGGTGTTCTGCGCTCGAAGCAGCGAGGGCTTGTGCGTCGGTATTAGCGACGACGAAGTCGACGCCAGCAAGACCAGCCGCAATCATATTGTTCACGGCATTGCCGCCCGCGCCGCCCACACCCACAACGGTGATGCGCGGCTTCAGGTCCGTGACTTTCGGCAACTGCAAACGGATGCTCATCGGGGGTCCTGTCTCACGTCACGTCCAGACTGCGGCTCTCATCTCGTTTTGGGGGAGCCATGTTCACAAACACTGTCGTCGCCAGACACCGGCTGCCTGGTTTGGGGCGGCAACCGCCAGCCTCAGTCCCAGTGCCGGATTACTGGCGATCTGCTGCAAGCCAGCAACGGTGGCGAACGCTGGTTGGAGCAAGGCCTCCGGCCAACCGCTGATCTGTAAGGTTGATGCGACGTGAACCGGCCGGCCCAGCACGGCTGCCGCGCGTTCCGCCAGCAGTGGCAACAGACTGCCTCCACCGGTCAGCGCAACCCGGTTCAATACGTGTGCCGGCACGCCGGCGCGCCGGAGGCGCTGCACTATTTGCTCAAACAACGCATCAAGGCGTGATGTGAGAATGGATTGAATGGCTGCCCTCGTGACCTGCTTGGATGTCGCATGGACGTCGCTGGCCAGATCTTGCGTCGTCGCATCGTGTGATGCGGGCAACGGGTCCAGCGCAACGTGGGCAGCTCCACCCATAGCATAATTCTTTTTGATTCGCTCGGCCTCGTTGAGGGAGGTTCCGAAGGCCCGTGTAAGGTCATAGGTCAGATGATTGCTGCCCACTTGCAGGACATGCGCACCAATCAGCGCATTGCCAGCGAACAGGGCCAGGCCTGTAGTCCCAGCACCACAGTCGATGACCATGATGCCTTGAGCGCGCTCTATGACCGTCGTAACCGCGATACCACTGGCCAATGGCGACGGTGCCAAGGCGGCAACGCGCAGGTGGCAGCGTTCGGCGACGTGGATCAGATGACGGAGCGGCACGCGATCAGCGGCCACCAGATGAACGTCCAGCGCCAGCCGATCTCCCGACCGGCCAATCACGCGGCCTGCAACCGGATGTCCATCAAGCCTGATGCCAAGCGCTTCCACGTGCAGCGCGGCGCGATCCTCCTGGTCGGCATGGTCGCGGCCGGCATCAAGCAGGCGCTCCATGTCGGCAGGCGTCACGGCGCGGCCGCCCAGATCCAGACCAGCCGCAAGATGGCTTGATGCCACCCGGCCACAGGCAGCCGACATGACGACGTCTTCAAGCCGGACCCCAGCCATCTGCTCAGCCTGCGAGACGGCAGCACGGATGGCATCTTCTGCCGCATCCGCATCAACAATGACGCTGGCTTTGAGGCCGCGTGACCGCTGATGTCCCAGGCCGATCACCTGAGTCACACCGGTCGCTGCGCGCGCCAGCATCACGCACACGACCTTTGCTGTGCCGACATCGAGCAGGCCGATAATGCCAGGGGGGTGGGTCGAAACGGGGTGCATGTGCGCCGCTGTGTGAACCGATCGCATCCGCGCAAATCACGCGCATCTGCATTGGTTAACAAGACGCAAGAGTAGTTAAGGATTTATGAAAGCGGCAAAGTCAATTGTTTGGAATCGCGAGGAAAACTCTGCGGCTTATGACGAACGCGGCATTTCTCGCCGGTCCCGTCGCCGCGCATCCAGCAGTCCGAGCGGTGCCAGATGTTTGACAAAACTGTGGAAGCGGATCGGCTCTGGCTCCGAAAACGGCAGGGCCAATTCAGCCCGTGGCACGCCAAGAATACCGCGCGCAAACTCCCGGCCAATCGACATCGCGAGTGCCACGCCCCGGCCGTTGCAGCCAACCCAAGCGTAGCCATCGGGTCCGAGCCGATGGATGCGCGGCAGATAATCCAAGGTCATACCAATGGGACCATTCCAAACGTAGTCGAACGTTAAGCCGCCTTGCACAGTGGCCAAGGCTGGAAACATCTCGACGAGTCGCCGCGCGATTATCGGCTTCAGGCGCTCGCCCGCATCGCCGCCACCGAGAACAGCGCCGCCAGTAACCAGCCGATGGCGGGCATCGTAGCGCGCAAAGCGGAGTTCCGCGCGCGTGTCCGACAGGGCGCTGCGCTCTGGCAGAACACTCTCCCGCACGGTATCCGGCAAAGGTTGGGTCGCCATCTGCCACGACAACACCGGCACCATCTCGGGCGCCAGCGCTGGGGCTAGACGGCCCGAAAAGGTATCCGTGGTTGCGTTCGTCGCGAGAATGAGCGCCCGCGCGTCAACGCGGCCCTCCGTTGTGGTCACCACCCAGCGTGCGCCGGCGCGGCTGAACGCCAACACCGGCGAGCCGCCATGAATGATACCGCCACGATCAACCACCGCACGCGCAAGGCCACGCGCCAGCGAAAGTGGATTGATGTGCCCGCCGGTTGGGGCCCACCACCCGCCATGCCACGACGTCGAGCCGATCTTCTTGGCCATCGCGCCAGCATCAAGCAGCGCGACGTTGGCACCCACGCGGCTCCACTGCGCGACCCGGCGCTCAGCAAGCGCCATCCGTCCCGGCGTGTGCACTGGTTGCACCCATCCGGTCTGTTCCGCTTCCGCGTTGATGTGCTCCTCACGCACCGTGTCGAACAGGTGCTGCGCGCTGTCGCGGATCAACCCGACAAAGCGCTCACCGGCCACTCGATGATGGGCGATGATGGCATCCGGGTCCATGCGCGACAGCGTCGGGATCACCTGGCCGTTGTTGCGGCCTGATGCGCCCCAGCCCGGTTCAGCAGCCTCCAGCACGATTGTGCGAATGCCAGCGCGCCTCAGATGCAGTGCCGCTGCCAGCCCCGTGAAGCCCGCGCCGACAATGACGGCATCGGCACTCGCAGGGCCCTTCAGCCGTGGATAAGTGCCGCCCGGCTTGCTGACCGCCGTCCACAACGACGGCGGCATTTTTCGATCAATCGTCACGCGTCAATCGCCCCAAAAGCGGCCCCAGTGCACAGCAAAACGTTTGCGCACCATGGCCGCTTGGCCGCCACGCCGCAAGCGGCGCAACAACGTCTGTCACAGGCTAAAGTTACGCGCCGGATTTCAAGCGCCAGGGCCGGCGTCGATACCAACCTTGTCGACCAGCTCGGACGCCTTCTTGCGCAGTTTGGCGATGTCGGCGAGCGGCCGTGGATCGGCCTTCAGCACACCCCACGAACGAACCCGCTCGGAGGCTTGCACGCCAGCAATCACCGGATACTCGTGGTTGACGTCCGCATACATGCCCTGCGCGTCCGGCGAGGCCAGAAACTCCAGCAGCTTGACCGCATTCGCCGCATTCGGCGCATTGGCAGCAACGGCGCCGCCCGAGATGTTCACATGCGTGCCGCGATCCGCCGCGTTGGGGAAGATCACGTTGACGGACGCCGCCCACTTCTGCTGGTCGGGCACCTTCGTGTTGGTCTGCATGGCACCCATGTAATAGGTGTTGCCAATTGCCAGATCACAGAGGCCAGCGAACACGTCGCGCACCTGCTCGCGGTCACCGCCGGCAGGCTTGTGGACCAGGTTGGCCTTGAGCCCGCGCAACCAGACTTCCGCTTTCTCATCGCCGAGCGTGGCAATCATCGAAGCAACCAGCGTCACATTGTAAGGGTGCTGGCCGGAGCGCATGCACACCTTGCCCCTGTATTTCGGGTCCGCCAGATCTTCATAGCGCAGCGCCGTCGCCGGTACGCGCTCCTTAGAGGCATAGATCACGCGCGCGCGCTGGGTGAGGCCATACCAGTGGCCCTCAGGATCACGCACGGCAGCCGGGATCGCCGCCTCAAGCGCCGGCGACTTGATGGCTTGCGTCACGCCGACGTCACGCGCCTGCAGCAACAGGCTCGACTCGTTGGTCAGCAGCACATCGACCGGGCTGTTGCGGCCTTCCGCTTGCATCCGTTCAATCAAACCGTTGGGCGCGAAGACCACATTCGGCGTGATCCCGGTCGCCGCCTTGAACTTGGCGAGCAAGGGCTCGATCAGCTGCGGCTCGCGATACGAGTAGATGTTCACGACGCTGTCAGCAGCGGCCGGGTTGGCCGACAATACGGCCGCGAGACCCAGAGTCGCGAGACCCAGAGTCGCGAGACCCTGAGCAAGGGGAAGCGCAGCAAGAGTTGGCTTCCGGAGAGTTGGCTTCTGATGAGTGTGCATGGCTGTCTCCGATGGCCGGAGGTCAAGGCTCCGGCATGGGTGTTGTGGGTAGGTCGTGCGTTGCGACAAAGGTCGTCAGCAGCACTCAAAGTCAAACAGAAAGCGCCTACTTTGGAATTAGAGGATTTCCAATGTATTCATAGACGTAACGACGGTCCCAGACGCCAAGTCCTGCCATCAACCAAGCTTGAAGAGTACCGGCGCGGTCCGCACCCCGCTGTTGCGCTTTGCGCGGGAAGCGCCTTTGATGCAGCCGATCCCGCCCAGATCTTGACCTGACCTTGGAGTTGCCCTCGCATGCTGGCCCGCCGTTTGAGCATTGTCGGACTGTTGCTTGCCGTGCCCGCGATCGCGTGCGCAGCCGAAGACCCCAAGACCTACGCCTGCACCTTCTCGACCGGTGCCGCTTTCGCCTATGACAGCGGCGCGTTCAAGCCAGAGAAGGTCGGCCCCATCACCTTCGAAATCGCCGCCGTGAACCCCGAGCTGCAAAGCGCCGATCTTGTCACGCCCGCTGGCTCACGGCCCTTGCGCGTCGTCCGCGCCGTCAACGCCCTGCACTTCCTCGAAGTGGTCGGCGAAGGCTTCCTCAACATGACCACCGTCTACGACAGCGATGATGCCAAAGGCGGCGCACACCCAGCCGTGCACTCGCGCCACTTCGGCGTCCTCGGCCAGCCCGTCATCGGCCAGTATCAAGGGTTCTGTCAGGGCAAGTGAGTGTTTTCGGAGGTTGCGTTAGCTGCTCTTCAACAGCGTAACCCAACGAACTGCACTCAATCCTTGAACGGATCGCGCATCAGGATCGTGTCGTCGCGCTCGGGGCTCGTCGACAGCAAGGTCACTGGGCAGCCGATCAGCTCTTCAATGCGCTTCACGTACTTGATGGCGGCGGCCGGCAGATCGCCCCAGCTGCGCTTGCCCGCCGTCGTGGATTGCCAGCCTGGCAACGTCTCGTAGATCGGTTTGACGCGCGCCTGCTCATTCATACCCGCCGGGAGCCGGTCATATTTCTTGCCGTCGAGATCGTAGCCGACGCAGATTTTGAGCTCTTTGAGCGGATCGAGGATGTCGAGCTTGGTCAGCGCGATCCCGTCGATGCCAGCCACCTTCACCACTTGCCGCACGAGCACCGCATCAAACCAGCCGCAGCGGCGGGCACGGCCCGTGACCGTGCCGAACTCGCGGCCGCGCTCGCCGATCAGCTTACCAATCGCATCTGGCTCGCCGTTGGCTTCCAGCAGTTCGGTTGGGAACGGGCCAGAGCCGACCCGTGTCGTGTACGCTTTGGCGAGGCCGAGCACGGTACCAAGCGCACTCGGGCCGATGCCGGCACCCGTGGCCGCCTGCGCCGCAATGGTGTTCGACGACGTCACGTAGGGATAGGTGCCGTGGTCGATATCGAGCAATGCGCCTTGCGCGCCTTCAAATAGAATGCGCTTGCCCTTCTGGCGCGCATCATCCAGCAGCGCCCATACCGTATCGATGTACGGAATGATCGACGGCGCAATGGCCGTGAGTTCCGCCGTCAGCGTCGCCTTGGAGACTTCCGGCTGGCCGAGACCACGGCGCAACGCATTGTGATGCACCAACAGCCTGTCGATCTTCGGCCCGAGGTTTTGCAAATTGCGCAGGTCTTGCACGCGGATCGCACGGCGGCCGACCTTGTCTTCATAGGCGGGGCCAATGCCGCGGCCGGTGGTGCCGATCTTCTGCCCGCCGGCAGCGCTTTCGCGTAGCTGATCGAGTTCCCGGTGCAGCGGCAGAATGAGCGTGGCGTTCTCTGCCACCTTCAAGTTATCCGGGCCGACGTGAACGCCCTGCTTGCGGATCGCCTCGATCTCTTTGGCGAGATGCCACGGGTCCACCACCACGCCATTGCCGATGACGGAGAGCTTGCCGGGCCGCACCACGCCGGACGGCAGCAGCGACAGCTTGTACGTCACCCCGCCGATAACGAGCGTATGGCCGGCGTTGTGCCCGCCCTGGAAACGCACGATGATATCGGCGCGCTCGGAGAGCCAGTCGACGATCTTGCCTTTGCCTTCGTCGCCCCACTGGGCACCAATGACGACCACGTTTGCCATGTCAGTCCTCACGTCGAGGTGTCCGCGCAGCGTGCCACGAACACGAAAAAAGGGCGACTGCCCCACTTGTTCAAAGTGTGGGGCAGCGCCCTTTTTGGTGCTTATAGACGGCTGCGGGTCCGAGGCAAGGAAAGATTACAAAGGATGGCAGCTAGTCACAGATGATTTCGTCGGTTTCTTCGATTTGGGTGCTGGTGACTGTGCCGGAGGTGCAGACGCCGCGGAAATCGCAGGTGGTCGCGGTGCGCTGGGCGAAGACCTCTTTGGTCGCCTTGCGGCAGTTGCGACCCGTCGTCGGCGCGGCCGTGGGTGTTGGACGCGCGGCTGCCGAAGGGTTGGGTGCGGGTGGCTGCGGCGTGCCCACCGAAGTACCCGTCGTTGCGGTGCATGACATGGGGATCACGTCGAAGCTGCCATCGCCGTAGGTCATTTCGTAGACCGCAAGCGTGTTATTTATGACGAATTTGCCTTGCGCCACATAGTCGCTGACTTGGCCTTCGAAGAACCGGCCGGCACTGGTGATGATGAGCTGGCGCGGCTGCGGATCAATGCGGTGGGATGGGAAGCTGCGCAGTTGGCTGGTCATCAGCGTGAGCATCGGCGAGCCGGAGAAGCCAGCTTGCTGCGGAATGCCCTGCGGCACCTGCTTCAACGACTGCGGCGACAGCGTGAAATTTCCGCGGATGGACGCCATCGCATGCGCGACGGCAGCCTGCAGCCGCGGATCACTTTCATCGGTGCTTGCCGGGGTGACGATGGCGTAGAGTTGGCCGAGGCGACCGACGAAGGTGCCCAACACAAGCGCCGACCATCGTTTGCCGGGCTCAGAGTCAAACTCTAGTGTCTGGTACATCACCGCGCCCTCCTGGGCGACGGCGGAGAATTGCGCGTTGGCGGGACGCGAACCCGTCCAGCCGCCGATCAGGAAGTTGACCTGACCAGCAAACCACGCGGCTTTGCTGTTCGCGTTGGTCGCGTACGCCGGGTAGATGCCATAGGCGACGATGTCGGCACCGCCACCACACGGCGTCGTCATGACGATACCGTTCTCGGATTGCGAATAGGACCAGCCGGGGATCGAAGGGATGCGGGCTTCCGCAGACGTGCACACAAAACAGAACATCGCAATCGCGAGATACTGCAACAAACGCGGCATGGTTCGCCTCACTGAAATTCCGTCAAATGAATTCGATGAGCCTACCGGGTGCGCAGCCGCTTTGACAGCGTGATCTTACCAGCGATGTTAAGATCCAGCCGCGTGAGGCCATTGGCGAGGTATTCCAGGGGCTGTAAGGGTTGGAAAAAGATCCACCGAGCGCCCCCCAATGCCGACGCCACCGTCACCCTTCACCCCCGCCGAAATCGAGCGCTACAAGCGCCACCTCGTGCTGCGCGAAGTCGGCGGTGCGGGGCAGCAGAAACTGAAAGCCGCGCGCGTGCTGATCATCGGTGCCGGCGGGCTTGGGTCACCGCTGCTGATGTATCTCGCGGCCGCTGGCGTCGGCACCGTCGGTATTGTTGACGACGATGTGGTGTCGCTCTCCAACCTTCAGCGCCAGATCGTGCATGAGACAGCGCGCGTTGGCACGCCAAAAGTCGACAGCGCGCGCGACGCGCTGGGCCGGATCAATCCGCACACTATCGTTGAAACCCACGCGATGCGCATCACCGCGCAGAACGCCATGGATCTGATCAGCCGCTACGACATCGTCGCCGACGGCTCCGACAACTTCGCGACGCGCTACCTCGTCTCCGACGCCTGCTTTCTGGCGGGCAAAACGCTGGTCTATGGCGCGGTGGGGCCGTTCGACGGCTACGTCTCCACCTTCAAACCCCACCTCAAGCAAGCCGACGGCACGCCCTATCCAAGCTATCGCTGTTTGTTTCCGGAAGCACCGCCCGCAGGGCTGATTGCCAACTGTTCCGAGGTCGGCGTGCTCGGGGCCGTCGTCGGCGTCGTCGGCACGTTGCAGGCAACCGAAGTGCTGAAAGAAATTCTCGACATCGGCGACAGCCTGACCGGTCGCTTGATGATGTACGACGCTCTCACCGCCCGCTTCGACACCATCAAATACACCTGGAACCCCGACAACCCGCTATCAGGCCGCGCGGCATCGATCCACGATTTAAGCGGACATGTTTGAGTGTTAAGTTGGCGGCGCGAAAAGATCGAGCCCGCCACCGAACTCTTTGTCGCCTTCATCGCGATCGCACCTGGATTGATGCGGCTGCGCGGCCAGCCACTCATGTGCGGGCTGGTGTATCACGCGCTGGGTAAGGGAATAATGTACCGGCCGTTATGAGCCGCTCCGGCGTTAACGTCTCCGCTCCGTCCGCCAATGATGTCCGCAACTGAGGGCAGTTCTGCCACGGCCGAGCCGTCCCGTTCGACAGCAGTCGACCCATTGCGGAAGTCGCAAAGCACTTTTATCCCCTCTCCCCGTCGAAGGACGGGGAGAGGGGATTCCTACTCGACCCGACTTCCGGTGGTGGCCCGAACCGTCGAGCACCTGTCGTCTGCTTTCTGGGGTTCCTGTGCCAAGGCTCTGCAAGCAAGATCGGGTTGCGCCCAACCTCCGGTCAATGGCGGCTCCCTCCGCCTCACGCCACCGCCCCCTTCCCCCCTCACGTCCGCCCCAACACCATATCCAACACTCGCCCCGGCAGCACGCGCTTGAGTGTTGCGGCCACATACGTGTGCGGCGAGATCATGTAGCGGGCTTTGGGGTTGGGGCTTTCGAGTGCGAGGATCAGCTTTTTTACGACGGCTTCCGGGCCAAGCTTCAGCTTGCTCGCCGTGTCGTTCTCCATCGCCGCCAGCCGTTTCGCATACGCCGCTTTGTGCGGCGAGCGCGCCACATCGATGGTCGCCTTGAACGTCGCCAGCGTGCTCGGCAGAAACTGCGTCCTGATCGGCCCCGGCTCCAACAGCGACACCGAAATGCCGCTGCCCTTCAACTCATACCTGAGAGCATCAGTCATCGCCTCCACCGCAAACTTCGACGCGCAATAGGGCCCGCGGAACGGACCTGACACCAACCCCAGCACAGAAGAGCACGTCACGATGCGGCCGTGCCCCTGCGCACGCATCGCCGGAATGATGCGCCGGGTCAGCTCATGCGTACCCACCACATTGACATCGAGATGCTTGCGCAGCACCTCGCCCGTGATGTCCTCCATCGCGCCGATCACACCATACGCCGCGTTGTTATACAGCGCGTCGATCTTGCCGTCTGTCCGCGCCAGCACCGCATCCGCACACGCGTTGATCGATTTGAGATCCGACAACTCCATCTCGAACGCTTCGACGCCAAGCTCACTTTCGAGCCGCTTGAGATCCTCCGCCTTCCGCGCCGTCGCCAGCACGCGCCACCCCCGCGCCTTCAGCGTCTTCGCTGCTTCAAGACCAATGCCCGAAGAGCAACCGGAGATCAGGATCGTGCGTTGGGACATGGGGTTCGCGGCCTTTGGCGTCGGAGATCTTGCGATGCTCTCTCGTTGTCATCCTCGGGCTTGTCCCGAGGACCCAGGGCGCAACGCATACAAAGCCAGAGTTTATCGACGGTGGGCCCACCGCAATTCCCATGTGACATAGGCACGTGCTGCCCGCTGGGTCCTCGGGACAAGCCCGAGGATGACATGGGCGAGAGTGCGCCCGCATACCCGCTCCCGCTGCACACGTGAAGCGGCAATATTGCGGGTCGCGGTGGACGGGCGGGTTTGTTAGACTGCCAACAAGTCATGCCGCCGCGCAAAAGTCCGTCTCGAAAGCCCCCGATGTCCGCCAAACTCCCCCCCGTGCACCCCGCCACGTTCGCAGCCCAGGCCGGCGGCGTCATCGAGCCCGAGACCGGCGCGATCGTGCCACCCTTGCACATGGCAACCACGTACCTGCGCGACCCCGACAACGCCTACACCAAAGGCTACGTCTACGGCCGCCCCGACAATCTCACCGTTCGCCAGGCCGAAGCCGTGCTGACCAACCTCGAAGGCGGCGCAGCCACCCTGCTGTCCGGCTCCGGCATGACGGCCGCGACAACCGCATTTTTCGCGCTCGAACGGCCGGCGCATATCATCGCGCCCGACGTCATGTACTGGGCGCTCAAGCTGTGGCTGAGCGATGATGCCAAGTCACACGGCATCACAGCAACGTTCGTCGACACCTCGCGGCCCGCCGCCATCGCCGCCGCGATCCAGCCCGGGCGCACCAAAATGATCTGGCTCGAAACGCCCGCCAACCCGCTGTGGACCATCTCCGATATCGCGGCGGTGTCAGCGCTGGCCCACAACGCCGGTGCTGTGCTTGCCGTCGACTCGACCGTCGCCACGCCGGTGCTGTCGCGCCCGCTCGGCCTCGGCGCTGATGTGGTGATGCATGCCGCAACGAAATATCTGAACGGCCACTCCGACGTCGTCGCCGGCTCGCTGACCTTCGCCAAGCAGGACGCCTACTTCGACCGCGCCGTCCGCGTGCGCAAAATGCTCGGCGGCATTCTCGGCCCCTTCGAAGCCATGTTGCTGATGCGCGGCATGCGGACCTTGCACGTCCGCGTCGCCCACCAATCGCGGTCCGCCATGGCCATCGCCAAACACTTCGCCGCCGATCCAAGAATTTCACACGTGCTCTATCCCGGCCTCGAAACCCATCCCGGCCACACCATCGCCGCGCGGCAGATGCAAGGCGGCTTCTCCGGCATGCTGTCGGTGCGCGTCAAAGCCGGCACCGACGCCGCCATCCGCACGGCGGCCAACGTCCACGTCTGGAAACGCGCCACCTCCCTCGGCGGCGTCGAAAGTCTGATCGAGCATCGCGCGTCCATCGAAGGCACCGGTAGCCCCTGCCCGCCTGATCTGCTGCGCCTCTCTGTCGGCCTCGAACACGTGGATGATCTGATCGCCGATCTCGACCGCGCGCTCGGCACCAATGCGTGAGTTTTTAGCGCGGCCCGCCGTGCGTTCTGCTGCGCTGGCCTGTGCGCCCGCGTTGTTCGTCTTCCTCTGGTCAACCGGCTGGATCTCAGCCCGTGCCGCCGTCATCGACAGCGATCCGCTGACGTTCCTCGCGGCGCGGTTCTCGTTCGCACTCGTCGTCTTCGCGGGCCTCGCCGTCGTTATGCGCGCGCCGTGGCCCGCACGCGGCATCGACGCGGTGCACGCGATGATCAGCGGCGTGCTGCTGCACGCCATCTATCTTGGCGGCGTCTGGTGGGCCGTTGGCCAAGGCGTGCCGGCTGGCATCTCCGGCGTCATCGCTGCCACGCAGCCGATCCTCACCGCCTTGCTCGCGCCGATGCTCATCCGCGAGCGCATCAGCAGCAAACAGTGGGCCGGCATTCTGCTCGGTCTCGCCGGCGTGCTGGTGGTGCTCTGGCCACGGCTGGCCGCAGCACAGGGCGCAGACTTCGCGCGTCTCAACGGCGCACTTGCCGTCAATCTCGGCGGCATGCTCGCCGTCACCCTCGGCACCTTCTACCAGAAGCGCTTCATCCCCACCGCCGATCTCCGCACCACAGCGCTCCTGCAATACGTTGGTGCCGTGCCCCCGACCTTGCTCGCGGCCTGGCTACTCGAACCCGCCATGCGCCTCACCGTGTCGTGGACCTCGGTCGCCACTATGCTGTGGTCGGTGCTCGCCATCTCGCTCGGCGCGATCATGCTGTATCTGTGGCTCATCAGAAATGGCGCCGTCTCGCGCGCCGCCAGCCTGATCTATCTCGTCCCCGCCGCCACCGCGCTCGAAGCGTGGCTGTTGTTCGGCGAGCAACTCTGGCCCGTGCAGATTCTTGGCATCGTCATAACGGTAGCCGGCGTGGCACTGGCGACGCGCAAATAGATGCGCGTTAACGTTAAGCAGCATCGCGAGGGGGTCAGATCATGCGTCGGACCCCAAAACCAGTGTCGGTTACGAACGAGGCCGAGACTCACTTTCTGGAAGGCCTCAAAAACCGTCCAGGATGACCGCACAGCACGATCTCGATGCGTCTGGCTACCCTCCTAGCCAAAATCACGCATCGCGCTCCAGACCCCTTCAAAACCCCGGCGTTTGCATTAATCACAATCGCCTATAAATTAACCAGATCAAAGGGTTAACGGGCCTTGCTCACGCCACCGGCGGCTTCGACGCGTCATACCCCGGCACCGCACCAGCAAACCCATCAAGCCACGCCACCATTTTCGGATGCCCGGCCCGCCACGCGCCGCCATGGCGGAAATCCAGATAGCCGAGCGCCGCCGCCAACGTCAGGTGGCCATAGTCTGGCGCCGCACTCCACTTGGGCGGTGCCGCCTCCAGCATCGCCAGCGATGTGTCGATCTTCGCATCCAGCCGGTCGAGCCAGCTTTGGACCTTCATGTTCTCGGGGCGATAGCGGCCCTCGTAAACTTTCAACAGCGCGGCTTCCGTGATGCCGTCCGCCAGCGACGCCCGCGTCAGCGTATCCCACCGTGCAGCACCCGATGCTGGAAACAGCGCCGGCCCCGTGCCCACGCTGTCGAGGTACTCGCAGATCACGTGGCTGTCGTGGATCGCCACGCCGTCACTTGTCATCAACACCGGAATGCGGCCCATCGGGTTCGCCGCGTTCAGGCTCGCGTCACCCTTCGTCGCATCGACGGTGGTGATCTCGACCTTGTCTTTCAAATTCTTCATCCAGATCGTCATCTTGACCTTACGGCCAAACGGCGACGCAGGCGACGAGAGGAGTTTCATGGGGCGGGACCTTCCGTAGGCAAAGCGGCGGATGCTGAAGGTGTCGACGAAAGTTCCCTACTACACGTTCAGCGATAGAATCGATAGACGGCTTTCTGCACGTCGAGACCGGCAACAACGCATATCAAGACGTCCACGACCAACGCGGCTTTGGGCGCGCAAACTCAGCCCATAGGCGGCGAATGTCTGTTGCATACATGTCAAAAATGCTGGCTCCGCTGCTCGATGCTTTCTTATGAAATTGGAGAATAGGCGCATTGTGTTGGCTGACGTAGCGAGCGGACGGCTGAATGCGGACGAACCCGCGCACATCGCGATGTATGGGCCCTTTGGCCTCGATGTCTCCGTCGATCATGATGCCGGTGAACGGCGGCAAAGCCGGGAGATATCGAATTTTTATGAGATCTGACTTTGTCAGACCAAGCTCGCGGATTTGCTTGATTGAGCTTCGGATTTCGCGCTTGACCCGAGCGTGCCCCCAATCAGTAATGACGCGTCTGACGTCTTGCGACGCCGGGTCGAGCAGCATCAGGCGGACTCGAATGCCTTGTTGAGCTCTTTCAGTAAGGTAAGAGTAATGCTGGTCAAGTACGCGATTGAGACTGACCCCGATTATGACGATTTCTTCTTTGGCTTCATTATAGACCATCGCTGGTGGCAGGGCATTGCGAGTGTTATCGCGATGATCGATATCGGACAGACCGACATCCCGGCAAAATTCCGGCGTTGAGCGGTTGCGCGGATTTTTCAGTGACTTACGATAGTCGGATGTCGTCCTCCAAGCCGTACTGCCGAAGTGGTCGAGAACCTGCGCGAGCGTAGTCGGGTAAACCTTGCTGTCGAGGTACGCCGGCAGAACCTCCTCCGCACCTCCACCGTTTGGCAAGCGGCCGGCCGGCAAAAATGGCACGATATCTGTGCCGCACCCAGCGGCGTAGCCGATTTCAAAATGCACCCAATTTGAGGTCGCACTATTTTGAGTGACCGGCACGAGCAGCGCACTGCTGTTCGCGATCGCAGTGGTGACAGAATTCTTAATTTCCTCTGTCACCGCAATGCTGCGCTCGTAGCGGAACAAAGTGAACGGCTGAGCCGAAGTGTTGAGGGTGAGTAAAGCGTGCTCAAGTTCAAGTGCGAGCGCCGCGTCCCGACTATTGTATGAGAGGAAAACATCAAATTTGACTGGTGCCATTCGATGGCTGCCTTGCAATTGGTGTCAAGCTCAGAAAATTCTTTTGACGAGAAATGCGTTGGGCGAGACACTGAGTTACACTGCATAGACAATTTGTCTAACGCTGCGAGCTTAGTCAACACCCCGCAAGCACTGAAATCGAGAACCGGCCGCAGCCCCGAAGCATGAAGCCCTCAATGCTTCGGATACAGCCCCACTGTCTGATGCGCGACCGGCTCTCTGAGACTTCTTCTAAACGGCACACGCGGTGTGTCCACCACGCCAAGGACGAAACCCACAGCGGAGTTTCACCTTGCCGTCACGTTCACGCATCCACCGAGGCCGACGCCTGCTCAAAAGCATCCGTCGCCGCCAGCCACACATCCTCAGCGTCCGCCAGCCGCTTCGCCAGTTGCCCGCGATCAAACGCCAGCGACTTCGCCTTCGCCGCGTCGTTGTACAATTCCGGATCAGCCAGCGCCGCGTCCAGTTTCGCAATCTGCGCCGACAGTTTCGTCACCACCGCTTCCGCCGTCTGCATCGCCTTGCGCAACGGCGCAACTTCTGCGCGCCGCTCCGCCGCCTGCCGCCGTTCATCGACCCGCGTGGACTTCGCCGCAGCCGAGCCCTTATCGCCGCGCGCTTGCGTTTTCCCGCCCCGCTCCGCCAGCAACTCCGCGCGATAGCTGTCCATATCGCCCTCGTAGTTCGCCACCGTGCCGTTCTTGACGATCCACAGCCGGTCTGCCGCCGCATCCACCAGATGCCGGTCATGGCTGATCAGGATCACCGCGCCTTCGTACTCATTCAGCGCCCGCACCAGCATTTCGCGGCTGTCGATATCGAGATGGTTGGTCGGCTCGTCGAGAATGATCAGGTGCGGCGCGTTGAACGCCGTCAACAGCAGCAACAGTCGCGCTTTTTCTCCGCCGGAGAGATTGCCACACTTCGTCTCGGCTTTGTCGGCGCCAAAGCCATAGGCACCCAACTTCCCGCGCCGCTGCGCTTCCGTGCCCTCCGGCATCAACCGCGTCATGTACCCAATCGGCGTATCAAGCGGGTTCAGCTCATCCAGCTGATGTTGCGCGAAATACCCGACGTCGATCTTGTTGACACCAAACACCTTGCCCGTCAGCGGCGTCAGCTTGCCGCCCACCAGCTTGGCGAACGTCGACTTGCCGTTGCCGTTCTGGCCCAGCAACGCAATCCGGTCGTCCTGATCAATCCGCAAATTCAAATTGCTCAAAATCGGCGTCTTCGGATCATACCCCGCCACCGCGCCTTCAATGCGGATCAACGGGCTGGCCAGCAGCTTCTTCGGCGCGGGAAACAGAAACGGCGCGATGCGGTCTTCCACCTGATCGGCAATCGGCTGCATGCGCGCCAGCGCCTTCATGCGGCTCTGCGCCTGCGCCGCCTTGGATGCCTTCGCCTTGAAGCGGTTGATGAACGCTTCCATGTGCTTGCGCGCATCGTCCTGCTTCTTCTTCAGCTTCAACTCAAGCCGCTGCTTCTCGCGCCGCGCTTCCTCGAAGTCGTCATAGCCGCCCGTGTAAAACGTCAACTTGCCGCGATCGAGATGCACAATCGAACCCACGGCGCGGTTCAGTAGATCGCGGTCATGGCTGACCATCAGCACCGTGTGCGGATAGGCTTTGAGATAGCTCTCCAGCCACATCGTGCCTTCGAGGTCGAGATAGTTCGTCGGTTCGTCGAGCAGCAGAATTTCCGGCTCTAAAAACAGCACCGCCGCCAGCGCCACCCGCATGCGCCACCCGCCCGAGAACTCCCGGCATGACCGCGCCTGCGCGTCCGCATCAAACCCCAAGCCAGCCAAGATCGATGCCGCCCGCGACGGTGCGGCGTGCGCGTCAATATCGTTTAACCGGATCTGGATATCGGAGATCCGCAGCGCATCCGTCGCCGTTTCCGCCTCCGCCAGCAGCGACGCCCGCTCCGTGTCCGCCGCCAGCACCCAGTCGAGCAGACTGTCGTCGCCGCCCGGCGCTTCCTGCGCCACATGCCCGATTTTGAAATTGCGCCCAATGGTGATGGACCCGTCGTCGGGCGCAATCTCGCCGATGATCAGCCGGAGAAGGGTGGTCTTGCCCGTGCCATTGCGGCCGATCAGGCCCACCTTGTGCCCGGTCGGGATCGCCACAGTGGCACCCTCCAGGATCGGTCGCCCCTCGATCCGGTATGTCAGCTCGTTGATGTGCAGCATGGTGGCCGCGAGATAGCGGAGGTGGCGGGGGATGTCTATGTCGCGTCGTGTCAAAGTTTTGGCTGCTTGCGAGCGCGATATTGACAAACCTTTGCAATCTTACTATTTCGGCGATAAGTTAGATAAGTTTCCAAAGATTCCTAAAGATGGATGCCGCCACCAATCCGTATGCGCCGGGCGCGGGCACCCGTCCACCAGAGCTGGTCGGACGTGATGAGATCCTCAAACAGGCTCGTGTAACCCTCCAGCGTGTGCAAGGCGGGCGGTCTTTCAAGAGCTTTATCTTCATCGGCCTTCGCGGCGTTGGCAAAACCGTACTGCTAAACGAAGTCCAAATAATTGCCGAAGACTTCGAAAGCGAAGCGCTGCATATCGAAGCGCATGACGGCAAATCGCTGCCAGCACTGCTCGCCCCAGGGCTGAGAAAACTTTTATTGAATCTGGACACGATGGCACGGGCCACGGAGGCCACCAAGCGGGGCCTGGGTGTCTTGAAGAGTTTTGTGGGTTCGGTAAAGCTGCGCATGGGCGATTTCGATATCGGCCTCGGAATCCCGGCAGAAAAGGGATCAGCGGATAGCGGCGATCTCGAAAGTGATCTGACCGCGCTTTTTCTCGCCGTCGGCGCAGCCGCAAAATCGCGCAAGAAAATGGTCGTCATCACAATCGACGAATTACAATATCTCAGCGAGGAGGAGCTCAGCGCGCTCATCATGGCGGTGCATCGCATCTCGCAAAAAGGTCTGCCACTGCTTGTTGTTGGTGCTGGGTTACCACAGCTGGTCGGGCAAATGGGAGCCTCGAAATCCTATGCGGAGCGGCTCTTCAATTTCCCGAAAGTTGGCCCGCTGATGCCCGCCGACGCGCGTGCGGCCATTGTGGATCCAGCGACGCGCGAAAACGTGAAATATACAGAGGCCGCGCTCGACGAAATTTTAAAAGTAACGGAGGGATATCCTTATTTTTTGCAGGAGTGGGGCTATCATGCGTGGAACACAGCAGAGTCATCGCCCATTGGCGAGAAAGATGCGCGCATGGCGACGGCGGAAGCTACAACGTCTCTCGACGACAGCTTCTTCCGCGTCCGGTTTGATCGATTGACGCCGCGCGAGAAGGATTATCTGCGCGCGATGGGCGAGCTAGGTCCTGGGCCACATCGCTCCGGCGACATAGCAGAAAAGCTGGGCGTGCTGGTAGAGAGCAGCGCGCCGCTCCGGAGTGGCCTCATCCGTAAAGGCATGATCTACAGTCCGCAGCATGGCGACACGGCTTTCACCGTTCCCTTGTTCGATCAATACATGAAGCGGGTCATGCCCAAGATGCCGAAGCGCAAGAGCAAAGCGTGACTTCGCTGCGGCGATGGCGCTGATCTCGACGATCTAATCAACTCCCGCCGACAGGCAAGTTTCCACACACCCCCGGAGCTTCCCCCATGCCATGGTACTCACAAACCTGGACGTTTCTTGATGGCGGTTGGCATCAGGGCAATCCGCCGATGATGGGGCCGCGCACGCATGCGGCGTGGCTGGCGTCGTCGGTGTTCGATGGCGCCCGCGTGTTCGACAACACGTTGCCCGACATCGACAGACACGCAGCCCGCGTGAACCAGTCGGCCCTCAAGATGGGCCTCGCGCCAACCATGCAACCTGAAGAGATCGTCGCACTCGTCCGCACAGGTGCTCAGAAGTTCGAACGCGGCAAGGCGCTGTACGTCAAGCCGATGTACTGGGCCGAAGCCGACAGCGCGGATGGCTTCACACCTGATCCCGCATCGACGCGGTTTTGTCTGTGCCTTTTTGAAGCCACCATGCCAGAGCCGGTGGGCGGGTCGCTGACGGTTTCAAAGTTTCGCCGCCCCACGCTCGAAACCATGCCGACCGACGTCAAGACCGGCGCGCTCTATCCCAATAACACGCGCTGTATCCGCGATGCGAAGTCGCGCGGGTTTACGAACGCGCTGGTGCTCGACATGCTCGGCAACGTGGCGGAGACGGCATCGTCGAACGTTTTCATGGTCAAGGATGGTGTGGCGCTGACGCCCATTCCAACCGGTGCGTTTCTCAATGGTGTCACGCGGCAGCGCGTGATCCAGCTATTGCGCGCCGATGGCCTCGAGGTGCGCGAGACAAGTCTCCGCGTCGAAGACTTTCTGGCGGCGGACGAGATTTTCACGTCGGGGAATTATTCGAAGGTCGTTCCCGTCACCAAAATCGAAACCGTTGAAC
>JANNEU010000038.1:0-11508 GCA_031379035.1 Hyphomicrobiaceae bacterium | reverse complement strand
ACAACGTCGATTTGCCCACATTGGGCCGGCCGACAATAGCGATGGAAGGGTGCTGGCTCATAGGCGGGGTTCTATCGGACGCGCGGGTGGGCGGCTATGGGGAATTGGGGGCATGGTGTGCAGCGTCCGCGAGAGGCGTAGCGCATATGGGTCTCGCCTTGTAGCATCGGGCGCATATCCGATCGGGGGACACCATGGGATTTCAATGCAAGACGGCACTCGCTCGCGCGGCCTGCGCTGCTGGTCTAACGTGGTTATGCGGCGTCGGTGCGGCGCTTGCACAATCCAAAGATGCCGAGCCTGCCACGCAGGCCACCCATTCCGCGATGCTCAAGGCGTTGCCGTTTGAAGACAAGAGTGACTTTGACGACGCGCGGCGCGGGTTCATCGCGGCGCTGCCGGACGGGTTCATCAAGGGGCCAGGCGACGCCACTGCGTGGTCGATGAAGCCGTACGAGTTCCTCGCGGGCGATGCGCCGCCGACCGTCAATCCGAGTTTGTGGCGGCAGGCGCAACTCAACAATATCCACGGCCTCTTCAAGGTCGTTGAGCGCGTCTATCAGGTGCGCGGTCACGATATCTCCAACGTGACCATCGTGGAGGGTGACACGGGGCTGATCATCATCGATCCGCTGCTGACGCAGGAAACGGCCAAAGCCAGTCTCGATCTCTACTTTGCGCACCGGCCGAAAAAGCCGGTTGTCGCCATTGTCTACACGCACAGCCACGCCGATCACTTCGGCGGCGTGAAGGGCGTCACATCGCAGGAGGATGTCACCGCCGGACGCGTCAAGATCGTCGCTCCCGATCAGTTCATGGAGTACGCCGTCAGCGAAAATGTGATTGCCGGCACCGCCATGGGCCGGCGCGCGAGCTATCAGTTTGGGCCGCTGCTGGACAAAGGCCCGCGCGGTCACGTTGACACTGGTCTCGGACGAACGTTGGCGCGCGGCACCTTCACCTTCATCGCGCCGACCGATCTCATCAAGCAGGACGTCGAGACGCGCACCATCGACGGCGTTGAGATTGAATTTCATTTGACGCCCGGTGCCGAAGCGCCGTCCGAGATGACGCTGTATTTTCCGCAATTCCGCGTGCTCAACATGGCGGAAGTGGTGACCAAGACCTTGCACAACATCTACACCATTCGGGGTGCTGAAGTGCGCGATGCGCGCGGCTGGTCGCGCTCCATTGCTCAGTCTTTGCAGCGCTATGGCGACAAGTCCGTTGTGATGATCGCGCAGCACAACTGGCCGACCTGGGGGCGCGACAAGATCGTCAAGACGCTGACCATCCAGCGCGATCTTTACAAATTCATTCACGATCAGACCGTGCGCCTCATGAACCAGGGCCACACACCCGCCGAGATCGCCGAGATGATCGAATTGCCAGAGGCATTGACCAAGGATTTCGCAGCGCGCGGTTACTACGGCACCGTCAGCCACAACGCCAAGGCCGTCTATCAGAAGTATCTGGGTTGGTACGATGCCAATCCGGCTAACCTCCAGCCTTTGCCGCCGGTCGCTTCGGCCAAAAAAACGATTGCTTACATGGGCGGTGCCGATGCGGTGATCGCCAAGGCGCGCGCGGACTTCAAGGCCGGTGAGTTCCGCTGGGTCGCGAGCATCATGCGCGAGGTCGTCTATGCGGACCCGGGCAACAACGCGGCTCGCAACCTCGGTGCCGACGCGCTCGAACAGCTTGGCTATCAGGCCGAGAGCGGCACCTGGCGCAATGCCTACCTGATGGGCGCTGCCGAGCTGCGTGGTGGTATCAAGACGGTCAACACCGTGGGCGTCACAGCAGAGTTCATGAAGGCCATCCCCGCTGACATGCTGTTTGATTTTCTCGCCGTGCGCGTGAATGCCGAAAAAGCCAAAGGCAAACGCATCGTCATCAATTGGACCTTCACCGATACCAATGAGAAACTGACGCTCAATCTCGAAAATTCCACGCTGACCAATCTGCCGGGGCATGACACCGCCAACGCCAATGCGTCGTTCACGCTGGCGCGGCCGATGCTCGATCTCATTTTGTTGAAGCAGAAGTCGCTGCCGATCGCGTTGGCGACGGGTGATGTGGCGTTCACCGGTAATCCGCTTAAATTCGGTGAATTGGCCGGCACCTTCGATGATGTCTCGCCGGCGTTTCCGCTGATCGAACCCAAGGCCACGAAGTAGCGCTTTCGAACCCGCCTCTATCCTGGCCCTATCAGGTCGAATTGGCGCCATGTTTGTACCGTCAGTCACCGAGACCTGCGGGTGTGCGCGTTCGGTTCGCGCCTGCCAGAATGAGAGTTATCTGCGCATGCGGGGCTTTGCAGCCTCGGGCTTAACTCCGGGTTAACCGTTTTCGCGGCATCGTGGCCACGTGTGTGGATCCGTGTGTGTTGCGTCGGAGAGTATGCGTATGAGCCGTGTCGCGTTGCCGGTGGCAGTGTCGTTTCTTCTTGCTGGCGCGTCCCTCGCCGGCTGCTCGATGGGCAGCGTGAACCTCAGTTCAGGCCTTGCTTCGAGCGCAACTTTCAAACCCAAAGCAAATCTGACTGATCCTGAGACACGCGGCGCGCTGGGCGGTGAACCGGGCGTGCGCAAATGGGGTGGTCAACGGACCGCCAGCCTCGATGATCGCGCGCCGGCGGGCCAGTCCGAGAAAGCACCAGCGGGTGCGCTTGCCGACCGTGACTACGCCGCGACCAAGCTTGACGCCGAACACGCGCGTGACGTGATCAACAAATACCGGCAGGCCAGTGGACTGAAGGCGCTTAAGCTCAATGCGTCGCTGACTGAAGCCGCCAAGGCGCACAGCCGCGATCTCGCCAAGTGGGACCGCATCTCGCACTACGGGTCGGACGGCTCGAACCCCTGGGACCGCGTCAAGCGCACCGGCTACAGCGCCAAAGTCGCGGCTGAAAACGTCGGCACCGGCCAGATCACCATCGATGAAGTGCTGAAGGGCTGGAAGGAAAGCCCCGGCCACAACAAGAACCTGCTGTTGGGCGATGTGGAGCACATGGGGATTGCGCTGGTGCAAGACCCCAAGACCGAGTTCAAGACGTTCTGGACGTTGGTGATCGGGGCAGCGAACTGAGGGTTTAGCGCGTTGGCAGGTATGCCGCCCGCATCGTCGTACGCAGCGCGGCCGTTGGACTGAGTATCGCCGACGGGTCTCGCCAGCCGCAACCTAGCAATTGCGCAAGTCGTGTTGAAGTGATATTTACTCTACATGTGAATTGGAGGCTCGCGCCATCTCCACAGACATTTGCGAGCAAGAATGGATTATGCCCGACTTCATAAATCGTGACGATCGCGTGAGTACTGTGAGGATTTTATGCTCGCAACTCTCCTGCCTGCGGCGTGCTCGCGGCTCAGTATTTTCATTTGCTATGCAACGCCGCAAACAGCGCAGGCCGAGGAAATCGCCCAGGCATTGAGCAATGCCGGCCATCATGTTTTCTTCGATCAGCATAGCCTGGTCGCATCGGTCGATTACAATGACCGTATCCGGCAGGCGATCGAGCGCGCTGATCGCTTCGTATTTCTCGCAAGCCGCGAAGCGCTGACAGCCGGCCGCTTCACCTTGACGGAACTCGCATTTGCCAAGGAGCGATGGCCATCGGCGGGCGGCCATGTGTTCCCGGTGATGATCGACCCGGCGGTCAGGATCGAAGATCTTCCCACCCACCTGCGGTCGGTCCACGCCATCACGGTGCAAGGCAATGCCGCCGCGGAGGTTGCCGCCGCCATCCACAAGACGCGCAAAATCGGTGCATTCTGCAAGACGATGACCGCGCTGGCGGCGACTGTTGTGATCGCGGCTGGGATCGGCATCAGCTTGTGGCAGCCGCCGACCGATATCGCGGTGCTGCCGCTGCAGAAGGTTCAGTTTCGCTCGACATTGGAGCCGCCACGGCGGGACGCGACGGTGAACACGCCGGCTTGGACCGACAGCAAGGTCACAGTCACAATGATGCCGCTCGCTTATCAGCATCGTACCGAGCCGGGACGGCGGGCCCGTATCCTGAATGAGACCCTTTCGCTTGATTTCGGGGGCACGCTTGCGCCCTACCGCGCGTATTACGTGGTCGAGATTACCGACGCGGCCTGCGGCGAGCGTTGGTATTGCATCAAAGGCAATGCTGGCCCGGAGACATTGGAGCCAGGCAAGACGATCAGCCGGGAGATGATGTTTGTTTCGCAAGCCGACTATGCGCCGAGCTGGAAAGACTTTGTGAATTCTATTCTCAGCCATGAAGGCTTCAAAATAAAACTTGAACTGGTCTCGACGATCGAGACGCAGGAAACAACGGGTGCGGCGCAGAAGCCCGTCGCTCGCCGCTGCACTATTGACGTGAAGGGGCTTCGCGCCGGCATGCAGCGTGCTGGTTACACCTTGGAAAATCCAAACAAACCCGACTATTTGCAGGCTGATTGCGGCAGTTAGCGTCTTGCAGCCAACAGAACGGGAGAACGCCATGCGGTTGGTGACGTTGGTATGCGTGGGAGCAGTGGCCCTGTCGTTCAGCGCGGAGAGCGCCGAGGCTCAAACACCGCCGAAAGACGTGCCCGAGAAGCGGCTACAGCTACGGCGCATCGGCAGACCGATTGCGACGCCCGTTCCTCCCCCTCAGGTCCGCCGCGAGGTGCGCCGGATCGAGCGGCCGCAAAGGCCAGTGCAGCCGCAAAAGGTGGAGCTGCCGCAACGGCAAAAAGTGGAAATCCGCACGCCTCAGGCAGTGCCGGCGAACAAGCCGGCGGCCTCGACGGCCGCCGTGGCACCACCACCAACTACGGGCGCTCCGGTGAAAAGAATAGGCAAGACAACATACACTGGACCCAGAGGCGCCGATGGCATGCCGTTGGCGACGAGCTTGATACTGGCGAACAAAAACTGCGCGGGCGCGAATGCTGCTACGGACTGGTGCAAGGCGCGCCAGAAATACAACGATGATCGCACCAAGTACGCTGCCGACCAGGCGGCTTGGGCAAAGAAAAAGACCGAGATCGACAAGCAGAATGCCGAGATCGACAAAGAGAATGCCGAGAAAGCAAGGAAAGTCGCCGCGGCCCGAAAAGAGAACGAAGCCTTCGAGAAGGCGATAGAGGCAAAAGAGACTGCGAGGTGCAAGGCTGAACCCCCACCCTGCGTTCGCTCGCTCCGGCAGCCGCACACGATCGCAGATGTTCCGGTTAAACGGCATAACGTCGTTCCGCCGCCGCCGACAGCGCCGACCGCTGCTGCCATATTGTCAACGGCGCCGCCGCCGACAGCGCCGGCTGGTGCGCAACCACCGAACCAGCCGGCAGGCACCCCGGCTGCAAATCCGACACCGTCACAGCCCGGTGGAGACAGGGTTGCGAGCGTTCCTGAGAGTGCGCGTCCGCTGGGATCGGGGGGAGACAACAGCCGCGGGAGCGGCGGTGGCCGGCAGGAGCCCGTTGGCTCGACGCCGTCAACTCAGCCGGCACCATCGGCGACGACACTCCCGACGGGCGCTGCCCGCCCGGCAACAGTGCGCCCTGACGCCCCGGCCGCCAGAGTACCGGCAGCTGTGACCACAGGAGGGCTGGCAGGCACAACAACGGTGGCGACCAGCGCCGCGCGCGGTGGTCAGCCAGCGGCAAGCTCAGCGTCGTGGCGGCACAACACGTCCGAGATGCAGGTGGTGGTGGAGCCGCAGACGCCGAATGCGCTGCGGATCGTTTATGAAAAGCCAAGGGCGGGACTGGCGCCGCTAGGGATCAACGCGGGAACGGTGCTGTTCAGCGGCGTGCGCACTGGCGATACCGTTACTGGTCAGGCGATGACGTTCTCGAAGCGGTGTGCGCCGCAGGCGTTCGCGGTCAGCGGGCGGATCGTCAACGAAAGCCGCGTCGTCCTGCAAGGTCAGAAGCCGAGCCGCAATGATGATTGCGCAATTGTCGGGAGTGTCGACGAGACGCTGGAATTCGAGTTGATCCGCCGCTGACGGCATTGGCGGTGCCAGCGCCGGCAGGCGCTATCGGTGGAGGGCGAGGAGTCGCTGAGCGGCTCAATGGCACCAACTTTATCTGCGCGCATTACGTGCTGCGCAGCATTTGCAGGATCGAGATGTCGAGGCCGGTTTTCTGGCGCGCCACTGATGCGTAGAGAATGGCGCTGATGGCGAGGGAGGTGGCGGTTGCTGCGGCAGCGCCGAGCAAGCCGAACGGTGGGATCAACAACAGATTGAGGGCGATGTCGGTCACCGCCGCAATGCAGGCCACCACTGCGCAGGCCTTCTGCTCGCCGAGCGCGTTGAGAACGAACTCCGCAGGGCCCACCGAGGCGCGGAACAAGAAGCCCGCCACCAGGATCAGCATCACCGGATAAGCCTCGACGAAGGCTGGCGAAAAGAGCCACAGCAGCGGCTTGCCGAGCAGGAGAATGGCGATTGCTGCTGCAAGGCTTGGCCAGAACGTCCACTTGGCGGCGTCGCGGGCATAGGCGGCAAGCGCTGCTTGATCGCCGCGGGCATGCAGCGCTGCGAAGTCTTTGGCGACAACGCTGCCGACTGCGTAGTGCACGAACATGACTAGCGCCATCGTCTTGGCGGCGGCGAAGTACATGCCGACAGCGTCTGGCGGCAGATGCGCGGAGAGGATGATGACATCGGCGTTCTGGACCACCAGCTCACCCGCATAGACCACCAGGAGCGGCGAGGATGAGCGGATCCAGCTGCCGAAATGATAGGCGCGCGGACCCTTCGGGACCTCAGCATCGATGCGTTGCTGGACCATCAGCGTCTGCACCATGGCACTGGCCCAGCAGGCGACAATAGCGGCCAGCACCGCAGTCGCGGCGTCCATGGGAATGCCCAAGGCATGCGCGATCGACATGGTGACCAGCAACACCACGGGACGGAGCACGTAGGGTGGAACCAGGCCAACCGACAACCAACCTTGCGCGCGGCCGAGACCATCCTGCACGTCGGTGATGGCAAACAGCGGAATGCAGATGATGCCGAGCATGGCGGGCAACAGATAGGCATCGTCAAGAACGTCGGGCGCGGCGCGCACGATAGCATAAGTGATCAGCGCGATAACCGTGCCAGCGAACAAGGCAAGCCAGCGGACACCGATCAGCAAGCCACGTAAGCTGTCGAGGTCGCCCTTTTCGCGGTACTGCGGAATGAGCCGAACGAGCGCGTGGCCGAGGCCGAAATGGGAGAGGCCACCGAGGATCAGAACCAGCGTCCAGACCCACACGTAGATGCCATAGGCGGACGCGCCCATCCAGCGGGCCAGAACGATCTGTGAGAGGTAGAGAATGGCGGCGCTGGCGGCGCGGACAAAGAACACAAAGACGGCGTCGCGCTGGGTGACGCCGCGCGGCGATGTATCTGAGAATGCCGCTTTGAGCCCAGCCACGACATCTGACATGCGGGTAGATGCGGCGGGTTGATCGAGGGGCATCGCTTGGGTCGTTCCACTTTTAATGTCAACGAGGAACGACCCTGGCACTTTAGTCGGTCGTGCTTGGTTCGGGAAAACCGCTGTATACTTTTCCCGGAAGCACTCTGGGTCCAACGCGCCGGAATACGGCCGTGATCGGCGATCCCTGAACACTCAGTCATAGAAGATCAGCGTTAAGTTAGGATTGCTGGACGCGCTTCGCTGTGCGCTGGCGGATGGTCTCTGCAACTCCAGCCCAGGCCCAGCAGCGGCCGGCATCGCCGGAAATGCTGTGATGGGCGGAGAAGAATTCGGCCACCTCGGCGGCATGCTGGCCGTGGCGTCCTTCCAGGACTTCGGCCATGGATTGGACCTCACGCGGGGTCGGCGTCACGTCGGCGTCAGGGTGCCAGCTGAGCGTGTTGGCAGAGGCGGTCATCATTGCAAGTGTCCATGGTGGATCAGTGTTGCTTTGGATGTTGCAAAATCAGCGCCAAGCCATACCCCCACCGGTGACGGCGTCTGAGCACACGATTGTGTCCCAGGCTGAGACAAACGCGCCGCCACCACCAGGGACCTGTGCCGTGGTGAGCCTGCAACTGTTGCGGATCTTGGCTTACTTCTTGGCAGGCGCGGGAGCGGCTGTGGGAGGGGCCACAGGTGTCACGGGAGGCACGACGCCGGCGGCTGGCTGGGCGGTTGGCTGGGTCGCAGGCTGGGTCGCAGGCTGGGCGGCGGGTTGGATACTGGGCGCAGACGTCGCCCCCGCTTTGCCGGGAGCCGCGAGGCGCTGCTTGGCTGCTTCCAGACGCTTTTGGCGGACCTTGGCCACGGCGGGGCGCTTGCGGCCACCGCAGGTGTAGCCCATCACTTGATCGCGCACGGAGACTGCGGTGGCGCGCGCATCGGCCTGCATTTCCAGCGACCCTAAGGTGACCGGCCGCAAGGCTTCTTCCCAGACACGATACTGGAAGCCGTGCTCCAGCAGGTTCGCTGCCCGCAGGCTGCGCGAGGCCCCGCTGGCCTCGCCGAGCACCACCGCAACCAGCCGGTGCCCGTCGCGGGTCGCGGTGGCGACGACGTTGTAGCCGCTATCGCAGGTGAAGCCGGTCTTCATGCCATCGGCGCCCTCGTAGATCTTGAGCAGCGCGTTGTGGCTGCGAATGCGGATGCGGCCGACGCGCATGTCGACCATGCCCCAGAGCGCGCCGTATTGCGGGTATTCGGCCAACAGGGCTGCGCTGAGTTTGGCCAGATCGCGCGCCGTAGTCAGCTGCTCGGGGGCTGGAAGGCCGTTCGGATTGGCGAAGTTGGTGCGTGACATGCCGAGCCGCTTCGCCGTGGCGTTCATGCGCGTGACGAAGACTTCCTGTGAGCCGCTGATGCCTTCGGCCAGCATAACCGCCACATCGTTGGCGCTCTTGATGATCAGCGACTGCAGCGCCAACTCGACATCCATCTGCGCGCCAATCGGCATGCCGATTTTGCTGGGTGGCTGACTGTGCGACAACTCCGACTGGGTGAGTTTGGTGTCGAGCTTGATCGTGCCTTGCTTGAGGGCCTCGAAGGTCAGGTAGGCCGTCATCATTTTGGTCAGGGAGGCCGGATACCAGACATCGTCGTGATCTTCGGCGTACAGCACCTTCCCGTCATTGGCATCAAACAGCAGAGCAGGTCCGGCAAGGGCGGCAGGGCCACTGAGCGCGATCTCGATGGCAATGGCCCGCGAGACCCATCGCAGGGCGCGGTTGCTGAAAGCTCTCAGGGCACCCATCGGCATGCTGTTGGTCCGGCACGTTTGTGTGTCAGGCCTCCATGCCGCCTTACGCCGCATCTGTCCACCATCCAAATGCGGCGCAGCGGCACTGTGGCAGAAGGGCGTGGCCCGCACTCAACAGCTTGCCGCCCGCTGGTGCCGGGCTCTCCCAGAAATTGTTCCAGAAATTGGCTCTGAAATTGACTCTGAAATGGTCTCTTGCCCGTCGGCGATGGGGCGAGGCAGACTGTCGCGCGCACGCCCCTTGTGAGCAGATATGCCCAACGCAGATCCATTCCGGGATATCCCCCTCGTCAGTCCGGATGGCACGTTGGTTGGCGTGGTGATGGGCTTGGGTGCAACGGTGCGCGACCTCAAGGTCCGGCGCGCCGATGGGACGATGCAGCGCGTGGTGCTGGGATTGGGCCGGGCTGAGGACTACCCGGAGCACTCGCCGCACATGGGCGCTATTGCCGGGCGCTTTGGTAATCGGATTGGCCGTGGCCAGTTTGTGCTCGACGGCGTCGCCTATCAGGTGCCGAAGAATGAGAACGGCCGCACGGCGCTGCATGGCGGCGGCATCACCGGCTTTGGCAAAAGCCCGTGGCAGGCGCTGCACAGTGACGCCGCGTCAGTGGTGTTCGCGCATCATTCGCCCGCGGGGCACAACGGCTATCCGGGCACGCTGACGGCGACGTGCCGCATCACGTTGGCTCCGCCAGCGACGTTGCGGGTTGAGCTGTGGGCGACCACGGACGCAGCAACCGTGATCAATCTGTGCCACCATTCCTATTTCAATCTCGACGGCAGTGCTGACGTGCTCGGTCACAAGCTGATGGTGCGCGCGAACCTCTATGCGCCGATCGATGCTGATTTCATTCCGAACGGTGCGCTCGCGCCGGTGGCGGACACACCGCTTGATTTCCGAACGTTGCGTGCGCTGACGCCGGACGATGGCAGCGTGCGCGTGCCGATCGATAATACGTTTGTGCTGCGACGGGAGCGTGTGGAGGTGGCCGATGATTTGGCGCTGCCATTGGCACACGCCGCAACGCTGGTGGCACCGCGCACTGCGCTGGCGCTTGAGTGTTGGACAACGGAGCCGGCGCTGCAGGTCTATGACGGCCACAAGCTTTCGGTGACCGTGCCGGGGCTTGATGGTGCGCAGTACGGTGTGTGTGCCGGTCTTGCGCTGGAGCCGCAGCATGTGCCGGATAGCCCCAATCTGCCTCACTTTCCGACAACGGTGCTAAGACCTGGAGAGGTTTACCGGCAGGTGACTGAGTATCGTTTTCGCGACGCAACGCCCCAGGAGATATGAGATGCGCGTACGCACGTTTGCAGCATTAGCACCGTTGATCTTCGCCATGGCGTGGGTGGCCTCGGGTCCGGCGCAGGCGGCAAGCCCAAGCTTCAGCTGTTCTAAAGCGCGATCTGCCACCGAGCGCGCCATTTGCGCCTCGCCAGCATTGGCCACTGCTGACCGTGCTCATGCGCGGCTCTATGCCAACACCGCTGCCAAAGCCCGCCGCGTGTCCGATGCGAACGCTGTTGCACGCGTGCTGCAGGCCGAACGGGGCGTACGCAGCAATCGCGATGCGTGCGGTACCGATGCCGCCTGCATTCGTGCCGCATACTCGACCGGTAATAGCAAGATGACAGCGTTTCTGAAACAGCTGGATTAAGCGACCGGCCTTGTCACTGTGAGTCAGCGCCACCCGGGACCAGCACGCGCGCCTGGATGTTGCCGAGCAACGACGTGACGATGCCGGACTTGGCCTCGACGAGATCGCGGCCGGTCAGCCAGTAGTCGCTGTTGTAGATCATCGGCTTCATCTGCTGCGTCCAGACGGCGGAGACACCGGCAGCTGGATAGTATTTGGCGATCAGCTGATCGCCGCGGGCGCGGTCGATGACCGGCATCTTGGCGTCGGGCGCTGCCGGCCGGGTGATCTCGTGGAACAGCCACGTGCTGGCGGGGGCCGCATTGCGTGTCTGTCCCTGCAGGTAGATGAAGACGCACATGGAGCCGCACATGCGGCCGTTGCGTACTTCCGTGTCGAGGCGATGCGTGGCGCGGATGCCGCGCAGAACGGTGATCACCTGCTCGCCGGCCATCACCGAGCCGCCGCCGCTGTTGAGCACCAGCACGAAGCGCTTCGTTGTCGCCTTATGCTCCTGGAAGGCTGACCAGATCAGGCTTGGCATGTTCGGGCCGACAGCACCGCTCCAGAACAGCATCGTTGTGCCGGTTTCGGACGTGTGGGGGCGAACGAGTAAGGGGGGCGGCGATGCCGAGGGCGAGGCTGCTGGGGCCGGGGAGGGGGCGGGCGTCGTCGC
>JANNEU010000033.1:0-12671 GCA_031379035.1 Hyphomicrobiaceae bacterium | reverse complement strand
TCGGTGGGCATGAGGATAACTGTTTGGCTGGTCCGTGGGGGTGGCGCGGTTGCGACTTGCTGCCCTGTGCCCTATCACGGCGGTTCAGTATGCGCACCGGGGACGGCTCGTAGTATCAGCAGCATGCACGCGGGCTCCGATCCCGTGGTCTATCCCGCCAAACAGTGGTGCTGTCCATCAATCGCAAATGGTTCCGTCATGCTCTCGCCTTCCGCAATCGCTTTGACCGGTTTCCTGGCCCTCGCGCTCTTCGCCGCGCCGGCAAGGGCTCAAACCGGTATTGAGCGCTATCAAGCGGCTGCTATGGCCTTTGACGAGATCAAAACCACTGCGGCGGCCAAGGGCGAAATGCCCAGGATCACTGACGCCCGAACCGCTGAACTGCTTGCCATTCTATCCGACACAACCGGTTCATATGGTTCAGCCGGTTTTCCATCCGGCAAAGATGCCATAAGCAAGGATATCTGTTCGATCCCAAATAAAATCGCATCTGCGTATGCCCTGCATGGCCTTGATGCGCTGTTCCGGGACCAAAAGGTCGATAAAAACACCGATCCGAAAGAGATAGCGGCCAAGGTCGCGGTGCTCTACGCTGCCAATGTCTCTAAATATCAAGGCGAGGTCGTGCCGGTCATCAATTTCGCCCGCCACTGCCTTGTCGGCACGTTGGATGCTCTTGCCGAATTCGTGAAAGGCCTGCCGCCCGCGCAGATGACCGACATCAGGCGCGACGGTTTACGAAAAATGCGGCAGGGCATGCAGCAAATGATCATCGGTGCGGTCACCGTCCTGACGGATGCCGGCCTCCGCAATGACCTCCGGAGCCTGTTGTTCAATAGCCTGCAGCGGGATCTCCCCAAGATGGTCTCAGCGCTCACGCTGGCTGAGCGCGCGGCGGTTAAAACCGCGCTGGAAGGTCTGCGGTCAAGCATGCCGGTTGAGCGGCACCCGGAGATCTTGAATATGGTCAAAGTCTTGAGTGACAGCACTTGCGTGGGCCTTTGCGGCGTTTGACGATCAGTTGCGCACGTCTGCTCGCCTGACCGTCGCCGACCGTGGCCGCTTTCCGTGCGGCGCAGGGGGCCGCGCGATGCGCTTCCCGACCCGCTTCTCCCCTTCCAAAACTGTGAGTATCAATGACGCCTGCGCAACCGACTGACTGGACAGAATGGCTCAAGGGGTGGGTGGCGGACCTGATCAAGGTGGAGCCGCATGAGAAGCGGGCGCTGGGGTGGTCGTTTGCGTACTTCTTCTGCGTGCTGGCGGCTTATTACATCGTGCGGCCAGTGCGCGAGGATATGGCGGTGCTGGTGGGCGAGGGCCAGCGCGAGTATCTGTTTCACTATGTGTTTCTGGTGATGCTGGCAGCGGTGCCGGTGTTTGGCAAAGTGGTGTCGAGTGTGCCCCGGCGGCTAGTGGTGCCAATCATCTACATCTTTTTCATTCTGAACCTGTTTGCGTTTCGGCTGGCGCTCGGCGGCGGGCAAGCGGTGTGGCTGGCGCAGACGTTCTTTGTATGGGCGAGCGTGTTCAATTTGTTCACGATCTCGCTGTTCTGGATTGTGATGAGCGAGCACTGGGACAGCGTGCAGGCCAAGCGATTGTATGGGGTGATTGCGGCGGGCGGCAGCGTTGGCGGGATTGCTGGGCCGCTCATTGCGCAGTCGCTGGTCAAGGTGATCGGGCCAAACAACTTATTGCTGATTTCAGCGGCGTTCCTGGCGCTGGCGCTGATGGCGGCGTTGCAGGTGCGGGCGGCGTTTACAGCGAAGGCTGGGGCCGCCGCAGAGCCAAAGCAAGAAGAGAGTTTGTTTGCTGGTGCGCTGCAGGTATGGAAGTCGCCGTATCTGTTTCAGATCGCGCTGGCGATATTTGTGGCGAACGTCGTGTCGACGTTCTTCTATCTGGAGCAGTTGAAGATCGTCGGCGCGGCGATCGCCGACCGGGCGACGCGGGTGCAGTTGTTCGCGCGGATGGATCTCGCGGTCAGTATTGGGACCATCATATTGCAGGTGCTGTTCGCGAGCCTGGTGATGAACCGCTTCGGAGTGGGGATTGCGGCAGCGTTGTTGCCGGCGACGGCAATCCTGGGGTTCTTGGCGCTCGCCGCCGCGCCAGTGCTGTCGGTGATTGTCGTGATCATCGTTGTCGAGCGGGCAGTGACGTTTTCCATCGCCAGTCCGGCCATGCGGGTGCTCTACACGCTGGTGACGCCAGACGAGAAGTATCGGGCGCAGAACTTTATCGATACAGTGGTGTTCCGCGGCGGTGACGCGATTTCGGGATCGATGTTTGCGGTGATGACCAAGAGCCTGGGTTTTGGTGCAGCAGGGGTGGCGGCTGTCAGCGTGCCGCTGGCTGCCCTATGGCTGGCGCTGTGCCTGGGGCTCGGGCGCATGCATACGGAGCGGTCAGCGGCGACACATAAGGCAAAGGGCTTGTGAGTGTTGCGTGCCTGCGCACGCGGTGCCCTTTGAACCCGTAAAAGGCCGCAGGCCTTTTGAAACCGCTGTTTGGAGCGGCTGCTTACTGGGTGCCCGCGGCGCGTTGTCCGGGCGGATGGCGGCGGCAAGCTGGACAGCCTATAGATGCTTCCTCTTACCGTTGAGACCTTGACACCCGATGCGGTTGCGCTGGTTCCAGAGCTGGACGTGGGTGACGGCCCTGGCGGTGCTGGGCGTGCTGCTGCATGCCGGATTGCTTGTGCGGCACGGCGTGCAAGCGACGCAGGCTGGCGCGGCCGATCTGGTACTGACGATCTGTCATGGCGACGGAACTGCGCCAACAGAGACGCGATGGCCACAACCGGGTGATCCCGCTGGATCGCAAAAGACACCGTGTCCAGTATGCACGGGTGCGTTGGCCGGCGCGGCGGTGTTGCCGGCAGAAGCGGTATTGCCGCTGGCCTGGACGTTTGAAGCTGCCTTAGATGTCGGCTCAGCACTGGTGATTTTTCCCGCGCGCACCGAAGTGCCGCCGCCCGGCCGTGGGCCGCCCTCTCCAAACGCTTGATTACTTCGGCAAGCGCCGAAGCAGAGTTTTGCTGCGATGTGCGGTACTACGGTTCGCGGACCGTGCCCACTCGCGATTGTCGCCTCCCTTACTTTCGAGACAACACCTATGACAGTAACTCTCTCACGCCGCTTTGTGCTGGCGATTGCGGCACTCTCTGCGCTGACTTCCGTGCCCGGTTTCGCACAGGCGCATGAAACACTCAGCAAAGACGGCACAATCCTGATCCAGAACTTATGGACGCGGGCAACACCCAACGGGGCCAAGGTCGCTGGTGGGTTCATCACCATCACCAACAAGGGCACGGCACCGGATCGCTTGGTGGGTGGCTCGGCGGCGCTCGCGGCGCGCGTCGAAGTTCACGAGATGGGCATGGATAGCGGCGTCATGAAGATGCGCGAACTCCAAAAAGGTCTGGAGATCAAGCCTGGCGAGACGATTGAGCTGAAGCCGGGCGGCTATCATATGATGCTGATGGACATCAAAGAGCCGGTTGTGGAAGGTGGCAAGGTCGAAGGCACATTGGTGTTCGAGAAGGCCGGAACCATCGAGATCTACTATCATGTACGCGCGCTAGGGGCGATCAGTGGCGAGATGCACAAGCATTAACGGGACGCGCGGCATGGACCCTTGGTGGCTAAGACATGAGCAGTGTTGAGCCACCAAAAGCTGTCCGGTTGACGGCTGACGGTATCACCGCCGGTGTCGCGGTGATGCCGAGCGTTGGTGTGAGCAGTGCGTGGCGGGTGGCGTTGCTGGTGTCACTTGCTATTCACGGCGCGTTACTGACGTGGGCGGTGGTGCATTTCTCGACCGCGTTGCCGGGTGCGCGCGGGGTGCAGCTCGAAGGTATCGAGATCGAGATTATCAGTGCAGCGGCGCTTGAGAGCTTGATGCGGGTGCCGATTGCGGAAGCCGGTGGTGATGCGGCCGTGACAGCGGACACTGTGGGGCAAGTCGCAGTAGTACGTTCTGAACCACCGACGCAAGAGACCGCACCCCAGGTGCCACAGACGGCGACGATAGTCACAGCGCCGGAGGCAGACGCTCGGGTTTCTGCCGCCGTGCCTGAGCCGTCAGAGCCCTTGGACAAAAAGCTGGTAGAACTCGTGCCACAGACCACGGCTGCGGCAGCAACTCCAGTTGCGGCGGGTGGCGTGATGACAGAGGCTGCCGTTCCTTCAACACGGCAAGCGGCCGCCGCTGGTGCTGGCCCCGGCGATGTGGCGCGTTACGCGTCGGATGTGCGGCGCGTGTTGAGCCGCAGCCGGCCGAAGTCTGGCTGGCCGGCGGGCACGCTGCGCGTGGCGTTCACGGTGTCGGATACGGGTGATGTGGCAAGCGCAGAAGTGGTCGTGCCGAGTGGCAATGCGCGGCTCGATCAGCGGGCGCTGGCCTGGGTCGGCGCGACGCGATTTCCGCCGCCACCCGTGGGCCTCACAGTGAGCGAGCGCACGTATGCGATTCCCCTGACCGTGACGGGCAAGGGTTTATGAGCATGGCTGTGCTGGCGTTGCTACCGTGTGCTGTCGTCATTGCAACGGTTCTCGGGTTCGGGTGGGGTGGACTTGCGGCGGCGGCGGCTTCGCTGGTGGTGACGGCTGCCCTTGTTCTGATGCAGGCCTTTGCGGTGCCGACGCCGCAGATGTTCAGCCATGCAACGCTCGATGCCGCGCTACTGACGGGGTTAGTGGCGGCGACGCTCGTTCCGGGTGTGTTGTTTATTGAAGCCACGCGGCGGCTCAAGGCGCCGGAGGCGGTGGCGCGCGCGGTGTCGGCGCTGCGGTTGCCGGAGCCGCAGGCGGCCGTGTTGATCGCGCTCGGTCTCGGTGTGCTCGTCGAAAGCCTGACTGGCATGGGTGTGTCGCTGCTGTTGACGATGCCCCTGCTGGCAGCACGACTGCCGCGGGCGCGTGCGATTGCGGTCGCACTTGCCGGAATGAGCTTGATGCCGTGGGGCGCGCTAGCGATTGCCGGTACGGTGGGTGCGACGCTGGCAAACATCGATGCACAGCCTTTCGGGGTGGCGATCTGGCGGGCGAGCGGGCCGGTGGCGGCGCTGTTGCCGTTGGTGGCGACGTGGCTTGCGGGTGGGCGGTCGCGCGCGGATGTAATCGCAGCACTTGCGTGTGGTGCGGCGTTGTGGGCGGCGACGGGACTGGCGACTGTGACGCTTGGGATGGCGTTGGCGGGCGTCGCGGGCGGGCTGGCGGTGCTGGTGCTGCTGGCCGTGCAGGCGGAGCGGACCACGGATTGGCGCAACGCAGTGTTCGCACCGGGGCTGCGGCCGTATGCTGTACTGATCGCGGCAGTAACGGTGCAGACGCTGATCGTTGCGCTGCTGGTGCGGCAGGATGTTCGCGCCGCTATCTCGACGGGTCGCGTATCGTTTGCGGTGCTGGCATCGCCGGGTGTGGCGCTAGTGATTGCGACGGTGCTGTCTGCCCGGAGCACACTCGATGGCCAACTGTTGCGTGACGTTGGGCGGCGGAGCTGGCGTGCGGTGTTGAGTGTCGCACTGTTCATGCTGACGGCGCGATTGTTGGTTTCATCGGGCGCTATTGATGCTTTGACGGCGGCACTCAAAGGGCTTGGCGTTGCCGGTGCGATGCTTGGCTCCATCGGCCTCGGTGCGGTCGGCGGGTTTGTGACGGGATCTGGTGTGACGGGCAACGCATTGTTCTTGCCCAGTGCAGCTGCGGCTGGCGCAGCGTTCGACATGAAAGGTGTCTTTGCGGCGCTGGCTTCGGCTGCTGCGGGGCATACAGCGATGGCGTCGTTGCCGGTGGCAGCGCTGCTACTCGCGGCTCTGCCGGACCGTACCGCGGCGGATGACCGGACCGTGTTGTGGTGGGGGCTGACGTTGGCGGCTGGGTATCTGGCTGTGCTGGCGGTCGTGGGGTTGGTGCAACTTGGGACGCGTTGATTGTTGCGAGGTCGGTTATTTCAATGCGGAGCGTCGGGTGGAGCGCTTCAGCGACACCCGACAATGCAAGCGATATCTCTTTTGGCTGTCGGGTCTTGCGCGCGCGAACACTGCGGCCAACTTCGTTGGAACTTCAAGTGCGCTTCGCCCCGACCTACATCGGCGTTTGATTGCGCGGCCGCGTCACCCACGCAAACGTAAACGCGCCAGCAGCTCGTCGAATTCGCGGCGTTCGAAGGGTTTGGCGATATAGTCATCCATACCGGCGGCGAGGCAGCGGGCGCGGTCTTCGGCGAAGGCGTTGGCGGTAAGCGCGACGATGTGGGGCGCTGTTGTGGGGGCATGGGCGAAGGCGGCGCGGAGCGCGCGGGTGGCATCGATACCGTCCATCACTGGCATGTGCATGTCCATGAGCACGAGATCGAAGCCGGGTGCACTTCCGTCGTGGGCGCACAAGACTGCGGCGACCGCGTCTTGTCCGGTGGTGACGTGCGTGACCTGACAGCCGCCATGCTCCAGCATGCGGCGCGCGACTAGCGCGTTGATCTCGTTGTCTTCGGCCAGTAGCACAGACAGCTTTTTGCGTGCCGACAGAGATGGAGCTGCTGTTGCCAACGGTTCAGCGGCCTCCAGTGTCCGTGGCCGGCCATGCCCTAAGGCTTGCGACAGCAACGTGCTGGGACGGACCGGCCGCATGAGATAACCACTGAATCCTGCGTCACGCAGAATGTCGTAATCGCCGCGATGATTGGCGTCGAAAGTGGCGAGCGCGCGGAGATGAGTGTTTGGTGCAGCTGCGCTGGCACTTGCAAATAGATCTTTTGCTGTGGCGGCGGCGAGACTGCCGTCGATGACGATGACGGTAAAGGGCAAGGCGTTTGCTGCGGCAGCGGCAAGAGCGGTTGGCGCGGCAGCAATGCTGACAGTTTCGACAGGCAAATGGGCGCCTTCGAATGTCAGGCGCAGGGCCGCACTTTCCTGCGGGCCGATGCCAACGAGGAGTACGTGCACGCCGTCTACTTCGTCGTTCGGTTTGCGGATGGGGCGCGAAGCGCGGACGCGCGTGAGTTCAAGCGCCGCCGTGAAGCATGAACCTTTGCCGGGTTGAGACGTGCCGGTGATGTCGCCGCCCATGGCGAGAGCGAGACGGCGCGAGATGGCAAGGCCCAGGCCGGTGCCGCCGTGCTGACGCTGCACGTGCGGGTCGCCCTGCTCGAACTCAGCGAAAAGTGTCTTGAAGGCTTCGGGCGGAATGCCGATGCCGGTGTCAGTGACGGCGATTTCAATTGCTATTGCTGTGGCGCGTGCCGACCTGTTACGCAGAAGCGGTAACGGCTGTTGTTCGCCAGCGCCAGCGCTGACAGTGACAAGCACGCCGCCGCGCTCGGTGAATTTTACGGCATTGCCGACGAGATTGGTGACGATCTGGCGGATGCGGACTTCGTCGCCAATCACAAGTTCTGGCAGTGCCGGATCAATCGCCCAAGCGAGTTCGATACCTTTTTCGGCAGCTTTCGGTGCCAGCAGTTCCACGACCGACTGCACGCTGTCTTCGAGATTGAAGGTGCGCGCATCGAGGGTGAGTTTGCCGGCTTCGATCTTGGAAAAGTCGAGGATCTCGTCGATGAGGGCGAGCAGGGTGCGGGCGGAGCGATCGACGGCTGCAACGAAGGTGCGCTGGTCGGGCGAGAGTTCGGTTTCCTTCAGCAGGCCGCCCATGCCTAGAATGCCGTTCATGGGCGTGCGGATCTCATGGCTCATAGCGGCGAGAAAGCGCGACTTGGCGCGGTTGGCGGCTTCGGCTTGGTCACGCGCTTCGGCGAGATCGGCGGCTTGCCGACGCTGTTCGGTGACGTCGCGGCCAACGAGCTGGGTTTCGAAGGCACCGTCGGCAGCGGCTGCAACGTGCTCCTCGAAATCGAACCAGCGCGGGCCGTTGGCGGTTTCCAGCTCGAGCGTGAAGCGCTGGTGGCGGATGGTGCCGTGGGCGACCAAGGGTTCGGACCGTTGGCCGGTCAGGATGCGCGGGGCGAAGGGCTGGCCGAGGATGGCGCGGCCGGCGCTGCCGAAGCGGAGCACGACGGCGGCGTTCACAAAGGTAATGCAGCCGGTGCGGTCGAGGCGGAGGATGACATCGTCCTGGCTGTCGAGGAGGTTGCGATAGCGGGCTTCGGTTTCGCGGAGTTTCCAGTCAATATCTTCGAGGGTTTCGGCGGCGCGTAGGACGGTGTGTGCCGCACGCAGCCGGAGACGGCGGGCGAAGGGACCCGCTGGTAGCAGTTTATTGGTAACTTGAACGGCCATTGACTGGCTTTCGACCTCCGTCGTCAACGGAGAGGCAACCACATGGCACTTGAGAAGTTCTTATAAGAAAGCAACAAATGCCGACTAGTTTAGCCGGACCGCGCTTTGGCGGCCGGTGTTGCACGGGGGAGTTGCGATGGGACCGCTCAAAGGGTTCACGGTGGTTGAGCTGGCGGGGATCGGCCCGGCACCGTTCGCGGGCATGGTGCTGGCGGACATGGGCGCGGCGGTGATCCGAGTGGACCGGCGCGAGGCGGCCGATTTGGGGCTGCCCGGACGCTCGCCAAAGTTCGACGTTTTGGGGCGCGGTCGCCGAACGATTGCAGTCGATTTGAAAAGTGCCGAGGGAATCGCGGTCGTCAAACGGCTGGTGGCGAAAGCCGATGCGTTGATCGAGGGCTTTCGGCCGGGTGTGCTGGAGCGGCTCGGCCTCGGGCCGGATGTGCTGATGGCGCTCAACGCGAAACTGGTGATCGGACGGATGACCGGCTTCGGGCAAAGTGGGCCGATGGCGGATCGTGCCGGGCACGACATCAATTACATCTCACTGACGGGTGCGTTGCACGCGATCGGGCGTGAGGGCCAAGCGCCGGTGCCGCCGCTCAATCTGGTCGGCGATTTTGGTGGTGGCGGAATGTTGCTGGCGTTTGGCGTTGTGGCGGCGTTGCTCGAGACAACGCGGTCCGGCAAGGGGCAAGTGGTCGATGCGGCGATGGTGGACGGCGCTGCGTATCTGATGGCGATTATTTTTGGACTGCGATCAGCTGGGCAATGGCAGGATCAACGCGGCGTCAATGTGCTGGATACAGGCGCGCCTTGGTATGACGTCTATGAGACGGCGGACGAAAAATACATCGCTGTCGGTGCCATCGAAGCGCGGTTCTATGCCGAGTTTTTGCAAGGGCTCGGGATTGCCGGCGAGGAACTGCCAAAGCAGCATGATCGCAAGCGCTGGCCGGAGCTGCGCCAGCGCTTCACAGCGGTGATCAAGTCGAAGACGCGCGACGCGTGGACAGGTGTGTTCGCCGGCAAGGATGCCTGCGTGACGCCGGTGCTGTCGCTCGATGAGGCGAGCCAGGATCCGCACATGGCGGCGCGCGCGGTGTTTCAGATGGTTGATGGCGTGACGGCACCGGTGCCGGCACCGCGGTTCAGCCGCACACCTGCTGAGGCAGGCGATGTTGCGCATCCGCCTGGTGCGGACAGCGAAGCTATACTTGCCGAGTTTGGATTTAGCGCTGCGGAGACGGCGGATCTCGCAGCGCGCGGCGTTGTGGGACGGCCTGCCTAAGCAAGTTGCGCCGCGTTTTACGCGGCTTTACGTACGGATGTCTTCGACAGCTGCATAGCGATGCGGTCGACGACGGTCGCCCAATCTTTTGGTGCGTCGGTGACGGTAAGGCCGAAGGCTGCGAAGGCATCAGCGGGCTTGCCGCCATCGCGGAAGACGCGTGCGCACACATTGCGGGCGTAACCCAGCGATTGCTGCCACTGAACCGGATTGACGTTGTTCGGGGTCATGACGGGCTTACCTGTTGTGGTGTGCATTGCGAGGGCTGGCCGTGTGCTGCACGTGCGGGCTGGAGAGGATGAAATGGCAGGTGCGCCGAGCGCTCCTGTGTCACTACGCGAGACTTTGAAAAGCGACACTTGGAGGAGACTTTGAGTCGACGCTCAACACACCTGCCGTTTCGTGGGAGACGGTGACCCGTCTCCAATTCCTCGGGACCTGCGTTCGGTGCAGCGCGGGTTGCGCCTTCGTGCACGAACCTTGGTTGGGACTTTTACTTCTGGACGCGTGACGCAACGATGACAGAAGAGGCTTGGACAGATGCAATTGGCGTTGGGCGCAGCCTACGCAACACAAGGGATGCTGCATCACCAACAGACTGCCAGGCATCATCAGGCGACTTTGACGCGACTGGAAACGCTACAATCTTCGAACTTTCTCGGGCCGTTTCTTGAGCCCTTTCTGACGCACGACTACGCAACGGGGACACTGTTTGACGCACGGCAACCGGGGACACGGACACAACCTCTGACGCAACTTGGAACATGGATTTTCTCGCTCAGGAACGCGGCTTACGGGACACGGGACGCAGCGGATACCGACGCACGTGGTGACACAAACGCACTTGAACGAACGCACTTGAACTTACGTAATGGCGACAACTCAACTCAACTCAAACACGACGTACTCAGTGAAGACGCAACGAACTGGAGCCAACTGGAGAGCCAACTGGGCCTGACGCAAACTTTGACGCAGTACTTTGAGACGCAACGCGGTGACGGGACTGAAGAGGGGCGAGCCGCTCGCTGAGACGCTGGAACAAACGGGCGGATGCGGCTCGCTTCAATTGGGGCATCAACTTACGCAGGACTGACGCTGGACCTTCCGAACGGGACGCACACAAACGCGGAGGATCGACTTGGGTACGCACTGGAACGAGAGACGTGTTCGAAGGTTTGGACACATTCGAAAGCTGGGAGAGATACGCGGATACGCGACGCACGCTGACGGGACGCAACTGAACGCTACTCACTGGAACGGTACGCACTGCTGCAACTTCAGGCCGTGATCTGGAGGTATCGAACAAACGCGACACACGCTCAGCCATCTCAGATCGGAACCCATTCTGCTTGCTGGCGACGCCAGGCTTTTCACTTGGTGAGCAAGAGAACTCGAACACTACGCAGCACCTCTTTTGCTCGCTGGTTCGCGGTGTGTTCCGTGAACGAGGTGATGTATGCTGTTGCTTTTAGGCTTCTATGCGGCGGGTTTTTGCTCGAAGTGCGAATTTATCGTTAATGGTGGCTGAAGTGCATCGTTGTGCGCAGGTAAGAGCGGCCACAGTTGATCGAGAAATTATCTAACTATTTGATTTTATTGTATTATTTATGGCATCAAACGATCGACGCATCGCGTGCGGCGCGGCTTGCCTGCCAGCAAGTTATCCACAGGAAGGCGGAGATCACCGCGTTCCAGCCCGCAAAAGAAAGTCCGAACAGGCGCCAGCCAGCGGAATCGCAGCGCACGACCTTCGGTTTCTTGAGGCCTTTGAGCAAATCGGCGGTCGACTCGAGGGGCTGGAGGGCCCCGGAGCAGGTCGACGGACCCTCCCAGAAGCCCCATTCGATGCCGGCGTGGTAGCCGCCGAGCCCCATATTGGCGAGGAACGCCAGGGCGACGAGCGCAAACGCTGCGGCGGACGATTCGTAATGTCCGGTCGAAAGGCCGACGAGGCCGAGGAATAGCAGTGGCACACCGACGTAGTAGGCGTAGCGCTCTTGCAGGCAGATCGGGCACGGCGCATGGCCGGCGAGAACTTCAAAGCCCAGGGCGGCCACGATCGCCGCGAAGGCGATAGAGAGGCTCAGCGCGCCAAGGCGATAGGCTTCTGGGTTCGAGAAGGTCGAATTTAAACGCAACGGACAGCACCTTGGTTCGGCTGGGAGGGGCAGTGCATCTCACTCTATATCAGGTACTTTACCGCGACGAAGCCGCCGACCAGGGCAATGACGAACACCGTCGTCACCAAGGTCAGCCGCTTTTCGATGAAGGTGCGGATCGGTTCGCCGAAGAAGTAGAGCAAGCCGGCCACCAGGAAGAAGCGCATGGCGCGCGCAACCACGCTGGCCGCCACAAACGACAGCAGGTCCATCTTGGCGGCGCCGGCCGTGATCGTCAGCAGCTTATAGGGGATCGGCGTCATGCCCTTGGCGATGAGGATGGCGACGCCGTTGTCGCGGAACCAGGTGAGCACCTGATCAACGCGGCCAGCATAGCCATAGAATTTGAGGATCGGTTCGCCGAGGGCCACAAACAGGTAGTAGCCGATGGCGTAGCCGGCGAGGCCGCCGAGCACGGACGTGACCGTGGCGAGTGCCGCGTGCCGCCAGGCCTTGGTGCGGTCGGCCAGCACCATGGGGATCAGCATGATGTCGGGCGGGATGGGGAAGAACGAGCTTTCCGCGAACGACACGGCACCGAGGGCATAGGGGGCCTTCGGCCCGCTCGCCTGCCGCATCATCCAGTCGTAAATCTTGCGCATGGTGGTCTCGCGTTTGGCAATTGGTCGTCCTGGTACCAGACCCCGGATGTTGGGGACAGCCGCCGCCGCGCCGCAGTGGGGGCGTGAAACACCTCCATAGCCATCGGGGGCTTGCCCCGTGGCCTGTTGGCAATGGCACCCCCAAAAATCCCGGGGTCAGAGCGCGGACCAGCCGCATCTACATGGCTCGCTGTACGGGCGAACCGGAAGGCCAACGGTGCGTGTAGTCGCATCATTGACCCCAACGGCCGAAGCCGCGCTCTGTGTGCTGAGATTATTTTTCTCTGGTGAATTTCAACTTTGCCAGTCACCTGGGCATCAGGTGTCACCTCGAGGCGCGCGCCGCATTATCCGACACCGGTGGCAGCGACATGCGC
>JANNEU010000379.1:0-3245 GCA_031379035.1 Hyphomicrobiaceae bacterium | reverse complement strand
CGCGACATTTATGATCATCTCCGGCGGCGTCAACATCTATCCGCAAGAATGCGAGAACCTGCTGATCACGCATCCGAAGGTGGCCGACGCCGCAGTATTCGGCGTGCCGAATGCCGACCTGGGCGAAGAAGTGAAAGCGGTGGTGCAGCTACAGGCGGGCACCGCTTCAAGTCCGGAGCTGGCCGCAGAATTGCTTGCCTTCTGCGCCGAACATCTCGCCCGCCAGAAAGTCCCGCGATCCATCGACTTCGAGGCCGAATTGCCGCGCCTGCCGACCGGCAAGCTCTATAAGCGCCTGCTGCGGGACCGCTATTGGGGCAACAAAACGAGCCGTATTGTTTGAAATCGGCGCGCGGACACCCTAAGTCTGCAAGAGATCGAGGCCGAACTCAGTCGGCCGCCCTTTCCAGGGAGCCCCGCAATGCCCCAAACACCGCCCATCCTGCCGACGCTTGAGCCCCAACTGACGCCGAAGCCGGTCGATCCCGGCACACGCATCGGTCACGTCCATCTTAAGGTCGCCGACCTCGATCGTGCGCTCAAATTCTACTGCGGTGTGCTTGGCTTCGAATTGAAGCAGCGTTACGGCGCGCAAGCGGCCTTCATCTCGGCCGGCGGCTATCACCACCACATCGGCCTCAACACCTGGGAGAGTAAGGGCGGCCAGCCACCGCCCCCCGGCACCACCGGCCTCTTCCACACCGCGATCCTCTACCCGACGCGTGCCGCGCTGGCTGACGCCCTGCGGCGTGTGGCTGCCGCTGGGATCGAACTGGACGGCGCCAGCGATCACGGCGTCAGCGAAGCGCTTTATCTGCGCGACCCCGACCAGAACGGCGTCGAACTCTATTGGGATCGCGAGGCGAAGGATTGGCCACGCGACGCCAAGGGTGACCTCGAAATGTTCACGCGGCGGCTCGATCTGCAGGACTTGCTGCGCGAGCCAGCGTAGCGCTGATGCAGCATGGCACAGCGTTTGAGATTTCTTTAATCTCCATGGTATAAAGAGAAAAGAACCGAGCGGTCGCCAGCGATCCGCGCTCCCGAGGGTTTGACCATGTCGCGTCCGCATCTCCTTGCTGGTCTTGTTGCCCTCGCACTCGGCGGTTGCGCCGCCGCAGCAACCACCAACGACATCACCTATGTCGGCCGCGGCAACAGTGCGGACGGCATCATCGGCGAAGTGGTCGTTGAAAGCCGCTACGGCGGTGGCAAAGCAGTATCAGGTCCGGTTCGTCGCAACAGCAAAGACCGCCTTGAAGTGCGCTTGCCGGGCGGCACGTGGGTCGAATGCGTCCGCAGCTGCACAGAGACGCTGCGCCGGCAAACAGTAGACTTCTGGCAGAACTACGGCGGCAGCGGCAACATCAACGGCGGCGAAGACGGCCCCGGCTACCTGCGCTTCCCGCGTCGGAATTAAGCGGCACTGATTATCCACAATCGCCCGCGCTTCACCCCTCGATTGGCAGCCCGCAATAATTTTCAGCAAGCACTGTCTGCGCGGCGACGCTTGTTTTGAGATAGGCAAACTCTGCGCGCTGAAGGCCGTGCCCGAAGGCATCTGTTTCGGGGAACTTGTGCAGCAGCGTCGTCATCCACCAGGAAAAGCGCGTCGCTTTCCAGACCCGGCGCAGGCAGGTGGCCGAATACGTGTCGATCAGGTCGTGACGGTTCTGTGTGTACCGCGCGATCAATGCACGCGACAGATAGCGCACATCTGACATGGCGAGATTGAGCCCTTTGGCACCCGTCGGCGGCACGATGTGAGCGGCATCACCAGCGAGAAACAGCCGGCCATAGCGCATCGGCTCGGCAACGAATGAGCGGAGCGGCGCAATGCTCTTTTCAATCGATGGCCCCTCGGTCACATCGCGTGCCGCCACAGGCCCAAGGCGGGCCTTGAACTCGGCCCAGAACCGCGCGTCGGACCAGTCCTCGACCTTCGCATCGGAGGGCACTTGAATATAGGCTCGCGTGCGGGTCGCCGAACGCATCGACGCCAGCGCAAAACCATTGTCGTGATTGGCATAGATCAGTTCGTGCCCGCACGGCGGCACATCAGCGAGCACGCCGAGCCACCCAAAGGGATAGGCGCGCTCATAGATCTTCTGAACCGAAGCCGGTATCGCGGCCCGGCCGACGCCGTGGTAGCCATCGCAAGCCGCGACGTAGTCGCAGTCGAGTGTCTTTTGGTTGCCGTCGTGCGTGAAACTGAGCCGCACGCGATCGCCATCGAGCCCGTCGATGTGCTTGACAGGCGCTTCGTAAAAGCTCTGGATACCTGACGCGTCGTTGGCGGCCATCAGATCGCGCGTGACCTCGGTCTGTCCGTAGACAGTCACATGACGCCCGATCAGTGCTTTGAAATCGATGCGCAAGCCTTCGCCGTCGAAGTTCAAGAACGTGCCGTCATGGATGAGCCCTTCCGCATCGAGCCGAACGCCGCACCCCACCTCACGCAGCATCTCGGTGGTGCCGGTTTCGAGCAGACCGGCACGAATGCGCTCCTGCACATAATCGCGTGTTTGCCGCTCGAGCAGAACGACTTCGACGCCGGCAAGCGTCAGCAAACGCGCCAGCATCAGCCCCGATGGGCCACCGCCGATGATGCCGACTTGTGTGCGCATGGTACTGTCCTCGGTCTTTCGCAGTTTGTCCCAGATTTTCATGCGTATAACAACGACACCCGGGCGTCCACGCCTGACCACTGCCACAGAATAGTATCGGAACACATGTCGGCATGGTGGGCGCAAAACCCCCATTTTCGTTGTCCCGGAATGTGTCGCGCCCGGCAGCGGGCGGCACATATCCGGCACCTTCACGTGTCGATGAAAAGCAATCCGCTCGATCATCGGCCGGCGGCGTGAGCCTTGCCAATCCGAAGACGGCGCGACGCCAATCACGCAAACTTTTGGCAGATGAGGGTCCGGATATTTGGCCCGCGCGAATGGCGCTGTCCAAATTCCGGGAAAACGAAGAGGGGGAAAACGAAAAAGGGGAAACCGAAAAAAGATGAGTGTTCGCTGATGAGCGCTGATGAGCGTTGACGCTGGCTCAGGGAGTGCGCTCAACATCCGACACACCTTAACGTTAAAGTGTAGAAGCTATTTTTATTCGCATAAGTTGTGTTAGGTTCAATGCAACAGATTGGTCCAGCGGCGTGATCGCGAATGCGCTGGTGGGCTGAAAAGGATCGGCCTCCGGCGAAGCCCGGACTGCCGGTCGTGCAGCGCGGTGGAACCCGC
>JANNEU010000027.1:0-13650 GCA_031379035.1 Hyphomicrobiaceae bacterium | reverse complement strand
GTCTTTCTTGACAGCGCCAAGCGTGATCTCGCCCATATCGCCGCGCGGATTGAGCGCGACAGCGTGAGCCGAGCAACCGCCGATGCGTTCATCGACAAGCTCCTGACGTACTGCCAGCGGCTCGCCGCCAGCCCAATTCTTATGGGCCGTGCACGACCCGAATTGCGGGCGACGTACCGGAGCATGACATTTGGAAACTATGTGATTTTTCTGACGTACGAAAGCGAAGGCATAGGGCCTCGCGATGTTCTGAAAATTGTGCATGTGCTGTGGGGCGCGCGTGATCTCGACGCCTATTTCAATGAGCACCCGGACGACGACACTGGCGGCGGCGCATGATCCGCAGCGTCTCAAACCCGGCGACGAGGTGACACCGGTTGCCCGCCGGCATGGTGGTGCTCAACAACGGCGTCAACCGCCCTAACGCCGAGATTGAAAGCGAGATCATTGCTCTCGTTCGCGACCGCATCGGACCCGTCGCTGCCTTTAAAACGGTGATGATCGTCAAGCGCCTGCCGAAAACCCGCTCGGGAAAAATCCTCCGCGCCACCGTCCGCCAGATCGCCGATAACGAGCCCTGGAAAATGCCCGCGACAATTGACGATCCGGCGGTGCTGGATGAGTTGACGGAAGCGCTGAAGACGAAGGGGTTGGCGCAAGGCGCCAAGGCTGCGACGGCGGGGTGAGCGCGGGATGCCTGGTGAAACTCCATGGGTGCGGCTGATGGCGAAAATTCTCAGTCGCTCAGGGAGATCTGTTTCGATGCGTACCACGCTAAAATGAGACGCATAGACAGCACGCAGCCAAATCAATCAAAACATTGTTTCATATTATTTTTCTGGTGCTGTGAGAGAGGATTGAACTCTCGACCTCACCCTTACCAAGGGTGTGCTCTACCACTGAGCTACCACAGCGTACCAAGTGTTATATCGCGCCGGGCAGGCGCGCCGGGCGGACGGAATGGGCATCCATGAGTACTGTATACCTGCCTGTGTACCTAAATGACGTGCAGTTCATTGGCTTGTACCGGCCGCCACCGCCGGAGCGGTCATCGTCGCGGCAATGGCACGCTTGAGAGGACTGCATGGACCGCAGCCGCTCCTTGGCGCAAGCCCTTAACGTACTCACCGGGGCTCTGCAACCGGGTTTCTCGCCGCGCGCCACGTTTTGGCCGCAGAGCGGTCGGCAAACGGCTCAAGCTTCTGGTAGAGTGTGGCAACGGAGCGGGCCGGAGGCAGTGTGGCGACCGCTTCAAGACTGCCCTGATTCCACCTGGGAGGCCGCTGTGTTGGCACAAGCATATGGCGCTGCGGGTTTCGTCGCCGCCGGCGCGCGCCGGTGCATCAGCATGGCGCTTATGCTGCTCGCCTTCATCGCGGGGCCAGCGCAGGCGAGCGATGCCGCATTCCGGACGTTTCTGGACGGATTGTGGCCCGAAGCCAGCCGGCCACCCTTTGCAATCTCGCGGGCCGTGTTTGAGCGGGCGCTGGCAGGGCTGACGCCGGACTATTCGTTGCCGGATCTTGACATACCCGGGCGGCCGAAAGCCTCAAGTTCGGGCCAGGCCGAGTTCATCCGGCCGCCGCAGGCCTATCTGGATAATAGGCAACTTACCGGACTGGCGCAGCAGGGCCGCGCGCTTGGCGCGCAGCATGCGGCAGCACTGCGACAGATCGAGACGGAGATCGGCGTCGCTGGACCCATTGTGCTGGCCATCTGGGGGCGGGAGACGGCCTACGGTACCTATAAACTGCCGCATAATGCGCTGCGCGTGCTGGCAACACAGGCGTTCACGGGCCGCCGCAAGGAGACGTTCAAGACTGAGCTGCTCTATGCGCTCAAGATGGTGGAAGACAAGATCGTCGCGCCGGAGAATATGCGGGCTTCGTGGGCGGGCGCGATGGGGCTGACGCAATTCATGCCGTCGGAGTTTTATACGTCGCTGAAGGGGTTGAACGGCGGCCGGCCGGACCTGTTCAATTCGGCACCCGATGCGCTCGCGTCGGCGGCCAATCAGCTGGCGCTGAAGGGGTGGGTGCGTGGGCTGCCGTGGGGGGTGGAGGTCGATATTCCGGCAGGTGCGGACTGTGCGCTGGAGGGGCCGTTGCAGGCGCGTTCGCTCGCGCAATGGGCCAAATTGGGCTTCAAACGCAGCGACGGTCAACCGTTTCAAGGCTTTGATGCGGCGACCGAGTTGTATCTCATGTCACCGGGCGGCGTGTTCGGCCCGGCGTTTCTTGTCACTGAAAACTATAAAGTCATTCGCCGCTACAATACCTCCGATCTTTATGCGACATTCGTCGGCACATTAGCGGACCGGATAACGGGTGCCGGCGAATTCCGGGGGGGCTTCAAACGCCCCTGGCGCGATATTCAACAACTGACCGAGCGCGAGGTGGCTGAAATTCAGCAGCGGCTTAAGGATCGCGGGGCCGGAATTGAGAAACTTGACGGTAAAACGGGCTCCAATACGCGGGCTGAAATTGGCGCTTTTCAGCGCCGCGCCGGTTTGGCGGTCGAATGCTGGCCAACGGCAAGCCTTTTGCAGACGTTGCGGGCAGGCGCCTCAAATTCGAGCTCTGGCGGCTTCCGCAGCACCGTTAAGACAACAGCCACACCCGCTGGCAAAGCGAACGCCAGCGGGACGCGGGGACCAGACTGAGACAGGCGGGACTAACGAATGGAACGGAACGACCCATGGCGAAACAACCGATGCTGAAAGACCCCCTGATGTCCGGATTTCCATCCGGCATGGCCCAAGGGCCAAGTGTTGCCATACCACCGTTGCCCGGCGCGGCCGCAGCCGCGTTGAAGCCGGAGCGGCGTCACACCGTGTCGATCTGGATCTTCCTGCTCGGCTTTATGGCACTGGCCGCCGGGGCGTACCTGCTGTTCATTGAGGATGCGACGCAGTATCGCCAGACACTGCAACCGCTGCCGCCGCGGACCGAGGCACCAGGGCGGCCAGCCCAAGCTTTCCCGGGGCTCGCCTCGGGCACGCCTTCGTCGATGCCACGCGGGTTCGATACGCGATCAACAACGCCGGCGGCGAGCACCGCAACGGGTTCTACGTCGAGCTCAGCTGCGGGCCCACTTTTGGCAGATGGTACGGCGCGGCCGTTTCCAGCCGGCTTTCTCGATGGCGTCTGGCGCGATGCTGAAGCCGCCGGTGTCCGTCGCGCGACCTTCGACCGGGCCTTCACCGATGTTCGCGCGATTGATCCCGATGTGCTGGCGCGTCACGCCAACCAGCCGGAATTTGATCGCACCATCGGCGACTATGTGGGCCTCATCGTGAATGCCGACCGCATCGCGACGGGCCGCGCCCGGCTTGAACAGTATGCGTCGATCCTCGGTGACATCGAGCGGCGCTACGGCGTTGACCGTCACGTTCTTCTCGCGATCTGGGGGATCGAGAGCAATTTCGGCGCCGCCAAGGGTGACCGCAGCGTGATCCGCGCGCTGGCCACCCTTGCCGTCGCCGAAACACGCCGCGCTGCGTTCTGGAAGAGCGAGCTGGTGGCTGCGCTCAGCATCCTCGAGCAGGAGCGCATCGTACCCGACAAGCTGCTCGGTTCATGGGCGGGTGCCATGGGCCACACGCAATTCATGCCGTCGACCTATCTCAAGCACGCAGTCGACTTTGACGGTGACGGCGTGCGCGACGTGTGGTCGTCGGTGCCGGATGCACTGGCGTCGGCGGCGCGTTACCTGCAGGCATCGGGTTGGCAAACAGGACGTCCGTGGGGCCGCGAGGTCGTGCTGCCGGGAGATTTCGATTTTGCGCTGGCGACACCGGCTGCGGCGCGCCCGATCAGTGGCTGGCGCGTGCTGGGCCTGCGCGCGCAATCAGGTGCACTGCCGCCAGACGATGCGACGGTGTGGCAACTGGTGGTGCCAGCCGGCGCTGGTGGACCGGCGTTTCTGGTATCGCCGAATTTCGAAGCGATCCTGAGTTACAATCGCGCCTATTCCTATGCGATTGCGGTTGGTGCGTTAGCTGACCGCATCGCCGGCAACAGTCCGATCCAAGCCGCTTGGCCACCCGGCGATCTGCCGATGTCGCGCGACCAGCGCGTGGAAATGCAGGAGATTCTGCAGTCGCTGGGCTTTGATGTCGGCGGCGTCGATGGCATCACGGGCACTAAGACACGTGACGCCATCCGCGGTTTCCAGAAAGGCCGCGGACTGCCGGCAGATGGCCATCCGAGCCTGGTGCTGCTGAACCGCATGCGGACAGAGCGGCGGCTGTAAAGCGACTTCGCCTTCGAGGCCCAATGACTGCCATCGCGAGCACCATAGCGCACGCCAAAGCGACGCTCCGCAAGACAGCCAAGGAACGCCGCGCCGCGCTGAGCGCCGCGGAGCGGCAAACCGCCAGCGCCGCTCTTGCAGAGCGTGGCCAGGATTGCCTTGGCTTTCTGGGCCCGCTCCCTCGCGGCACCCTCATCGGCGGGTTTATGCCGATTGGGGAGGAGATTTCGCCGTTGCCGTTGATGGCGCGGCTGCAGGCAATGGGATGTATGCTGGCGCTGCCGGTGATGATGGGCAAAACAGCGCCGCTGGAGTTTCGCGCCTACACACCCGGCGATGCGCTGGCGACTGCCGTGTGGGGCATCCGCGAGCCGCTGCCGGACAAAGCCGTTGTGCTGCCCGATATCGTGCTGACGGCGCTGCTCGCCTTTGATGACCAGGGCTACCGCCTGGGTTATGGCGGAGGCTACTATGATCGGACAATCCGTGCGCTGCGGAGCGTCAAAACGGTCACAACCATTGGCCTGGCCTTCGACCAACAGCGGATCGACGCCGTGCCCCATCTCGACTATGACGAGCGCCTGGATTGGATCATGACGCCGTCGGGGGCGCTTCAGACGACACGCTGACCGCAACCTGACAAGGAAGTTCTGTGCATGCGCCTTCTGTTTCTCGGAGATGTTGTCGGCCGGTCTGGCCGCAAGGCGGTGCACGACGCGCTGCCGAAGCTGATCCAGCGCTACAAACTCGACTTTGTAATCGTCAACGGCGAGAACGCGGCAGGCGGGTTCGGCATAACCGAAGCGATTGCTGACGAGTTGCTCTCGGCCGGGGCCGACTGCATCACGCTGGGCAATCACGCGTTTGATCAAAAAGAAGCGCTGGTGTTCATCACGCGCCAGCCACGCCTCATTCGGCCACTCAATTTTCCGAAAGGCACGCCGGGCGCGGGTGCGGGACTGTTCAAGGCCAAGAACGGCTCAGAAGTGCTGGTCATCAATGCGATGGGCCGGGTGTTCATGACCGAGCTTGATTGCCCGTTCCGCGCCATCGACGCGGAGACCACGGCGTGCAAGCTCGGCGAAGGTGCCGACGTGATCTTCATCGATTTCCACGCGGAGGCGACGAGCGAGAAACAGGCCCTTGGGCATTTCCTGGATGGCCGCGTGACGGGCGTGGTCGGCACACATACCCATGTGCCGACATCAGACCATCGCGTGTTGCCGAACGGGACGGCCTATATGTCGGACGGCGGGATGTGTGGGGATTATCAGTCCGTCCTCGGCATGGACATCGAGGAGCCGGTCAACCGCTTTCTGACGCGTATTCCGCGGCAACGGTTCGAGCCGTCGGATGGACCGGCGACGGTGAGCGGGTTCTGCATCGATGTGGATGACGCAACGGGGCTTGCGCGTGCGTGCGCGCCATTGCGGCTCGGCGGTGTGTTAGCACCAGCCGAGCCGACTTTCTGGACATAGTATCTAAATGGACCTGACGTTGGGCAACGTGACAGTCTGACTTCCAATGCGCATGTTAGCGACGCGGCGAATAATTTCTGGGTGAGCCGGCAAAGCCGCCTCTCCGTGGGCGTGACCAATGTTCGTTACGTCTCGCGCGACGCACGCTGTCCAGGTGTGGGCAACACCAGACAAACCGAACTCAGCCGTTGATAGCTCAGACTATGGCAGATTCGCTTAACAAAAGCTTACTTTTTGGGTGCCCGACGATGGGTTGCTGGTGCGTTTCGGGCCTCCGGACACAGGTGTTCAGACCCGCTCGAGCAAGTCGCGGACTAAGGCTTCCAGCAATGAAACTTTGTAACCGGTCGCCGGTAGCGGCCGGACACCGTCGGTGGCTGCTCTGGCTGCCGCAGCGATGGTTGCAGAGGTCAACGCGGCACCTTCCACTATCCGTTCCGCCGCTTCCAGCCGCATCGGAACAGGAGCAATCCCGCCGACGGCGATGCGGGCGAGGCGGACGTGGTCACCGTCGCGCGCAATGCGGACAACGCACTCGACGAGTGGCCATTCGGCGTGCGCGCGGCTGGTGCAGCGATCATAGACGGCGCGTTCGCCGGCGACGGGTGGTGGCAAGGCAATTGTTGTAATGGCTTCGCCGGTGGCCAGCGTGTTGTCGCGCGCGCCATCGCGACCGTCGCCGAAGATGCTGGCGACCGGTACGGCGGCGCGAGTGGTCGTTGAGACGGTCGCATCGTAGGCGAGCAGCGCTGCGCCCAATGTTGAGGGATGTGGCGCAACACAGGGACCGGTGTCGAAGATGACGCCATAGAGGTGATTGCCGCCCCGCGCGGGGCAGTCTGTGCCGCCTTTCTTCAGGCAGGCAAACTGCGGGTTGCGATAATACCAGCAGCGGGTGCGTTGGGCGAGATTGCCGCCGAGCGTGGCGACCGTGCGGATCTGCGGTGTCGCGAGACCAGCAGCGGCGGCGGTGAGGCCGGGATACCCTGCCTTGAGGGCTGGATCAGCGGCGATCATCGCGACCGTCATGCTGGCAGCGAGACGTGCAGACCCATCGGCCTGCCACTGGATCCGCGCGGCGTCGGCTGATGCGCGCAGAACCGTGACAGGTCCACGCGCGATGCCGGAGCGGCGGCGCTCCATGAGATCGGTGCCGGCGGCGAGGAATTCAGCCGCAGCGTGAGTAACGTCTGTCATGCTGACCTCCGGATGGACTGTGCGGCCATGATACGATCCGGCCGCATCGGCAGTGCATAGGCGCGGTTGCCGGTCGCGTTGTAGATCGCGTTGGCGATGGCGGCGGCAACCGGCACACCAGCGATTTCGCCGACCCCGACGCCACCACCAGCAACGTGCTCAAAGCCCTGTTCGTCAAAGTGGATGTGCATTTCCGGAACGTCGGCGATGCCGGGAATGCGATAATCTTCAAGGCCGGCGCTGAGCACCGCGCCTGTTGCTGCGTCGAGTTGCCGGCCCTCGTAGAGCGCGTAGCCGAGACCCTGGATGATGGAGCCTTCCACCTGGCTCTGTGCGAGGCGTGGCACTTGCGGTTTGCCAATGGCGAGGCCAGTCGCGTAGCGCAAGAGCCGCGTGTGCCCGGTCCAGGTATCGACTTCGACCTCGGCGATGCCGACAGCACCTTGGCCGCCGCGGCCCGTCGTGACACCGACAAATTTGCGCAGAATAAAATCAAACACAGTGCCCATATAGCCGACGCCAGCGAGCGGCGACTGCAGACCGGGCGACAGCGTCGTGCTGTCTTCGGGGCGGTCAGAGCGGACGGCGACATCCGCGCTGGCGGCAATCACCTCGCGCCAGGGCTGGTTGTCGCCGGCTTTGCCTTTGGCCAGCCGGCGCAAGCGCATCTTGAGTTTCTCTGCAGCGGTGAGGGCTTGCGGCACCAGCGTGGCCGTGGCGCGGCTGCCGCCGGAGATGGGGCCGTGCGGCAAGGACGAGCGGCCGATGTCGACAGTGATCTCATCGGGTTTGAGGCCGAAACTCTGCGCCAGCGTTGTCGCCAGCAACGTGCGGCTGCCGGTGCCCATGTCTTGCACAGAGGACCGCACGGCGAGTTTGCCGCCAACGACGGCGAGTTCCAGTTCGCCCTCCGCCTGCCACCAGTAGAGCCACGAGCCGGCAGCGATACCGACACCACGGCGCAGGCGGCCGGTTGCTGCGCCAGTGGGTTGGCGCTGCTGCCAGAGCGGTAGCGCGCTCGCCCAATTGTAAAGACGCTGGCGGTTGGCGTCCGCGTCCCAGCGTTGGCGCAGCGCGATTGGATCAACTTTCAGTTTTTCGGCGGCGGCGTCGACGGCTTGTTCCAGTGCGAACGCCATGACCGGGCCGCCAGGACCACGGAACGGTGCGCCAGGCGGCAAGTGGCTGACCACATCGTAATCGGCGAGGAACTTGGCGTCGGCGGTGTACATCAGCCGCGCGAGCGTCGCGATGGCTGAATTCACAGCGATCCCGCTGTCAGCGGTGGCGCTGAAGGTGATGGCTGACAGCGCGCCGGAGGCCGATGGCAGCAATGCGAGTTGCATGTCAGCGCCCGGTCGGTAGCCAGCGACTGAGAGTTCCTCGTGCCGGTCATAGGCCACGCGCACCGGCGCCTTGGCGGCGCGCGCGAGGGCAACGGCGGCAACGGTCTCTGACGTCAGCGAGAGTTTGGAACCGAAGCCGCCGCCGACGTGTTCGGCGATCACCTCGACTTTGTCTTCGGCGAGCCCTGCATGTTTGGCGATGGCCCCGGCCATGTGGGAGATGGCCTGTGTGGAAAGATACACGGTCAAGCGATCGCCGTTGAATGACGCGAGGGCGGCGTGCGGCTCAAAACACGTGTGGCATTGCGCCTCTGTGGTCCAGCGGCCTTCGACGAGCAGCGGATCAGCCTTGGTGCGCGCGGCGGCGATGGCGGCTTTGGCTTCGGCAGGCTTGAGCGAGAACGCGGCGTTGGGTCCGCGGCGATTGCCCTTCCAGCGCGACGGCAGCACGACGCCTTCGGACGCATTCGCGGGCCGATCAAAGAAGCCGGGATAGACAAGGGGGGCGTTGCCGGCGCTGGCGGCAGCGGCACCGGTTGCCGCTGGCAGGGCAGTGATGCCGAACTTGATGGCATCGCGGGCGGCAACGGCTGTGGCGCGGTCACGGGCGGCAACAGCGGCGATGGGCGCGCCGTTATAGCGGACGGTATCGCCGACGGCAGCAAGGGCCACGACAGCCGAGACACCGGGTATGGCGCGCGCGGCTGTCATATCGATGGATGTGATGCGGCCATGGGGAATGTGCGCGCGCGCGATCACGCCTTCCAGCTGACCGGGGAGCTGGATATCGACGGTGTACTTCGCGGCGCCGGTGACTTTCTGGCGGGCTTCGAGGCGGGTGCTGATTTCGGCAGTGCCATCGAACGTGCCAGCGCAGGCTTCAGCGACGGCGCGGTAAATACCGGCATAAGCGCCGCAGCGGCAGAGATGGCCGGATAGCGCTTCGGCGATCTCGGCGCGCTCCGGCGTGCGCGTGCCGTGCGCTGTGCGCCAGGCGTCGTGGAAGGCTGCGGCCTCAACGATAAAGCCCGGCGTGCAGAAGCCGCACTGCAGCGCATCGTTGGCCATGAAGGCGCGCTGCACGGGGTGGAGCCCGGTTGCACCAATCCCTTCGACCGTTGTCACGGCCTTGCCGGCAACGGACGAGCACGGCGACAGGCACGACACGGTCGGTGCGCCATCCACCAGCACCGTGCACGCGCCGCACACGCCCGCACCGCAGACCAGCTTTGTACCCGTGAGGCCGTGCGCTGAGCGCAGCGTGTCGATCAACGGACTGTGGTCGGCGGCATCGAGCGAGGCCATTTGGCCATTGAGGGTAAAGTGATCCATCGGTGTGCTCCCAAAAGACATGCGATGTGGACAATGTTGAGATTAAACGTTTAAACGGTTCGACCGTTTTGATGACATACGGCGCTCACGGTGTTGGCGTCTGCGTGCTCAATCTTCGCAGTTTTCGACTTCGTCGACGAAGCGGGTCAGCAGACCCAGCGCCGTGTCGATGGTGAGGCTATAGAAGTTTTCAGTGCCGTCACGGCGCAGCCCAATGAGGCCGGCCTGGCGCAGTATTTTCAGGTGATGCGAGATGGCCGGTCGCGACAGCGTGATCTTCTCGGCCAGCTGCGAGACATTCAGCTCCTCGACTTGGGCCAGCTGCATGATGATGTCCTGCCGTGCCGTCTCGCCCATGGCGAAAAACAGCGGTTTGCAGTCAGCAAACGTGGCCGCAACTTTCTTGATAGGTACTTTTTTGCGCGGCATAAGTTGTATTCGTTTAAACGCTTCGACGGATGCAATTCGCACAAAAGTGTGCAGGATGTCAACTGCGATGCGGCACACCTGTGGACTGCGCAACGACCTGCAGCGTCGCCTCGACGGCCAGGCGTGGCGAGGCGTAGACCGGCACAGCGAGGTTTTGCAGCAAGTGTTCTGCCACCGCCATCGACGCCTGCGCGAGGGCGATGCAGGCGAGATCGGGGAGCGCGGTGGCGGCGGGGCGAATGCTGGTGGCAATCGATTGCGCAAAGCCTTCCGTGTCGCCGCGTTCGAAGAACGGCCAGGCCTCGGCGCAGAGACCCGTTTGGAAGCGCGGGGGCTTGCCGAGGCGCGCGTAGGTTGCTTCCAACAATTCCAGCGTCGGCGTGCGGGTGCTTTCGAGACAGAAGGCGACCAGCACAGTGCCGGTGTGTGCAGCCGCTTTGAGCATCAGCGGCGTGTCGATGCGGATAATGTTGCCAGCGCTGGCATTGGCCACTTCGGCGATGGGGCCGAGCGTCGAGCAGGTGCAGAGCACGGCGTTATGCTGGCTGGCACTCTCACGCAGGAATGCGCCGACGCCGGCGCGCAGTGTTTCTGTCAATCCCGTGCGCCGCGCTTCGGCGAGCCAATCGGTGCGGACGGCATGCGTCACCGCTACGTCCGAGGCCATTGCTGCATAGAGCTTGCCGAAAGTGCCGACATGGATGTCGGCGGTGTGCAGGCAAAGGATACGCGGCATACTCACTCCTCGCTGCGGATAACTTGTCCGCCGCGCACATGGGGCGCGCGCGCCGCAAGCGGGCCACCGGGCATCAGCGGGCGATCAGGCCAATGACCGAGGCTGTTGATGCGGTCGTACATGACGATGGCGCCGGCCATGGCGACATTCACACAAAACCGCGTCGGGATTTTCACGACATGCTTGCAGCGCGCCAGCATGGGTTCTGACAAGGAACCCTTCTCGGGGCCGAGCACATAAGCCGCGCGCAATGGATGCTTGAACGACGGCAGAGCGACGGCGCTGTCGATCAGCTCGACGCCGACCAGCACGCAGCCTTGCGGCAAAGTCATCTCGTCCAGCGAGACCCAGTTGTAATGCGGCAGGTGCTGGTGACCCTTGCTCGTATCAGCGAACGCTTCGTCCTTGCGATAGTTGGCGCCGACCGTGAACGTAAAGGCCGCGCCGAACCCGTGCGCACTGCGCATCAGGTTGCCGAGGTTCAACGCCTTCGACATGCGCTCCGCACCAATCGCGAAGTAGCCGCGCAACGCGGGATCGTGGGACGGGATGGATGGCTGTGGGGTCATGGCGTGGGATTAGCAGAAAGTCGGCCCAATCTCAAAACATCAGCCTCAAAGCATCAGCACAGCATATCTGGCCTTGGCTGATCGCGATGAGATGTGTGAGGATCACCCATTGCTGCAGATGCCGGAGCACGCCGCTGTATGGATACTCTCGACGACGTTCTCAAAGCCATTGCCGCCAACCCGAAAAAAGGCATCTTCGTTTCGCGCAGCGGGGCGGACGACAAGCAGCGGGATCTCGCCATCTGGGTGGCCCAGCGGCTCAAGGCGCACGGCTATATCCCGATCCTGCAGGACGCACACTTCAAGCGCACGGACTTTATGCTGGCCATGGACGCGGCGCTGGCCACCGGCGTGCGCGTGCTGGCGCTGACCTCGCGCGAATATTTCGAGAGCGAGTATTGCCGGAAGGAGGCGCTGACCGCCCTCAACAGCCCCGGCAACTGGGACGGCCGCCTCATCGTCCTCAAAATCGACGACAGCCACAGCAAAGGCCAGCTGCGCCACGTCGACCGGATCGACTTCGCCCCCGTCTGGCGCACCGGCAATGCCGCCGAGATGGAGCGCGTGCTGCTGCAGGCCCTCGAAGCCCCCGCCGATCTGGACGCCGCCATCCGCTTGCCGGCACCAGTAGATGCCGCCCAGACCATCCACCACCAGATCCTCATGCACGACGAGGACGCCTTCACTGGCCGCGACGGTGATCTGAAAAACCTGCACGAGCTCTTGTGGAACGGCGGCACGGCGGCCCTCACCCGGGCGGGCGCGCAGGGGCTGGTGGACGAAGCCGCGCTGTCCGGCACCGCCGGCATCGGCAAAACTACCCTGGCGCGCGCCTATGCCTATCGCAATCGCGGCGACTATCACGGCCTCTGGTGGGTGCGCGCGGAAAAAACCGACACGCTGATCGACGACCTGATCGACCTCGGCAAGCGTGACATCGCCGGTCTCGACCGCTGGGAGGATCGCGCTGCCGCCGCCCGCGAGGCCGTGCGCCTGGTGTCGGAGGGCAAGACCAACCAGCCCTGGCTGATGGTGTTCGACAACGCGGCCGGCGAGGGCGTCATCGCCCCGTGGCGACCCAAAGCCAATGCACACGTCATCGTCACCAGCCGCAACCCGGCATGGGATGCGGCCGTGCCGTTGGCCGTGCTGAAGCCGGCGGCGGCGGTTGAGTTCCTCTGCGACGCGGCTGGCCGTAACCAGGAAACGGATCGCGCAGAAGCTGCCGCATTAGCCCAGCAGCTCGGCTATCTGCCGCTGGCGCTGGCGCAGGCGGCGAGCAAGTGCCGGAACAATCGCCGGCTGACGTTCGCGGCGTACGGACGGCGGCTCGCGGAGTTTTGGGACGACGCGCCGGATACGCGAGCCAAGCACGGCCAATACGCCAACAGCGTTTACGGCACATTCACGCTGGCGCTGACCGACATCCTGCGCGGTGGTCCCGAGGGCGCACCGCCGCCGTGTCCCGAAGCCGAAACGGTGCTGGGCGTGCTGGCGCATCTCGCGCCCGAGCAAATCCCGGATTTTGTGCTGGTGCCGCTGCATACGGGTCGCCATGCCGTGATGGCGGAAAAGGCCTTCGACCGCGCGCTGGAAGAACTGGCGGCGGGCGGCCTCGTCGCCTGGGGCGAGTTTGAGGATGGCGCGCCGCACCTTGGGGTGCATCGGCTGGTGCAGGAGATCATGCGGACGCGGCTGGCGGCCCGTGCCATGGAAATGGCCGCGCTAGCGACCAAGGCTGTCGAGAGCACTTACGATGCTTCCGGCTCGCTCGATTCCATCGCGCGTCTGGAGCGCTGGCTGCCGCAAGGCAAGGCCGTCATCGAGCGTGCGCCGACGCAGGGCCCCGTGGCCTGGCACACGCTGTGGACCCTGTTGCAGATCGGCGATCTCAATCAGGCACGCGGCTCCCTGCCGCTGGCATTGGCGGCCTACACCCAAGGCCAAGCCATTGCCGAACGCTTGGCCAAAGCCGACCCCGGAAATGCCGGGTGGCAACGCGACCTCTCCGTCTCACATATCAAGATCGGCGACGTGCTGCGCGCTCAAGGTAACCTGCCCCAAGCCCTGCAAGCCTTCCAAGCCTCACACGAGATCTTCGAACGCTTGGCCAAAGCCGACCCCGGAAATGCCGGGTGGCAACGCGACCTCTCCGTCTCACAGGAAAAGATCGGCGACGTGCTCGTCGAACAAGGTAACCTGCCCCAAGCCCTGCAAGCCTTCCAAGCCTCACACGAGATCTTCGAACGCTTGGCCAAAGCCGACCCCGGAAATGCCGGGTGGCAACGCGACCTCTCCGTCTCACAGGA
>JANNEU010000001.1:0-2967 GCA_031379035.1 Hyphomicrobiaceae bacterium | reverse complement strand
ACGGCCGATCGCTGTGCGCCGCAGCGCAATTGAAGTCTCGAAATCGCCGCCCCGCTGCTGTCATCCCAGCGACGCAACAGCCGTGCAAGCCGACGTCGAATGTCAGCCTTCACGGCTGGCAGGGACCGACGCATTTGACCCGAAGGCGACTACGACAAGGTACTCCTTCCGGCTTGTCATGCGCGAGTAAAGTCCATCGTCCAGTTGGTCTCCCAACTCTGTCCGCCGTCTGCAGACATTGCCTGTTCCCATCGTGGCGACTGCGTGTCGGTGCGCAACCAAAGGAACCGCACTCGGACCGGATTGCCGCGCAAGGTATCGTCGGCAAAAAACGAGCCCGTGCCTTTCAAAAACCGCCCAATCACTGGAACGTCAAGTGTGTGCGGGGCGGTCGAAGACAGCCACCAGATTGCCCACGATTGGCTTGCGGGATCGAATGAGCGCAACGCTATAGCTTTGTAGGTCCCGCTCGGGAATTCAATAGCGTTGTCCTCGACATTACCGTTGCCGCCAAGAATTGTTCGCATCTGAGAAGTGCCGCCAAACTCCTCCCAGTCGATGCAATTCGAAAGGCGTTCCTTCAAGCGGCGATGGCTGACGTTCCATGAGCCTATTTGGAAATCGAAGTCATTTGATATTTTTACAGTCCCCGCCACGGCGCACTCCTTGCGTAACTCCAGCGAACGGTTGGATACCACAACTGGTGCCGCGACCACTTCCGGATCTGGCCCATCGCGTCGATTGCGCGGTGACTGTGATCAGCACCGTGATCGAGGGTTGAGCGGACGCAAGGGCTGAGTGCATGCCTGCGGCCTCTCTCCCCGTGCGTGAAGACACACAGGGAGACGGGCGTCGATCACTTCTTCCGCGCTTCGTTGAAGGGGATCAGCTTATCGGTCGTTTTGTCGGCCAGCGGATACAGTACAGGTTGCACGTCGGTGCCACGAAACTGCTCAATGCCGTTGCCTTTGACGCCGCGGAACTGGATCGTCAACTGCCGCCCGGTTTCCCACTCGCCTTCGGCACCGAACTTCACGTCGCCGATCAAAGTTTTGTGCAGGGTTGTGCGCAGATAATCGGCGATTTTGCCATCGTCAGTGCTCTTAGTGGCGGTGATGGCTTGGCCCAGCAGGTCGATGTAGGCATAACCATACGGGCCCATGTAGTAGCCGAGTGGATCGACGCCTTCAGCGGCGGCGCGGGCTTGATACTTCTCAAGGAATTCCTTGACGCCGGGGCGCATGAAGCTCGGCGCGGGCAGCCAGTAGTCGTAGTTGATGACGCCGTTCAGTGCTTCGCCAAGCTTGGTCTTGAAGACAGAGGCCTGCAGGCCGACCATGGCACCGCCGAACACCTTGGTTTTCAGATCAAGCTCTTGCGCGGCCAGCACCATGCCCACTGAATCGAGCGGGTACGAGCCGACAAACACCATATCCGGGTTGGTCGCTTGGATCGCGCGCAGAATTGGCGCGAAATCCGTTGTCGCCGGCGGGTAGCTCTTGTCGTAGACGATCTCCAGACCGAGCGCCTTGGCATTGTCACGTGCGCCATCGGCAGCGTTGCGGGAGAACTCGGCGTCGGCAGCCACAATCGCAATCGTCTTCGGCTTTGGATCGAGCGTCAGCGCCGCATCGAAGAACGGCTTCGACACCGACAGCTTCGGGTTTTGCCCGTTGGGCGACATGGCGAAGAAGCGGTCGTACTTGAACTTCTGGTTCACGCTCAGCCCATAGAGGCCGATCATCACCTTCTTGCGCTGCATGGCAACAGGCACGGCAGGCGCCAGCACGTTGGTCGCATAACCGCCGATGATCAGATCAACTTTGTCGATATCAAGCAGCTTCTGGTAGATGCCCGGCACTGTCGATGGGTTCGACTGATCATCATAGCTGATCAATTGCACCTTGCGGCCGAGCAATCCGCCCTTGGCGTTGGTGTCTTCCTCCCAGATCTTCATGGCGAGAAGCGCGGACTTACCGTTGGCACCGAGCGGCCCGGTCAAGGCCATGCCGAATCCGATCTTCAGCGGCTCGGTGGTTTGCGCGAACGCCGGGGCCACGAGCCCGGTCGCCCATACGGCAACGGTCAGCGCGGCACCCCCAGCAAACAGGCGGCGATTGGATCGAAATTGCATGCGGCTTCCTCCCGAAATTGTTCTCGTGCGGCGCTATCCTAGCGGCAGCGCGCGGTGCCACGCCAGAGGGATTGTTGCCCGGATTGTAGCCCGGCCTATGCCGCGCAGTCCAAGCGTGCCTGTCCAGCCGCCATCTGCACCGTTTCGCGGCAGACTTGCGCCCGGCCGCAGCATTGACGGGGCGGGAACAGACCGGCAAGGTGCACGCTGTTGAACGCTGAACACTAAGTGCCCCATCGATGCTCGCCTATACCATCCGCCGTCTGTTTGAAGCCGTGATCGTCATGATCACCGTTGCCGCGCTGGCATTTCTGCTGTTCCGCTTCGTCGGCGATCCCGTCAACCAGCTGGTTGGCCAAGATGCGACCTTGGCTGAACGCGATGCACTGCGCGAACAGCTCGGGCTGAACGATCCGATCCCGGTGCAATTTGGCCGCTTCCTCTGGAAGGCAGCGCAGCTCGATTTCGGCATGTCGTATCAGGTCAAGCAGCCGGTCTCGCGCATCTTTGCCACACGTTTCCCGGCAACCTTTGAACTGGCCATGGTCGCTGCCCTATTCGCGACCATGATCGGCATCCCGATGGGCGTCTACACCGGCATTCATCGCGATAGCTGGCTCTCTAAGACCTTCCTCACCATCAGCCTGATCGGCGTCTCGCTGCCAACATTCCTAATTGGCATTCTGCTGGTCTGGGTGTTCTCCAGCGTCCTCAAGTGGCTACCCTCGTTCGGTCGCGGCGAAGTGGTCAATCTCGGTGGCTGGACGACCGGGCTGCTGACGCGCGACGGCTGGGCACACATTATTCTGCCGGCGGTGACGCTCGGCCTGTTC
>JANNEU010000375.1:0-26531 GCA_031379035.1 Hyphomicrobiaceae bacterium | reverse complement strand
CGCTATATGCTGGCAGTGCCGCTGGCCTCAGCGGCAGGCTTTGCCTCGGGCGCGATTGAACTCGGCGGCATCTCACTGTTGCCAGTGTTTGGGCTCGCCCGTGGGCTTGAGGCGGAAGCGGCGGCGCTATTGGTCAGCTGCGTTGCGCTTGGCAACGTGCTGTCACAGATCCCTATTGGTCTGCTGTCGGATCGGGTGCCGAAGGATGCACTGCTCGGTTTGATTGCCGGCCTTGGACTGGTAGCGACTTTGGCGCTGCCGTTTGCGGCGACGCTCGGTCCACTTTGGCTTTATGCGCTGTTGTTCGTGTGGGGAGGCATCGCCGGCGGCCTCTATACTGTTGGCTTGGCGCATCTGGCGGCAAAGTATACGGGCGCTGATCTGGCGGGTGGCAACGCGGCCTTCGTGGTGCTGTTCAACATCGGCCCGCTCGCCGGCCCGCCCCTCGTTGGAGCGGCGATGGATGTGTCGCGCACGCACGGTTTTTCCAGCGGCATGGCGGTCTTCTTCGCGCTGGTACTCGCAGTCTACATGCTGCAAATGCGGCGTCCGTAGCCGCAGTGAAACTGCGCTGTGCAGCGGATGTGCGCGCGGCGCCGCCAGATCAGGTCTTGCCCGGCTTGGTTTCAGGCACCTGTTCGTGCAGCTCGCGGAGGAGTTCCATAACCATGGCCTCCCCGTCAGCCTCGGTTCGAACCGGCCGCTCGCCGACCACCGTCCCCTCTTCATCAGTGATGATGGCCATGAACGGAAAGTCGTCGTCTTCAGTGGCAATGACGTCGCCGGTGTAGGTAGCCATAAGTCCTCCTGCTGCGCCCAGAGCCTATGACCGACACGGTGCCCCGTCCGCACGATGCGTCAACAGTCCGTAAGGTTAGGCTGAGAGCCTGGAAAAGTCATGGGTTACTTGACAAAGGCGACCCGAACGACTGCGATGACAGCAGCTATGTTGCCGATGACTGCGATGACCATCAATTTTGAACAACTGCCGATGGAGACCGACAATGGGGTGCTTGGCATTTTTTCGCTCAACGGCTCTTTTCGCTGCTGTGCTCTCGGTTGGCGGCTTGATCGCTGGGGCCGAGGCACAGCGCAATCCACCCTCCGAGCCCTTGATCCGTATTGAAGCGGGTGTGCATACGGCAGCGGTCAAAGGCATCGATGCCGATCGCGCCTGCGGGACTATGATCACTGGCTCCGACGACAAGACGGCACGGATCTGGTCGGTGCCGCAGGATGGCGGCGCGCCGACCTTGTTGCGCACATTGCGACCGCCGCTCGATGATGGTGATGTTGGAAAAATTTATACCGTCGCGATGACGCCGGACGGTGCGTTGGCTGCGGTGGGGGGCTGGTCACGGCACCTGACGCACTACGTCATGATTTTTGATGTGGCGCGCGGCACGCTGATTGCCGAACTGGGGCCGCTCGACAACGTCGTCAATCGCGTCGCCTTCTCGCGCGACGGGCGCTATCTCGCCGCCGGTCTGGCAGGCGGCAAAGGGATCCATGCCTGGGAACGGCAGGGTGCCGCGGATTGGCGCAAAGTCCTGACCGATGACGATTTCAATGGCCGTGACAGCTACGGTATCACGTTTGGGCCAGATGGCCGGCTGTTCGCAGTGGGCGACGATGGCACGCTCCGGCGCTACAGCCGCAGCTTTAAGCGCGATCTGAAGATCACAACCAAGGGCGGCAAGGAACCCTACAGCGTTGCGGTGCATCCCGGTGGCAAGATTGTCGCGATAGGCCACGACGACACCATGTCGGTGGAACTCTATGACGCGGAAACGCTGGCCCTGGTCCATGCGCCGGATACTGGCAATGCCGACAAGACCAAGAACATCAGCTCGGTCGCATGGTCGTCAGATGGCAAGCGATTGTGGGCGGGCGGGACGTTGTCGATTGATAGCAAACGGCAGATGCGGGCCTGGGACGAAGAGGGCCGTGGGACCGGCACGAACTATCCGACGGGGTCAGAGAACACCATTCGCGAGATCATGTCGTGCAAGGAGTGGCTCGGGTACGTGACCTCAGATCCAGGTTTTGGCCGTCTTGACCGGGGCGGGCAGCCGATCAATTGGGTGGGCGCGGTCCAAGTCGATATGCGCCGCAAGATCGGAGACGCGTTCACAGTTTCGCAGAATGGCCGGCAGGTTCGGTTTGGTCTGGAGTACTCCGGCGACAAACCCGCCGTCTTCGACATCGACGCCGGCACCCTCAGCGACGCGCCGGAACCGCGCGCCGGTTTCCTGCCGCCGCGCGTCGACGGGCTCGATGTCAGAGACTGGAAAGACTCTCGGACACCGCTCTTTCGCGGGCAACCGCTGAAGCTGAAACAATACGAGGATAGTCGCTCACTGGCGATTGCGCCTGACGCGCGCAGTTTTGTGCTCGGCACGAGCTGGGTGCTGCGGAGCTACGACGCGCAGGGCAAAGAACAATGGGCCAAGCCGACGACGGCGGTCGTCTGGGGTGTCAACATCACCGGCGACAAACGGTTCGTCGTGGCGGCGCAAGGGGACGGCACCCTGCGCTGGTTCCGGGCCAACGACGGGCGCGAACTGCTGACGCTGTTCGTGCACGCTCTGGACCGTCGCTGGGTCGCCTGGACGCCGAAGGGCTACTACATGGCGTCTGACAAGGGCGATGATCTGATCGGTTGGCATCAAAACCGCGGCTGGGGCAAGCCTGCGGAGTTCACGTTCGCCCATGAGCGGCGGGACCAATATCGCCGCCCCGACATTGTCAAACGCGTGATCGAGCTGGCCGACGAAGAGCAAGCCATTGCCGCAGCCGGCAAGCGAAAGTAGCTCTGTGTCGCGGCGCGGATTGCTTCTGAGGGTTAGACACCGACGACCAGCTGTCCGCCATCCACCGTGACGACGCTGCCAGTCATAAAGCGGCCGGCGTCAGAGGCGAGCAGCAGCAACGGGCCATCGAGATCCGGCAGATTGCCGAACCGGCGGAACGGGATGCGCGCGACCATCGCCTTGCCGGCGTCGGTTTCGAGGAAACCGGCGTTGAGCTCGGTGGAGAAGTAACCCGGCGCGATCGCGTTGACGCGAATCTGGTAGCGGGCCAACTCAAGCGCCATGGATTTGGTGAGGCTGACAACGGCGGCCTTGGAGCTGCAATAGGGCGTCAGCGACTTGGCGTTGGCAAAGCCGAGGATCGAGGCAATGTTGATGATCGAGCCGCCCTTGCCAGATTTGGCCATCCGCTCTGCGGCCTCGCGGCCAACTGCGAATACGCCATCGAGATTGACGGCCATCGTGGCGCGCCATTCTTCCATGCCGACCTTCAAGAACGGCGACTGCGAGGGGACGCCGGCGTTGTTGATCAGCACCGAGACGGGGCCGAGCGCGGCTTCGGCAGCATCGAAAGCGGCAACAACGGATTTAGCATCGGTCACGTCAAGCGCGACGGGGTGCGCGCTGCCGCCAGCGGCCTTGATCTCGGCGGCAAGGGTTTCCAGACGATCAACGCGGCGGGCGGCCAGGGCCACTTTGGCACCCGCACCAGCCAGCACCCTCGCAAAATGAGCGCCCAGCCCGGACGAGGCACCGGTGATAAGTGCCGTCTGTCCGGCAAGGGAAAAGGGGGCGGCGGCAGCCATGAAAAGGTCTCCGGAGTGCGGGATTGTCTGCTGCCATTGGACAGGGTGCGGGGCGGATTGGCAATCCTCAGGTTGGGCCTCAGGTTGGGCCTCAGGTTGGCCCATAGCTAAGAACTGACCATTGATCTTGACCCAAGGTCCGGGACGACGGACACGGAGGGAGCTGGTATTGCTGCAACTGAGGACGGGACTGGGACAAAGTCTAGATGATTGATGGCGGAACACTGGTTGGGTTGGCGTTCGCCTATGTGGGCGTGCTGTTCCTGATCGCGTGGATCGGCGACCGGCTGCCGCGAAAGCGCGCCGCGAACGCGGGCCGGCCACTCATCTATGCACTATCAATCGCGGTCTACTGCACGTCGTGGACGTTCTTCGGCAGCGTTGGGCTGGCGGCGTCGCAGGGCTATGACTTTCTGCCGGTCTATGCCGGTGCCATCGTCTGCTTTCTGTTCTGCCATCCCCTGATCCGCCGCATCGTACGGCTGGCCAAGAACCACAACATCACTTCGGTGGCCGATTTCCTTGCGGCGCGGCATGGCAAGAGCCAGTCGGTGGCGGCCGTCGTCGCCATCATCGCCGTCGTCAGCGTGCTACCCTACATCGCGTTGCAGCTGAAGGCAGTGGCGCTGTCCGTTGATACAGTGCTCGGAGCGTATGCGCTATCGAGCTTCGCCCTACCGGTCGATACGGCGCTGGTCGTGGCGGCAGCGATGGCGCTGTTTACGATCCTGTTCGGCACACGGCATGCGGATGCGACGGAACATCAACATGGACTGATGCTGGCCATTGCCGCCGAGTCGGTCGTCAAGCTGGCAGCATTTCTGACAGTCGGTGCATTCATTGTTTTTGTAGCGCTTGGCGACCTGAGCGCCGGCCTTGAACCCGCCGCCACCAAGTTGCTGGCGCGGGTATGGGACGACCCGCGGATCGACGCGCTGTTCGCGCGCGGGCTGAACGGCTCTACGTGGCTGACTGTGTCGGTGTTGAGTTTCATCGCCGTGCTGCTGCTGCCGCGCCAGTTCCATGTCGTGGTGGTCGAGAATACATCGGAGGCCGAAATCCGGCGCGCCGCTTGGCTGTTCCCCCTCTATCTCGTGCTGATCAATTTGTTCGTCGTGCCGATTGCAATTGCTGGCATTCTGACATTGCCGAAAGGCGCGTTCACGCCCGATACGTTCGTGCTGGCTTTGCCACTGTCAGCCGGGGCGAGCACCATGACGCTGATCGCCTTCATCGGTGGACTGTCGGCGGCAACCGCCATGGTCATTGTCGAAAGCGTGGCGTTGGCGATCATGGTTTGCAACGGTCTGGTGGCACCCATTCTGCTGCGCAGCGGCTTTGGTACGGCGGAGGCTCAACCCAACATGGTCGGCCGGTTGCTGGCGATCCGCCGGGTGGCGATTTTTGCGATTATGATGCTCGCCTACGGCTTCTACCGCCTGCTCGGCGCGGGCTACGGGTTAGCATCGATCGGCTTAGTGTCGTTTGCCGGTATTGCGCAGCTGGCACCGGCTTTCTTTGTTGGCCTGTGGTGGCGCAAAGCGACGGCGCGCGGTGCCATTGCCGGCATGATGGCGGGCATTGTGGTGTGGGCCTACACCCTGGTGCTACCGTTGCTCGCCGATGCCGGACTGATCGACGCGCGCCTGTTGACTGAGGGGCCCTGGGGCGTGGCGTTCCTCGCGCCACGCGCGCTGTTCTACCTGCATTTCGATCCGTTGACGCATGGCGTTCTCTGGAGCCTCGTGCTCAACACGTTTGCTTATGTGACGGTGTCGCTGATCCGCGCACCAGAACCCATTGAACGCCTGCAAGCCAATCTCTTCATTGCCGACGACCACCAGCGCCCGGCGCTGACGCCGTCGTTCAAGCTGTGGCGGACCTCGATCACGGCGGCCGATCTTGAGGCAACGGCGGGGCGTTATCTCGGTGTGGAGCGCGCGGCGCGCTCGTTCACTGACTACGCTGAGAGCCGGAACACTGTGATCCGGCCTGATGCGGAAGCGGACGTGCAACTGGTGCGTTTCACAGAGCATCTGCTGACCAGTGCCATTGGGGCGGCCTCTGCGCGGCTGGTGCTGACACTGCTCCTTCAACGCGGCACGGTTTCGCCAAACGCGACGATGCGGCTGCTCGATGATGCGTCGGAAGCGCTGCAGTACAATCGCGATCTGCTGCAGTCGGCGCTCGATCAGGTGCGGCACGGGCTGTCGGTGTTCGACAAGAACATGCAACTTGTCTGCTGGAACCGGCAGTTCCGCGAGTTGCTGGATCTGCCGCCGGAGCTTGGCCGCGTCGGCGTTCCCTTGGATCGAATTTTGCGCCTTTGCGCAGAGCGCGGCGATCTTGGTGCCGGCCGCGTCGATGCGCTGGTGTCGGACCGGCTTGTCAAGCTGGCAGTACGCCAGGATACGTTCGTCGAGCATTTCCAGAAGGGCCGGCGGATCCTTGAAATTCGCACCGTCACCATGCCCCAAGGCGGCATCGTGACGACCTACGCCGACATTACCGAACCAACGGCGGCGGCGGATGCATTAGCGCGCGCGAATGAAACGTTGGAACGTCGCGTGGTGGCGCGAACATCCGAGCTCAGTGACGCCAACACGGCGCTTGCGGCTGCCAAGGCACAGGCGGAAGCCGCCAATCACGACAAGACACGCTTTCTAGCTGCAGCCAGCCACGACATCTTACAGCCGTTGAATGCCGCGCGTCTTTATGCGTCGAGCCTGGTCGAACATCAGACACCGGGCGCTGATCGCCACATCGCCGGCAAAATCGATCAGTCGCTGAATGCGGTCGAGGAGATTCTCGGGACGCTGATTGAGATCGCACGGCTTGATACCAGCCGGATGGAGGCTGAGCTTTCGGACATTCCCGTGCAGGAGGTCTTCGACCGGTTGCGCAATGAGTTCGAGCCGCAGGCGAAAGAGCGCGGGTTGACGTTCGAACTGGTCCCGTCCGGGTTGTGGATCAAATCTGATCGCCGGATGCTGCCGCGGCTGATGCAGAACCTCGTCTCGAATGCGATCAAATACACTTCCACCGGCGGCGTTGTCGTTGGCGCGCGACGGTCACAGCGCGGCGTCGAGTTACAAGTTTGGGACACCGGACCGGGCATCGCAGTGGACCAGCAGGCGGTCATCTTCAAAGAGTTTCAGCGGTTGGCGGCAACGGCTGCGAGCGTGCATGGATTGGGGTTGGGACTGTCGATCGTTGAGCGGATTGCGAAAGTGCTTGATCATCGCATTGATGTCGTCTCAAGCGTCGGTCACGGCTCACGGTTTTCAGTGATGGTGCCGCGTGCCGCAATAGGCGTGCGGCGCGATCCCGCGGCCGACGCCGTGCTGCTGCAGGCCGTACGGCTCGGGCGGCTGAACGTGCTCTGTATCGACAATGATGCCGCGATTCTCGAAGGCATGCGAACATTGCTGTCGGCATGGCAATGCCAAGTGACGACGGCGGATGGCAGCCTTGAGGCGATCAAGGCCTTGAAGACGATGGCGCGATGCCCGGATATTATTCTGGCAGACTATCATCTCGACGGTGAGACGGGCCTGACGGCGATTGCGGCGGTGCGTGAAGCGGCTGGACTGGTGATCCCAGCGCTGGTCATCACGGCGGACACCTCCGCCGAAGTGCAGAGATTGCTGCGGGATGCAGGCCACGTGCACTTGCGCAAGCCGGTCAAGGTTGCCTCGCTGCGCGCCGCTTTGATGCAGTTTGGCGTCCAACAACGTGCCGCGGCGGCGGAGTAGGCCTGACCTAACCTTGCGAGATGGCACCCCAAGTCCCGATACCGCACTTGTTGAGCGCGATCACGGCCTGCGTGCGGCTCTCTACGCCGAGCTTCTGCAGAATTGCCGAAACATGGGCCTTGATGGTGGCTTCGGAGACAGTGAGCTTGTAGGCAATTTGCTTGTTGAGCAGACCTTCACCAAGCATGCCAAGCACGCGGAGTTGCTGCGGCGTCAAGGTCGTGAGCCGCGCGAGGACCTGCCGGGTTGCGTCGTCGGCAGAGTTTGCACCCGCCGCATAGCCGTCGGGTACGGAGATCCCGCCATCCAAAACAATGCGGACGGCCTGGCGGATCTTCTCGACCGGCTGTGACTTAGGCACATAGCCGGAGGCACCACAGTCGAGCGCGTGCTGGATGGTGGCCGGATCCTCAGTCGCGGAGACGATGATGACCGGCAGTGTCGGGAACTCAGCCTTGAGCGACATCAGCCCAGCCAGCCCCTGAACCCCAGGCATCGCCAGATCGAGAAGCACGATGTCGGGATCTTCGGTGCCACCAAGCATGGGCAAAAGTGCTTCGTAAGACCCGGCTTCTTCAATCGAGACGCCGTCGAAAGCAGTCGTCAGCACTTGTGCCAGCGCGCCCCGAAACAGCGGGTGATCATCGACAATGATGAAGCGGTGCGTAACGTCCTTTTGACCCATAGCGTGAACCATCATTGAAGTGCGTACTCAGCCAATGCCCTTCCGCTGATGCGGTCGCCGAGCCGGAAGGCGCGACGCCCGATAGCGCCAACCGAACAAGACTAGTCGCAATTTCGACGTTTGCATATGATCGCTGTTCAAGAGGTGATCAACGTTCAACCAAAGATCGCGACACGGTTGGGACGGGAAATGTACCGCTGACAGTCTTGGCGCGACCATAAATCGGCGTCACAAGCATTCCTGGTCTTGTATTGGGGTCTGGGCCTGGGGTCTGGGCCCGGGATTGCGCTCTGGGCTGCGGAGGGGGAACGAACGATGATCGACTGGACTGAGCGGAAACGCTATTGGCGGGATACCAAATGGCAGATGGTGGCGACACTGGCCCCGTTTCTGCTGGCCGTGTTGGTCGTGCCGCTTTACGCCGAAGCCCTCAACTCGAAGCGCGTCCTAGGGATGCCGCTCGGTTATTTTGCCGTCTGCCACGGCCTGCTGGTGGTCGCCGCCATCGTGATTGCCAGTTTCGTCAACCGCCAGGATGCGATTGATCATTGGCACGGGGCCAATGAGGACCCTTGAGTCATGGCGATTATACATGCAACCCGATATCTTCGCCGTCGCTCTGGCACCTATCTCGGTATCTTCGCGAGCGCCTATGCGACCTTGTTTCTCGGCGTGCTGCTGGCCGAACAGATGGGAACGTCCGCTGGGCTGCTGAACGGGGTGATGTTCGGCGTGCCGCTGGTCGGGTTCGCACTCATTGGCCTGGCGTCAGGTGCCGACGATGGCCGCGAATACTTCACCGCTGGCCGGACTGTGTCGGCATACTATTCTGGGATGGCGCTGGCACTGGCGGCACTTGGCGGCACCGGCGTTGTCTGTATCACCGGTGCACTGTTCAAGATCGGTATCGACGCGATGGTGCTGGTGCTCGGCTGGGTTACCGGACTGGTGCTGGCGGGCGTGATCCTGTTCCCGTTTCTGCGCAAGTGCGGTGCCTACTCGGTGCCCAGTTATCTCGGGCTGCGGCTCGACAGTCGTGTTGTGCGGATGCTGGCCGCGCTCGCACTGCTGGTGCCAAGCGTTCTCATTCTAGCGGCTGAAGTGCGGATTGGCGCGTTTGTTGCCGCCTTCATGACCGGGCTATCAGAGCCGATGTGCGTGGTGCTGGTCGTCGCCGCCAGCGCTGCAGCGGTGGTGTTCGGTGGTCTGCGCGGACTGACCTGGGCCTCCGTCACGCAAGTGATCGCCGTGCTGGTGGCCATGGCCGTGCCGGCTACCGCTGTCTCGGTGTTGATTTTCAATCTTCCGCTCCCGCAGATGATGCATGGCAACGTGCTGCAAGGCTTGCGTCGCATTGAAGCCAGCCAGCCGTTTCCCACACTCGAGATCGGCGCGGCGATTTTCCGCATGCCGTCGGCGGCGCTTGAAGCTTTTACCGGGCCCTATTTGCAATCCTTCAGCAATGTGGGGCGGCTCAGCATGCCGTTCGCCATCCTGGTGATCGCCACCGGACTTGCAGCCTTGCCGGTGGTCCTCAATCGCGCAGGTACGACGACGACAGTTTACGACAGCCGGAAATCGGCGGGCTGGGCGGTGTTGACTTTAGTGTTCATGCTGCTGACGCTCGCATCGATTGCAGGTTTTCTGCGGAGCTATGTTGTTGAGGAGGTGGTCGACGCAGCCGGCGACCAGCTACCGCAGTGGTTCCAGTCGCTGCAGCAATTGGGATGGGCGTCTGTGGTCAAAACGCAAGCGGCTGTGACCCTTGATGGCGTCCTGATGAAACGTGATGCGACCTTTCTCGCCCTGCCAATGGCAGCAGGTTTGCCGCTGGCGGTAACAGCGCTGGTGGCGGCCGGTGCATTGGCGGCAGCCGTAGCGGGCGCGGCAGCTCACATGAGCGCCATCGCCGGGATGATCTCAGAAGATCTGCTGCATGGCGGCCGCCGAGAAGCACCCGATGACGGTGTCCGGCTGCTCTCGGCACGACTGGCCACCGGTGCCGCTGCCGGGCTCGGGCTCGTCGGCGGGCTGATGGTGTCGGACCCGCTGGCGGTGGTGCTCGCCGGTCTCGCCCTGTCGGCCGCGACCGCGTTCCCGGTTTTGATGCTGTCGGTGTTGTGGCGCAAGGTGTCGCGCATGGCGGCGATTGCTGGCATGGCCACCGGGTTCGGACTGACGGTGTTGCTGATGTTCGGTTCGTTTTTAGGCTGGCTGACTTTACCACCGGTGCTGGCTGCGGCCATCGGCGGACCGGCGAATTTCCTGGTACTCGTGCTGGTCTCTGAAATCGCGCCGTTGAAGTCGCGCCGCGGCTTGGAAATTGTCCGTGACTTGCGACTGCCGGGTGGTGAGGCCACCTACGATCGGGAGATGCGGATGCAGCGGCGCAAACGAGCAACGGCTGCCTTGTGACGCTCTACGAGCGCGAGCCGGCGGCGACCATCCGTGTGCTTGCCCGTGACGTGTGATCGTGCGAGGCAAGACAGCTGCTGGAAGCAGCAAAAAGCGGCCGCAGCGCAGGCCTTCGAGGAACGGAATGGCAGACAAGGCACTTGCAGGTTTGTACGCCCCGATCGAGCCGTTCCGATCAGGCCGTTTAGATGTGCCCGGCGGGCACCAGATCTACTACGAACAGTGCGGGAACCCGGCTGGGAAGCCTGTGCTCGTGGTGCACGGCGGGCCCGGCGGCGGCTCAAACCCGACGATGCGGCGTTTCCATGATCCAGCGCGCTACCACATCATCCTGTTTGATCAACGCGGGTGCGGACGATCCATTCCGAATGCCAGCCTGGAGAACAACACCACCTGGCATCTGGTGGATGACATGGAGCGCTTACGGAAACATCTCGGCGTTTCGCGTTGGCAGCTGTTTGGTGGCTCGTGGGGCTCAACCTTGTCAATCGCCTATGCACAGAACCATCCTGATCGGGTGATTGATCTCATTCTTCGTGGCATTTTTCTGCTGCGGCCGGAGGAGATCCGCTGGTTTTATCAGGACGGCGTGAACTGGATTTTCCCCGATGCATTTGCCGAATTCCAGAAAGTGATCCCGCCGGCGGAGCGGGGCAATATGGTGGCAGCGTATCACAAGCGGCTCACACACCCAGACCGCAAGGTGCAGATCGAAGCCGCGCGCGCCTGGTCGATTTACGAGGGCTCGACCCTATCGATCAAGCTTGACCCCGAGCGGCTCCGGCTGTTCGCAGCCGACACTTATGCCATCGCTTTTGCGCGCATTGAGTGCCACTATTTCATGCATGGCGGATTTCTGGAGCGTGAAAACCAATTGCTCGCCGATGCCAGTCGCATTCGACGCATTCCAGGCACTATCGTGCACGGGCGCTATGACGTGGTCACACCGCTCAAGAATGCTTTCGATCTCAAGGCGGTGTGGCCAGAGGCCGATTTGCGCATCGTACCAGATGCCGGCCATGCAATGACCGAGCCCGGCATATTGCAAGAGCTGGTCGATGCGACGCGGCGCTATGGCGCGCGGCAGAGCTGACAGCGGGTTGCCACAACGAGGGAGGCATCGCACATGAAGATCGCAGTCGTGGGAGCCGCCGGCCGTATGGGCCGCGAACTGATCCGCGCCATCCACGCCACGGATGGAGCGACACTGGCCGGTGCACTCGAGCAGAAGGGCTCGATCGCGCTTGGCCAAGATGCGGGCTTGCTGGCCGGGCTTGGCAAGCTTGGTGCGATCATCACTGATGATGCCTTGGAGGTATTTGCAAAAGTTGATGCGGTGCTGGATTTCACAGCGCCAGCCGCGTCAGTCGCGTTCGCCGGATTGGCAGCGAATGCGCGTATCGTGCACGTGTGCGGCACCACTGGTATGAGCGAGAAAGACGAAGATGCGATCCGGGCGGCGGCACGGCACGCCACGATCATCCGGGCTGGGAACTTCAGCCTGGGCGTCAATCTGCTGGTGGCGCTGACGCGCAAAGTAGCGGCAGCGCTCGATGCAGATTTTGATATCGAGATCGTGGAGACGCATCATCGCATGAAGGTGGACGCGCCTTCCGGCACCGCTCTGATGCTTGGTGAGGCAGCCGCACAGGGCCGCGCAGTTGATCTCGCCAAGACTTCTGCTCGCGGCCGCGATGGGCATACCGGTGCACGCACGCGCGGCGACATCGGCTTCGCGTCGCTACGCGGCGGGAGCGTCGTCGGCGATCACACGGTGCTGTTTGCGGCCGACGGGGAACGCATCGAGATCACGCACCGGGCAGATGACCGGGGGATCTTTGCGCGGGGCGCGGTCAAGGCGGCGCTGTGGGGCAAGGGCAAGCCGCCGGGTGTCTATTCCATGATGGATGTGCTGGGGATGTGAGCGAAACCTGGCCGGCAGGGCGTCAGATCTCGGCTTAAAACGCCCTACCCGACCACCAGCGAGCTGCGCTATAGTTGCCACATGGCGACGACCGATCCAATCCTGATCAAGTACCGCGCTGCGCTCACTGAGATGTATGGTGATCGCATCGAGCGTGTCGTGCTGTTCGGTTCGCGCGCGCGCGGCGACGCGAAGGAGGACAGCGACTATGACGTGGCGCTGTTTTTGAGGGATCTTGAGGACAGCTGGCACGAAATACGCCGTCTGGTCGATATACAAATCGCGATGCTCGAAGAGACCGACGCCGACATACACACGATGCCGTTTCGCTCTGGACAGTGGCGCGACCGGACACCTCTCATGCATGAAATTCGAAAAGATGGGATTGATTTGTGAAGCCCGAAACTGCCGTTTTTCTGAATGCTGCGGAGGAAGCTATTTCGAATGCGCATCGCATTTTATCTGTCAGCGTTCCAGACCAAGCGGCCCGTCTCGCTTACTACGCGCAATTCCATGCGGCACAAGCTTTGATCTTTGAGCGTGCGGACAAAGTCGCCAAGACGCACAAGGGTGTGAGCAAGGAATTTCACAGGCTGGCAAAAGCTGAGGCCATGTTCCCGGTCGCTCTCGCTGCACAACTCTCCGCCGCTTTTGCGTACAAAGAGCGCGCTGACTACATCACCGGAACTTCGGGTCCAATTACCCAAGCGGTGGCGAGCGACGCCATCGCTGTTGCCGAGCGGTTTGTTGACGTTGTGCGGCAGGCGCTTGCGTCGCCACCTGCAGCTCAGGTGCCTTGAACGGCGGCATCGGTGCACGCCAATCGGTGAGCTAAATGATAACAAGCATGCAATCCTCCCTTTGATTTGTCGTTCACGTGCGAGGTTCTCATGGTCGACAAAGCGAAGCTTGATGCGTTGCGGTCACGCTATGCGGGTGGCGCTGGCAGCCAGATCTACGATCCGGATTTCGCGCGTGTGGCGGCGGGGCAGTTCACGGGCGACAAGCGGGTGTGGCCGTTTGCTGGCGTGGCGACGTTGCTGGGCGCGTCCTACCGTCCGCAACCGTCTGGCGGTATCGATCTCGCAGGGCTCGACATTGCCCTGCTTGGCGTCCCGATGGATCTCGGCGTCACCAACCGGGCCGGTGCGCGGCTTGGGCCGCGGGCGGTGCGCGCGGTGGAGCGAATGGGGCCGTGGGAGCATGTGCTGCGGCAAGCGCCGCTGCAGGCAGCCAAAGTGGCCGACATCGGCGATGTGCCGTTTGCGAGCCGGTTTGATCTGGCACGGTGTCATGGGGACATTGAAGCGCATGTGGCGGCCATTGTGGGTGCCGGAGTAGTGCCGCTGTCGGTCGGCGGCGATCATTCGATCAGCTATTCTATTCTGCGGGCCGTTGGAGCGAAGCGTCCCGTCGGGATGATCCATATCGATGCGCATTGCGATACCAGCGGCATCTACGAGGGTTCGAAGTTCCATCACGGCGGGCCATTCCGACAGGCGGTGCTGGATGGTGTGCTTGACCCCGAGCGAACGATCCAGATCGGCATCCGAGGCGGCGCGGACTATCTGTGGGAATTCTCAGCGGACAGCGGGATGACCGTGCTGCACGCCGAGCAGGCTGTAACGATGGGCATGGCGGCGGTAGCCGCGAAGGCGCGGGCTGTGGTGGGCGATGGGCCGGTCTACATCTCCTTCGATATTGACAGTGTGGACCCGGGGTTCGCGCCGGGCACGGGCACGCCGGAGGTGGGCGGCTTGCAACCGCGCGAGGTGCTGCAACTGCTGCGCGCGTTGTCCGGCGTGGATGTGGTCGGCGCGGATGTGGTGGAGGTTGCACCGCAATATGATGCGACGACGAACACCGCGCAGATTGCGGCGCAAGTGCTGTTTACGGAGCTCTGTTTGGCTGTGACGGCGCTTGAGAAGCGGCGCGGGTAGGCCGCAGTTCGTAAGACAACCGCAGTTTGGGCAACGGTGTTTCAATCGCGGGAGGCAATCAACAGAGGTGGTGCCGAAAATGGTGGCTGTCCCCAATTTCGCCCGCTAGATTGTCGGCAGCAGCAGCCGGATCGCCTTCAAGAGCGGAACCGCACAGACTGCACCGGGAGGATAGTATGAACTGGACGTCGACATCACGCTGCGGGCTCGCGGCGCTTGCAAGCGGCTTGGCCGCGCTCGCAGTTATGCCAGCGGGCCCGGCCTTGGCCCAGACTGTGGTCAAGATCGGCATCGTGAACAGCTTGTCTGGCTTTCTCGCCGCGCCGGGCGATGAGATGCAAAAGGGCATGGATCTGTATGCCAAGATCAATGCCAAGGACCTGCCGGCGGGGGTGAGCATCGAGATCCTCAAGCGCGATGACGGCACCAACCCAGAGACGGGCAAGCGCGTTGCGCAGGAGCTGATTACGCGTGACAAGGTCAACATCCTGCTCGGCGTGGTCGGCTCTCCCATCGCCGCAGCGATTGCGCCGCTGACGGCGGAAGCGAAAATTCCATTTGTGATCACCAACGCGGCGGGCGTCGCCATTCCGCGTATTTCACCCTATGTGGCACGCGTGTCGTTCACGCAGTGGCAGACGGCGTTGCCGCTCGGCACGTGGGCCGCCAAGGAAGCCGGCAAGAAGGCCTACACAGCGGTTAGTGACTTCATTCCGGGACACGACGCGGAAGGGGCCTTCACCAAGGGCTTCAAGGATGGTGGTGGCGAGATCATCGGTTCGGTCCGCTTCCCAGCCAACAACCCAGACTTTGCGCCGTTCGTCCAGAAGGCGAAAGACGCCAAGCCGGACGTGCTCTTCATCTTCGTGCCTGGCGGTACGCAAGCCACCGCGATGATGAAGGCCATCAAAGATCTCGGGCTCAAGGAAGCTGGCATCAAAATCGTCTCGACGCAGGATCTGGTGCCGGATGAAGAACTGCCGAATATGGGTGATGCGCCAATCGGCCTGATCACGGCCGGCAACTATTCGACGGCAGCGGATCGCCCAGCAAACAAAGTGTTCCTCGCGGCCTGGGCCAAGGAATACGGCGACAAGCATATCCCCGACTTCTTCTCGGTCGGCGGCTGGGACGGCATGGCGGCGGTGTTTGACATCATTAAGAAGACAAACGGGAAGTTCGACGGCGATAGCGCCATGGCGATCCTCAAAGGCTGGAAAAATCCGGATAGCCCACGCGGCCCTATCTCGATTGATCCCAACACACGCGACATCATCCAGAATATCTACATCCGGCGGACCGAGATGAAGAACGGCAAGGTGGTGAACACCGAGTTCGTGACAATCCCGGATGTGAAAGATCCCTGGAAAGAACTGAACCCGCCGAAGTAAGATGGGGTTCGTCGGTTGGGTTAGGCGCGTTTCAGCGCCGTTACCCAACAGATCGAGGTGATGCTCACACCACACATTGGAATCGTCGGAGCGCGCTATGTTGGGTTGCGCAGCCGAAGAGGCTGCTAGCCCAACCCACGACGATCCAACTCGCTGCGGCCCCTCATTCTAACCAACTCCCCATGCGTGAAGACGCATGGGGAGAGGGAACGAGGCGGTGATCGTCTCACTCAAGTTCGCGTGGTGAATTGATGCGTTTGTTCGACTTTGCTCAGATTACGCCACGAGCCACCCATGGCTGAGATTGCTGCGGCGGCAATCAGCATTGGCTTCCATGGACTGACCTTGGCCATGGTGCTGTATCTGATCTCGGTGGGCCTGTCGGTGACGATGGGGCTGATGGGGTTTGTAAACCTCGCGCATGGTGCGTTCGCCATGGGCGGGGGCTATCTGATGACGACCTTACTCAGCAAATATTCCCTGCCGTTCCCGCTGGCAGTGCTGCTGGCTGTCATCGCGGTAACACTGGTCTCCATGGTGCTCGAGCGGCTGCTCTATCGCCGCTACTACGGCGGCGAGGAATTGGATCAGGTTCTGCTGACGATGGGGCTGATCTTCATGTCAGTGGGGGCGGCGACCTATCTCTGGGGGCCGCTGGCGCAGCCGATCAAACCGCCGTCCTACCTGAGTGGTCAATTCAGCGTGCTCGACCGGGCGTTGCCGGTCTATCGAACGTTTCTGATTGTCTGCGGTGCGGTCGTCGTAACAGTGCTCTGGCTCGGGCTGGAGCGCACACGCTTTGGTGCGCAGCTCCGCGCAGCCGTCGACAATCTGAAAATGGCCGAAACGGTGGGCATCAACACGTCGCGGCTCTTTGCGTCCGCGTTCGCGCTCGGCAGCGGCCTTGCGGCATTGGGTGGCGCACTCGGTGCGGAGGTCCTCGCGATCTCACCGAATTATGCGCTCGAACATCTGGTCTACTTTCTCATCGTGGTCGCGGTCGGTGGCCTTGGCAGCATCCGGGGGCCATTCCTGGCGGCGCTGATGGTCGGCATTGCGGACACCGGCCTCAAATACGCCGCGCCCGAGTACGGTGCATTTTTCATCTATGCGCTGACCATGCTCATTTTGTTGCGCTATCCGCGCGGACTGCTGGGGCGCACATGACCGAATCCGCGAAACCCTATCCGCCTGAAGTTGCCGCCGGGCTCGACGCGTTCGCACGCCGTCACCGGTTGAGCGTGTTTGAGCTACTGCCGTGGGTCGCCGGTATCGCCGCCTTCTTTCTGTTTCCAGACTATCTGGCGCTCGGCGCGCAGGTGCTCGCGACCATCATCTTCGCCCTCAGTGTTGATCTGCTGATCGGTTATGCCGGCATCGTGACCCTCGGGCAGGCGGCCTTCTTTGGCGTGGGGGCCTACACGGCTGGCATTCTAGCCGCCAACGGCTGGGGCGAGCCGCTGTCAGGGCTGGTCATCGCGGCGCTGGTGTCAGCCATGGTTGGGTTCGTGTCCGGCGCGCTGATCCTGCGCACCACGGGTTTGACACTGCTCATGCAGACATTGGTTGTGGCAGCTATGCTGTACGAGATCGCTAACAAGGCCCATGCGTGGACGGGCGGCGCGGACGGCTTGTCGGGCATGGTGGTGTGGCCGGTGTTTGGCCTCTTCAAGTTTGATATGTATGGCCGTGTGGCCTACCTCTACTGTCTGGCCGTGGCGTTCGTGTGCTGGCTGATGCTGCGGACCGTGGTGCACTCGGCGTTCGGCCGCTCATTGACGGGGCTGCGCGAAAACCTCGTGAAGATGCACGCGGTCGGCACGCCGGTTGGGCGGCGCAAGCTGATGGCCTATACGCTGGCGGCCGCACTTGCTGGCATCTCTGGCGCGCTGATTGCACAGACGACGGCGTTCGTCGGGCTGGGGACCTTGAGCCTGGAGCGTTCGGGCTCGATCCTGATCATGCTGATCATTGGTGGCGTCGGGAAGCTCTACGGTGCGTTCATCGGCGTGCCCCTCTACATGCTGGCACAGGACAGGTTTGCAACGATTGATCCAGTGTTCTGGTATTTCTGGATCGGGCTGTTCATGGTGCTGATGGTGTTATTTGCGCGCGGCGGTGTGCTCGGCGTGCTCTCGGGCTTCGCTGATCGTGTGGGTCGGTTGACGGGGCGGAGCGCATGACAGACGCGACTGGTCCTGCCGCCATTGAAACGCGCGGGCTGCGCAAGGCCTTTGGCGCGTTTGTCGTGACCAACAACGTTGATTTCCGGCTGGAACCCGGCGCACGGCACGCGCTGATCGGGCCCAACGGTGCCGGCAAGACAACGTTCGTCAATCTCGTCTCGGGTGCGCTGCATCCGTCGGCCGGGTCGATCCTGCTTGGTGGCGTGGATGTGACGCGTGAACCGCAAGCCCGCCGTGTGAAGCGTGGGTTGATCCGCACCTTCCAGATCAACCAGCTGTTCCGCAAACTGACCGTGCTCGAGAACGTGACGTTGGCGGTGGCTGAACGGGAGGGCCTGGCAGCGAACATGCTGCGGCCCGCCGGGCGCAACCGTGCGGTGATCGATGAAGCCTATGGACTGCTGGAGCGCGTCGGCCTGGGTCCGGAAGCGCTGAAGCCGGTGACCGATCTGGCCTATGGCCGCCAGCGGATGACAGAGATCGCGGTGGCGCTCGGGCTGAAACCCAAAGTGCTGCTGCTGGATGAACCGGCAGCCGGCGTGCCGACCGGCGAAACCAACATCATCATCGATCTGATCCAGCAGCTGCCGGCCGACATTGCGATCCTGCTCATCGAGCATGACATGGACATTGTGTTCCGCGTCGCTCAGCGGATTACGGTGCTGGTGGAGGGGACGACGCTGGTTGAGGGACCACCGGCAGAGATTGCGGCGAACCCCAAGGTCCGGGAAGTCTATCTCGGCGAGCGCAAACCCAAATGACCAACGCACCCGGACTGGACCTCAATGATGTGCGCGCGGGCTACGGTGAGACCGTGGTCTTGAACGGCATTACGCTGGCACTCGAACCGGGGGCGACATTGGCGCTGCTTGGCCGCAACGGCGTTGGCAAGACCACGCTGCTCGTCACGATCATGGGGCACACGCGCATGCATGGCGGCAGCGTGGCGTTCGGGGGGCGGGATATCACGGCCATGCCCATCCACGCGCGGAATGCGAGTGGCGTGGCGCTGGTGGCGCAAGAGCGCGAGATTTTCAAATCGCTGTCAGTGGAAGAGAACCTGCTGGTTGCGGAACGTGCGGGCAAGTGGACGGCGGCGCGCGTGTTCGAGTTCTTTCCAGGCCTCGCCAAGCGTCGCAAAAGCCGCGGCGATCAGCTTTCGGGCGGCGAACAACAGATGCTGGCGGTGGGGCGCGCCCTGATGGGCAACCCACGCCTGCTATTGCTGGATGAACCGCTTGAGGGCTTGGCGCCGGTGATTGTCGATCAACTGCTGGCCGGCCTGCAGCGGTTAAAGGCCGAGGAGAACATGATGATGATCCTGGTCGAGCAGCATGCCCATCTGGCGATGGAGTTCGCGGCGAAAACGGTTGTCTTGGATCGCGGCGCCATCGTGTACGAAGGTCCCAGCGATGCCCTGGCTGCCAGCCCCGAGAAGATGTCTCAACTGCTCGGCATCGGGCGTGCGCTGGCACATTGAGGGTGGCCGTTGCGCGCCCGAATTTCAAAAAACCCAAAGGTAACTCTCATGCAAGGCAAAGTCGCACTGGAAGAGCACTTCGCGATCCCGGAAACGCTGCAGGACAGTGCTGGCTTTGTGCCAGGCGATTACTGGATCGAGCTCAAAGCGCGGCTGCTGGATATGCAGGAGCGGCGGCTCCGCGAGATGGACGCGCACGGCATCGAGATGATGCTGCCGTCGCTGAACGCGCCGGCCGTGCAGGCCATTCCAGATACCGCACGCGCGATCGAGATCGCCAAACGCGCCAATGATTTTCTGGCCGGCGAAGTGGCAAAGCGGCCGGACAGATTTGTGGGGCTCGCCGCGCTGCCGTTGCAAGACCCGGATGCTGCCGCACGCGAGCTGCACCGTTGCATCAAAGAGCTGGGGTTCTGCGGTGCGCTCGTCAACGGCTTCAGCCAGATCAACGACGCCGGCAATGCGACCTACTACGACCTGCCGCAGTACCGGCCGTTCTGGGCGGAGGTCGAAAAGCTCGGCGTGCCGTTTTATCTGCACCCGCGTAATCCGCTGCCGCAGCATTCGCAAATCTACGACGGGCATCCGTGGCTGCTTGGACCGACGTGGGCGTTCGGACAGGAAACTGCCGTGCACGCGTTGCGGCTGATGGCGTCGGGGCTGTTCGACGTGCATCCGAAGTTGCAGATCATCATCGGGCATATGGGCGAGGGTTTGCCCTATTCGATGTGGCGCGTGGACAATCGCAATGCCTGGGTGAAGGCACCGAAGACGTATCCGGCCAAGCGTCCGCTGTCGGATTATTTCCGCGAGAATTTCTACATCACGACGTCGGGCAACTTCCGCACGCAAGCGCTGATCGACGCGATGCTGGAGATCGGCGCAGACCGCATTCTGTTTTCGGCCGACTGGCCGTTCGAGAACATCGACCACGCGGCGCTGTGGTTTGACGCGTGCACCATCTCGGAAGCGGACCGGCGTAAGATCGGGCGAACCAACGCGTGGGAGCTGTTCGGGCTTGGAAAGCGGTAGGCGGCGATGGGCAAACGTTGCCGGCGCTGCATTAAGATTAACCGACTGAAATTAAACATAGAATGGGCCGCTGCGGGCATGCGAGACGCTACTCGGACAAGAGGGTCGAGACTCATCGCCAGAGTGGGCACAGGACTGCTCAGGATGACCGCTGAGGTCTATCGCCAGGGCCGTGGCTAGGGTGGTAGCCGAAAATCGAAAATCGCACCGGCGGTCCAAATGGAGGCCTTAGCGACGGTTAACTCTGTTGGCTGATTATTTAACCAAACCGGGTGGAATTGGGGACAGCCACCAATTCCGCCACCAGCGATCCAGACGGGGAACAGCACCCCAGGCATTGGTGGCTGTCCCCGCCTTCGCTCTTACTTGATCAGCTCAAAATTTCCGCCCTTCACCGTGAGCAGAACGCGGGCGCGGTTGTCGACACCGTAACGATCCTTCTCGGTGAAGTTATAGACGCCCTGGCTGGCGGCGATGTCCTTTTCCGACAACAACGCTGCGCGCAGGGCCTCGCGGAACTCTGGCGTGCCTGGCTTGGCGGTTTTCATGGCGACCGGCACGATCCGCTCCATGATCAACACGGCATCCCACAAGTGGGCACCGAACTGGTTGCGGCTGTCCTTGCCATACTTGGCTTCGTAGGCCGTGACAAAGGCGATGCCGGGTGCCTTGGTTGGCGCACCATCGGGTTGGCCTTCGGCGACAACGGCTGGGCCAGACGCCATGATCACACCTTCGGCCGCAGCGCCACCGATGCGAATGAAGTCTTTCGAGACAGCGCCGTGGGTCTGATAGATCAGCCCAGCGAAGCCACGCTCTTTCAACGCCACCTGCGGCAGCGCGGCACCCGTGCCGGAACCTGCAACAAGCACGGCGTCAGGCTTTGCAGCAACGAGCTTCAAGGCCTGGCCCGCGACCGATGTGTCGGCGCGCGCGTAGCGCTCTTCGGCGATCATCTGCAAGCCCATCGGCTCGCCGATCTCCTTGAACACCTTGACCCACAGATCACCCCAGCTGTCAGCGAAGCCGATCAGGCCGACGGTTTTGACCTTGTTGGCGACCATGTGGTCGAACAGTGCCTTGGCCATCAGCGGCACCGGCTGTGGCATTACGACCGACCACTTCACGTTGCCCGGCGTGATCGGGATCGGGCCCATGCCGAACTGCGGAATGCCCGCCTCGTTGGCGATGGCCGAAATGGCCAGCGTGGCCGGCGTGTTGGACGAGCCGAAGATGGCGTCCACTTTGTCTTCGGCCACAAAGCGCCGCGCATTGGTGGTCGCGGTGGTCGGGTCAGCCGCATCGTCGAGCAGCACATACTTCACAGGCACGCCAGCAATCTTGTCGGACACCAATGCGAGCGTGTTCTTGATAGGACCGCCGAGCGCTGCGGCCGGGCCGGTCAGCGCAACGCTAACGCCAATTTTGATCTCTTGCGCCTGGGCAGCTGCGACCGCTGCGAACAGGCCGAGGGCTGCGGCGGCTGGCCGTGCCAGTCTATGAAAGAAAACCACTGAGTTCCTCCTTGGATGCGTGCCCATTCTGGGCTTGTGCGAGATCGTTATAGTCTAAAAGTATTTGCCAGGGGAACTGGCGATATTGCGACAGGTCAGTGCTCAATTCCGATGCTGCACATTTTAGGTTGGAGACGAGTTATCGCGGTTTCCGGCGATTGTGTCAGCGGGTCGTTGTGCAGAGCGGTTTTTGCGGGCCTCACGGCAATGCGCGTCAAGGGGGCAGGACGCGGCTTGCACGAGCGTTGCTACGGCAGCATGGCCCGCGCAAGCCGCGTCCCCACGCCCCCTAGCCCAGCGCGCAACCGCCTGTTACACCGGCACAAATTCGCGTGGCACCGCCCCGCCGCGCCCTGCCACAGGCCCAAAATCCATGTCCGCCGCCCTCGCTCCCGCCGTCGCCAAACCGACCGCACCTGTCGGTATTCCGACAGCCAAGCCGCTGTTCTCCCACAAAAAATACTGGGCGCACCGGTTCGGCACCGCCCCCTTCCTGCCGATGAGCCGGTCCGAAATGGACGCACTCGGCTGGGACAGCTGCGACATCATCATCGTCACCGGCGACGCCTACGTCGACCACCCCAGCTTCGGCATGGCCATCATCGGCCGCCTGCTCGAAGCCCAAGGTTTCCGCGTCGGCATCATCGCTCAGCCCGACTGGCAGAGCCCGGACGCGTTCAAATCCCTGGGCAAGCCGAACCTGTTCTTTGGCATCACCGGCGGCAATATGGATTCAATGGTCAACCGCTACACGTCTGACCGCCGTATCCGCCACAACGACAGCTACACGCCCGGCGGCGAAGGCGGCAAACGCCCGGATCGCTCCGTCACCGTCTATGCCCACCGCTGCCGCGAGGCCTATCCGAAATCCACCATCGTGCTTGGCGGCATCGAAAGCTCGCTGCGCCGCATCGCTCACTACGACTACTGGTCCGACAAAGTGCGCCGCTCGGTCCTCGTCGATGCCAAAGCCGACATCTTGCTGTTCGGCAATGCCGAGCGTGCCGTCGTTGATGTCGCCCATCGCCTCGCCAAAGGCGTTCCCGCCAACGAGATCGACGATGTGCGCGGTGCCGCCATCATCAAGAAATCCGTGCCCGACGGTTACACGGAACTGCACGCCGACGACATCGCCGACAGCGACGAAGGCGGCAAGATGCTGCGCAACACGCAAGCCGTCGTCAGGCTGCCGTCCTACGAGCAAGTCTCAGCTGATCCCGAAACCTATGCGCGCGCCAGCCGCGTGTTGCATCGTGAGAGCAATCCCGGCAACGCCCGACCACTGGTCCAAAAGCACGGTGATCGTGAACTGTGGGTCACGCAGCCGCCCATCCCGCTGACCACGCCCGAAATGGACGGCGTCTACGAACTCCCCTACGCGCGCGCGCCGCATCCGTCCTACAACGGCGAAAAGATCCCCGCGTGGGAGATGATCAAGCACTCCGTCACCATCATGCGCGGCTGCTTCGGCGGCTGCACGTTCTGCTCGATCACCGAGCACGAGGGCCGCATCATCCAGAACCGCTCGGAAGCGAGCGTCATCAAAGAAATCGAGAACATCCGCGACAAGACCGAAGGTTTTGCCGGTTACATCTCCGACATCGGCGGTCCCACCGCCAACATGTACCGCATGGCCTGTAAAGACCCCGAGATCGAGCGCGCCTGCCGCCGCCTGTCGTGCGTGCATCCCGGCATCTGCCCGAACCTCAACACCTCACATGACGCGCTCATCAGCCTCTACAAGAAAGCGCGCGAACTCCCCGGCATCAAGAAGGTGCACGTGGCGTCCGGCGTCCGCTACGATCTCGCCGTCACCAGCCCAGCGTACGTGAAAGAACTCGTCACCCACCACGTCGGCGGCTATCTCAAGATCGCGCCCGAGCACACGCAGGACGGTCCGCTCGCGCATATGATGAAGCCGGGCATCGGCACTTACGACCGCTTCAAGGAAATGTTTGATCGTGCCGCCAAAGACGCCGGCAAGGAATACTTCCTCATTCCCTACTTCATCGCCGCCCATCCGGGCACGACGGACAAGGACATGGTGGAGCTCGCGCTGTGGCTCAAGAAGAACAAGTACCGCGCCGATCAGGTGCAGACGTTCCTGCCGTCACCGATGGCGCTCGCCACCGCCATGTACCACTCCGGCAAGAATCCGCTGAAGGCCGTGCGCCGCGGCGGTTCGGAGAGCGTCGAAACCGTCAAGGGTTTGCGTCAACGACGCCTCCACAAAGCGTTCCTGCGCTATCACGATGCCGAGAATTGGCCGCTGCTGCGTGAAGCCCTGAAAGCCATGGGCCGCGCCGATCTGATCGGCCCCGGCAAACACCAGTTGATCCCGACGTGGCAACCGGCGGGGACCGGCCTCGGCGGCGGCGAAGGCAAACGCCTCGGCAAGAAGCACGGCTACCAGAGCTTCACGACGAAGGGCACGCCCGTGCCTGACAGCACCGGTCGCAAAGCCGGCTTCGGCAAATCCCCCACCGGCGGCGGTTGGGCCAAGGGCGGCCGCGACGTGCCGAGTGGTGGCAAGAAGCGGCGGTAGAGAAAAGTGCCCGCGTGATTAGGATGGTTTTGTGCTATTGTACGCCCTCGCCATACAGGACAAACGCGATGCCGCTACCTCACCCTCTCGTGACCGCCTCGCCCGACACACTCGGCGGCAGGCTTGTATTTGCGGAAACGCGAGTTCCCGTCAAAACGCTATTCGACTACTTGGAAGCTGGTGATCCGCTTGACCGCTTCCTACAGCAGTTTCCTACGGTCAGGCGTGAACACGCGGTAGCCGTTCTGGAATTGGCGCAGCGTAACCTGCTGGTAGACAAGGCAGCCTGATGTCAGTTCTGCGCCGGGTGATTCTCGACGAGTGTCTGCCGCACGATCTCAGACACGAGCTCGTTGGATTTCATGTCGAGACCGCAGCCTATGCAGGGGTTGCAGGCCTGACCAACGGCCGTCTTCTTGACGCGATCGAGGGCCGTTTTGATGTTCTGGTCACTATCGATAGCAGTCTGTCACAGCAACAAAATCTGAATGGACGAACTCTTGCCGTCGTCGTTCTGCACGCACGCACGAACCGCATCGAAGATGTGGTGCCGCTCGTTCCCGCCATTCTGAAAGTGTTGCCATCGATAAGGCCCGAAGAAGTGGTGCACATCTGAATACTGGCCGCGAGATGGGTACCTACCCTCACCTGTTCAACCACCACAGCGCGGCGTTCAGCGCGGCAGCGAAACTCACCCACGCGAGGTAGGGCAGCATCAGCCACGTGCTCCGACGCTCAACTGGCCATACCGCGCGCGCGTAAAGTGCAATGGCCGACCACATGAAGACGATCTCAATAAGCGCCCAACCCGGCCGCTGCAGTGCAAAGAACAGCACCGTCCATAGCGCGTTCAGCGCCATTTGCGCGCCCCACAAGCCGATCACGCGTGCGCTCGCGCCGGCCTGCCACGCCAGCGCGCCCGAGACCGCAATCATGATGTAGAGGATTCCCCATACCGGCGCGAAAACCCAGTTCGGCGGGTTCCAAGATGGCTTTGCTAAACCTGCGTACCATGCCCCCGGCCCGAACAGCCCACCCGTCAGTGACGCAAGAAACGTCAGCAGAACAAATACCACCAGTACCTGCCAGAAGGCTGTATGTCGCCGTTGTGTTGTCGGCTCGGTCACGGCCATTGTGTGCTCCAGTCTCGTTACAAGACGCGTGTGTATCGTGTTTCATTGAATTCACACACCTGCCGTTGGTGAATTGCCGAAGCCGTTCACAGACACACCGCCACACGCCACGACACGCTGGCCACAACATGCTGGCCACAACACATTGCCCTCGACACATTGCTCTCGACATGAGCGCGCAACAACCGGGTCGCGGGGTTGGGCGAGATCGTTTAGAGCCACGCAAACGATATCCACGCCGCTGGAGTTCCGCCCACCATGCGCCCGATCCACTGGGTTCTGCTGATTATCCTGTCCATCCTCTGGGGCGCAACATTCATCTTCGCCAAGGAGGCACTGCCTTATCTGCCGCCGCTCACCTTGACACTGGCCCGCGTTGCCATCGGCGCAGCCGTTTTGGTGCCAATGTTGCTCGTCTTTGGCTATCGTCTCCCCAACACTTCCGCGCAATGGCGCGCTAGAAAGAGCGTGATGCTGCCAGCCCCGCAGTACAGGTCGTACACCTTCTCGGTGATGCTGTATCCATGGCGCATCGCACGCAGGATGTAGCTGATTGAATCGACGAAGCTGCCGCCCATCTCCTGCACCAGGCGGGTCATCAGGGAACTGCGGCGCGCCTGCTCATCGGGGGCAAGGGCACAGTCCTCATCGAACACGAACGACCAGCTGCGCGAGGTCAGCGCGTCGCTCTTGAACTTCATGACGGCCTTGACCTGCTCGTCACGCATCATCCGGTCGTACACGGCATAGCCCTGGCGGGTCAGCAGCTCGTCCGGGTTGTACCGCGGCCAGTTGCCACTGGACCCGTAGATGTTGCCGACGCCGGCGTAGGCCACCTGCTGGCCAGCGGGGAACTGGGCTGGCTTGGGTTTCCTGGCCTTCGGCCTCTTTTCGGCGGCTTCCGCCATCAGG